>NZ_JBEOUL010000002.1:0-441658 GCF_040304075.1 Kitasatospora sp. NPDC094015
GCCGGCGACAAGGTCCTCCTCAAGCACACCACCCGCACCGTCCGGGCCCTGGTCAAGGAGATCACCTACCGCATCGACATCGACACCCTCGAACAACGCAGCGGCACCGACGGCCTGGACGTCAACGACATCGGCCACGTGGTACTGCGCACCGCCGAACCGCTGGCCCTGGACGAGTACCGCACCAACCGCCGGACCGGATCCTTCCTGCTGATCGACCCGGCCGACGGCACCACCCTCACCGCCGGCATGGCGGGCGAGGCCTTCGACACCGTACGCACCACCGATCCGAACGAGGAGGACTGGGTCTGATGCCCAGCGAGGCGTTCTCGGGCATGGACAAGGAAGGCGGCCGCATCGGCAGCGGCGTCCTCGGCAGCGGCCAGGGCGGGCTGACCCGATGTGGGGGCGGACAGGGGCACTGACCCCCTGTCACCGGACCGGCCCTTCCCACAGCGGGGCCGACCGGCTCGCCCCGGCATCCCGATGCCGACAGCACAGCGCACGCTTTCCTCCTTCCATGGAACAGGGACGACTCTCATGGCACCCAGCACCTCGCACCCGCATACCCCGGCCCGCCCCAACTCCGGCCGGATCAGACGGTCGGCCGTCGCCGTCGTCGCCGCGGTCACCGTCGCCGGTCTGCTGACCGCTTGCAGCTACGGCTCGAAGAGCACCGACAGCAAGGCCGCGGCCGCCCCCGCAGCCGCCTCCGGCACCTCGGGCACGAAGCTCTCCGCCGACACCGTGAAGATCGGCTACTTCGCCAACCTGACCCACGGCACCCCGCTGGTCGGCCTGCAGGAGGGCCTGTTCCAGAAGGAGCTGGGCGCCACCCAGATCAAGCCGCAGATCTTCAACGCCGGCCCGGCCGAGATCGAGGCGCTGAACGCCGGCTCGATCGACATCGGCTGGATCGGCCCCTCCCCGGCGATCAACGGCTTCACCAAGTCCAAGGGCACCTCGCTGCGGGTCATCGGCGGCTCCGCGTCCGGCGGCGTCAAGCTGGTGGTCAACCCCGACAAGATCAAGACCCTGGACGACCTCAAGGGCAAGAAGATCGCCACCCCGCAGCTCGGCAACACCCAGGACGTGGCGCTGCTCAACTACCTGGCGGAGAAGGGCTACAAGGTCGACCCGCAGTCCGGCGCCGGCGACGTCTCGGTGGTCCGCTCGGACAACAAGGTCACCCCCGACGCCTACAAGTCCGGCTCGATCGACGGCGCCTGGGTGCCCGAGCCGACCGCCTCCAAGCTGGTCACGCTCGGCGCCAAGGAGCTGCTGAACGAGAAGCAGGTCTGGCCCGACGGCAAGTTCGTGATCACCAACATCATCGTCTCGCAGAAGTTCCTCAAGGAGCACCCGGACGTGGTGGAGGCCGTGCTGCGCGGCTCGGTGAACACCAACGCCTTCATCAAGGCCAACCCGGACAAGGCCAAGGCCGACGCCAACGACGCCATCAAGGCCGCGGCCGGCAACGCCCTGGAGCCGGCGATCCTCGACCCGGCGTGGAAGGACATCGAGTTCCTGGACGACCCGCTGGCGGGCACCTTCCAGGCCGAGGCCGACCACGCCGTCAAGGCGGGCCTGCTCGAGAAGCCGACCCTGACCGGGATCTACGACCTGACCCTGCTCAACAAGGTGCTCAAGGAGACGGGCCGGCCGTCCGTCGCGGACGCCGGCCTCGGGGTCAAGTGACCCCCACCCCGTGACTCCGCGGTCCGCGCCCCGCCCCCGTCCTGGTCGATGCCCAATCACAGGACGGGGCGGGGCCGGGCCCCGGCTCCCACTCCGCCAGCCCGACGCCAGACCGATCACGCAGGAGGTGTCCGGATGACCCCGACACTGACCACCTCGTACGACGCCGCCGGCGTCGAGGCGGCCGCCGGCCAGGTGGCCGTACGGCTCTCGCACGTCCACAAGACCTTCGGCCGCCCCGGCACCGCCGCCCCCGTCCTGGACGACATCTCGCTCGACGTCGCCCCGGGCGAGTTCGTCACCCTGCTCGGCGCCTCGGGCTGCGGCAAGTCGACCCTGCTCAACCTGGTCGCCGGCCTCGACCGGCCGACCGCCGGCACCATCGAGGTGCCCGGCGGACGCCCCGCCCTGATGTTCCAGGACCACGCGCTGTTCCCCTGGCTCACCGCCGGGAAGAACATCGAACTCGCCCTGCGCCTGGCGGGCGTTCCCCGCGAGGAGCGCCGTCCCGAGGCCGAACGCCTGCTGGAGCTGGTCCGGCTCGGCGGCTCGTACAAGAAGCGCGTGCACGAGCTCTCCGGCGGCATGCGCCAGCGCGTGGCGCTCGCCCGCTCGCTCGCCCAGGGCGGCAACGTGCTGCTGATGGACGAACCGTTCGCCGCGCTCGACGCCATCACCCGCGACGTGCTGCACGACGAGATCACCCGGATCTGGGCCGAACGGCAGCTGACCGTCCTGTTCGTCACCCACAACGTCCGCGAGGCCGTCCGGCTCGCCCAGCGGGTCGTACTGCTCTCCTCCCGCCCGGGCCGGATCGCCCGCGAGTGGCGGATCGACCTGCCGCAACCGCGCCGGATCGAATCCGCCGGCGTCGCCGATCTGTCCATCGAGATCACCGAAGAACTGCGTGGGGAGATCCGCCGCCATGTCCAGCACTGACACCTCCCCCGCACCCGCCCGCACCGCGGACACCTCGCCCGCCGACTCCGCCAGCGTGGAGGCCGGTCTCGACGCGCTGGAGACCGTGCAGACCCAGCGCACCCCGGTCGGCCAGGTGCTGCGCCGGAAGGTGCTCCCGCCGGTCCTCGGCATCCTGCTGGTGCTGGGCGTCTGGCAGCTCGCCGTCTCGCTGGAGCTGACCACCACCGACAAGCTGCCGAGCCCCGGCGAGGTCTGGCAGGCCCTCACCAAGCTCTGGTACGCGGGCACGCTGTTCTCGATCATCTGGACCAGCCTGTGGCGCGGCCTGTCCGGCTTCCTGGCCGCCGTCGTGATCGGCACCCCGATCGGCCTGCTGGTCGCCAGGGTCAAGCCGATCCGCGCCGCCCTCGGCCCGGTGCTCTCCGGCCTCCAGTCGCTGCCCTCGGTCGCCTGGGTCCCGGCCGCCGTGATCTGGCTCGGCATCAACAACTCCGCGATGTACGCCGTCATCCTGCTCGGCGCCGTCCCCTCCATCGCCAACGGCCTGATCTCCGGCATCGACCAGGTCCCGCCGATCTACCTGCGGGCCGGCCGCACCCTCGGCGCCACCGGCCTCGCCGGCGCCCGCCACGTGCTGCTGCCCGCCGCACTGCCCGGCTACCTGGCCGGCCTCAAGCAGGGCTGGGCCTTCTCCTGGCGCTCCCTGATGGCCGCCGAACTCATCGCCGCCTCCCCCGACCTGGGCGTCGGCCTCGGCCGCTACCTGGAGAACCAGCGCGAGTTCTCCGACATGTCCGGGGTGCTGCTGGGCATCGTGCTGATCCTGGTCGTCGGCGTCGCCATCGACCTGCTGATCTTCTCCCCGATCGAGCGCCGCGTGCTGCGCAGCCGCGGCCTGCTCGTCACCACCCGCTGAGGCCGCCGCGATGACCCGCCACCGGCCGTCCGCCCCGCACCGCCGGGCCCCCGCCCCCGCCCCCGCGGCGGGGAGCCCCGCCCTGCTCCTGATCGCCCACGGCAGCCGGGACGCCCGGCACGCCGCGACCGTCGAGGCGCTGGTCGGCCTGGTGCGCACGGCGCGACCGGCGCTGGAGGTGGCCACCGCGTACCTGGACCACTGCGCGCCGCGGATCCCGCAGGTCGTCGGGCGGCTGGACGGCCGGGCCGCGGTCGCCGTCCCGCTGCTGCTCGGCCGGGCGTTCCACGCCCGCAGCGACATCCCCGCCGCCCTGCGCGCGGCCGCCGCCGACCTGCCGGTGGCGGACGTGCTGGGCCCGTCGCCGCTGCTGCTGGACGCCCTGGACCGGCGGCTGGCCGAGGCCGGGCTGGACCTCGGCTCCGCCGCCGTCCGGGCCCGCACCGGCGTGGTGCTCGCCTCCGCCGGATCCTCCGACCCGGCGGCCAACGCGGCCGTCCGCGAGCTCGCCGCCGAGTGGCGGCGCACCCGCGGCTGGGCGGCCGTGGAGACCGCGCACGCCTCCGCCGTCCCGCCGCACGTCCCCGACGCGGTCGCGGCCCTGCGCACCGCCCCCGGCGTCGAGCGGGTGGCGGTCGCCCCCTACCTGCTGGCTCCCGGTCTGCTGCCCGACCGGATCGCGGCCGCCGCCGAGGCGTCGGGCGCCGACCTGACGGCCGGAGTCCTGGGCGCCTCCCCGGAGATCGCCACCCTGCTGCTGCGCCGCTACGACCTGGCCCGCACGGCGACGGCGACCGCCCCCGCACTGACGGCCTGACGTACCGCCACCTTCGTTCCGCCCCGGCAGAACCCGGGAACTGTCGCGACGGCCGGGACGGACCTGCGCCGGGAGGCCCGGCGCCGCGCGGGCGCAGCCCGGCCGGCAGCCGCCAGGTCGGCTCGGCAGGCCCGTCCGGGAGCCCGCCGACCGCGTGAACCGATCCGGCCCCCGCCCGCCGAGGTGCCCACGTCGAGCCGGATCCGCACGGGACGCCCGTGCGACGGCGCCCCCGCAGGGTGTCCGCACGCGCCGGGCCCGCGGGTCAGCCGATCGCCGCCCGGAAGCGCTGTTCGAGGTCGGCGACCGCCTCGCGCTGCGCGCGGCTGGTGGCGGTCGGCCGCCCCTCGCGGCGGGCCTGCTCACTCGCGTGGCGCAGCGGCGGTTCGGCCCAGTGCCAGGCGTTGGCGGCGCAGCGGCGCTGGTCCGGGGTGCCTTCCTCGGCGGCGTGCAACAGTCCTGCCAGCACCCGCCGGTGGCCGACCGCGGCGACCAGCGCGGTGGTGAGCCAGCGCGGTGAGCTGGGGTCGTCGTCGAGCAGGAGGAGGGCGAGCACCGGCTCGAAGTGGCGCGCCGCGGCCGTCCGGTCGGCCTCCAGCGCTCGGCGGACGGTCTGCCGCTTGTGGCCGATCCGGTGGTACTGCGGGTAGTGCGGCTGCTGCTGCGCGAGCCGGGCCACCCGCTCGTCGGGCTCGTCGGGCCAGGTCAGGCCGAGGGCGGCGAGCAGGTCGTCCAGCCCGTCCTCCTGCCGTCCGAGCCGCTCTCCGAGGTCCATCCGTCCAGCCTACGCGGGCCCGCCGGGGACGCCGCGGGCCCCCACCCGGCGGGTGGGGGCCCGCGGTGCCGGTCAGGCCAGGACGCCGAGGTCCTTCGGGGTGGCGACCCCGTCGAAGGTCAGCAGGTGCCGCTGGGCGGTCACGGCGTACAGGTCCGGGTGGCCGTCGCCATTGCCGTCGCCGGAGCTGCCCAGCGTCGGGTACTGCGCCACCGGGAAGTTCCCGGTCACGGTGCCGGCGGCCGGGTCGGCGAGGGCGGAGAAGTCCCAGGACCCGTCCGTGCCGCGGGTGACGGGGTAGCTGCGCAGCACGCCGGTCGCCCGCTCGCGCGACCAGAGCGCGAAGGTGCCGTCGGCTGCCGTCCCGGGGGCGATCAGGTCGTAGCCGGCCCAGGCCGCGGTGCTGAGCTTGCCGACCGTCCAGAAGCTGTAGCTGTTCACGGCGGTGAGCAGCCAGAGGTCACCGTCCTCGACCGTGAGCAGCGAGGGGCCGTGGTGGGGCGCCAGCTCTCCCACGGACACCAGCTGGTCGGTCCGGCCCCAGTCGGTCGCGAAGTCCGCCGGGATGGTCGGCTCGTCCCACGGCAGGTCGGCCGGGCGGTCGATGAAGCCCACGCCGCCGGTGAAGGTGCCGTAGTCGGTGTTCCGGTACAGGTACGGGCCGGTCCGCGGCCGGAAGGCGATCAGGTCGTCCATCGGCGCGTGCTCTCCCCAGCCGCGGTGGACGAGCTGGTAGTCGCCCCAGCCGGCGTGGTCCGGTGCCCGGTTGGCGGCGACGACCGAGGTCGGGGCGGCGGTGGTGGCGGCGGCGCTGATGATCTGGAGGTTGCCCTTGGCGTCGGGCAGCAGGATGTCGGGGACGCCGTCGCCGTCCACGTCGCCGGGGGTGCTCGGCGGGTTGGGGTCGGACGGGGCGTAGAAGGTGTACTGGGCGGGCCAGCTGATGTTGCCGGCCTTGTCCATCGCCCGGACGGTCAGGGTGTTGGTGCCCCAGGAGGTGACCCGGATCGGCACGGTGGCCCGCCCGTCGGGGCCGGCCGCGACGGCCGCCGGGTCGGTGCAGTCCTGGCCGAAGCTCAGGTAGGGGCCGGTCGTGTACCAGTAGCAGGCCACCCCGGAGGCCGGGTCGGTGGCGCCGAGGGTGAAGGAGCCGATCTGGCCGGCGTGCTTGGACGGGGTGCCCTGGGACGGGAAGTCCGTCGATTCGACGGTGAGTTGGGCGGGCGCGGTGCTGTCGACCCGGAACCGGCAGGCGTCCGTCGGGTCGTCCGCGTGGACGCCCTTGGCGCGCCAGCTGTAGGCGTGGCCGTCGGTCAGCCCGGCGGTGGTGACCTGGGCGGTGCCCGCGGTGGTGGACGCGGTGGCGTCGAAGACCTTGGTGTGGGCGGGCGTCTGGTCGTCCCGGACGGTGAACCGGACCTCGGGCGAGTCGGCCGTGACGGTCAAGGTGGGCGCCGCGGTGGTGATCCAGCCGGGTGCGCCGTCGGCGCCGCAGGCGGTCCGCTGCCCGGTGGTGGCGAAGCCGGGCACGGGGGCGGTCCGCGGATCGCGGACCGGCGCGGTGCCGGCGGCGCCGGCCGGCGGCGCGGCGAACAGCCCTGCGGCGGCGGCGAGCGCCGCTCCTGCCGCGACGGCCGGAAGTCTGCCGGTGGTTCGGGTCATGCTGGTCTCCCCCTCTGAACGGGCCGTGCGGTGGGCCGTTCGACGGGCCTCGCACGATCGATGCGTGAGCGATCATGTCCGATCCGGTCGGGCCCCACAAGGAGGTTTTCCGGTGGCCGGGAGGGCCGTCCCGGGCGCAGCGCAGCGCAGGTGCAGCGCAGGTAGGGGCGGGCCGGCCCGGGTACGCCGAAGGGCGCCGGACCGCAGTGCGGTCGGGCGCCCCGGGGCGGTGCCGGCGGGTCAGTCCGACTTGCGGCGCTGGCGGCCGGTGCCGTAGTTGGAGCCGGACTTGGTGCCGGAGCCGGGCTGGGCGCGGCCGGAGGTCTTGCCGATGAACCCGGCGGCCTGGCGGCTGCCGCCGGCCGCGGCGCGGTTGCCGCCGGTGGCGGCGCCGAGGCGCTGCTTGGGGCGGGGGCGGCGCGGGTTGCCGTTGGAGTCGACGTCCTTGGGCAGCGCGGAGCGCTTGGACTGCGGGCGGCGCCGGCCCTGGCCGTCCGCCTTGGCGGCCGCGCCGGCCTCCGCCGCGGCCTGGGCCGCGATCTGGGTGGGGGCGAGGATCGGCAGCACCGCGACACCGCTGGGGGTGCGGGCGCCGGTGATCCGGTGCAGCTCGCCGTCGCCGGGGCGGATCTTGGTGACGGTGGGGCGGATGCCGGCGGTGGTCATCAGCCGGGAGACCTCGCGGCGCTGCTCGGGCAGCACCAGGGTGACCACGGTGCCGGACTCGCCGGCCCGGGCGGTGCGGCCGCCGCGGTGCAGGTAGTCCTTGTGGTCGATCGGCGGGTCGACGTTGACGACCAGGTCCAGCCCGTCGATGTGGATGCCGCGGGCCGCGACGTTGGTCGCGATCAGCGCGCTGACCTGGCCCTCGCGGAACTGGTCCAGGGTGCGGTTGCGCTGCGGCTGGGACTTGCCGCCGTGCAGCGCGGCGGCCTGGACGCCGGCCGCGCGCAGCTGCTTGGCCAGCCGGTCGGCGCCGTGCTTGGTGTGCACGAACATGATCACGCGGCCCTCGCGGGCGGCGATCCGGGCGGTGGCCTCGGCCTTGTCGGCCGGGTCGAGCTGGATCACGTGGTGGTCCATGGTGGTGACCGCGCCGGCCGAGGGGTCCACCGAGTGGGTGACCGGGTCGGTCAGGAAGCGGGTCACCAGGCGGTCGACGTTGCGGTCGAGGGTGGCGGAGAAGAGCATCCGCTGCCCGCCGGGGGCGACCTGCTCCAGCAGCTTGGCGACCTGGGGCAGGAAGCCCATGTCGGCCATCTGGTCGGCCTCGTCCAGCACGGTGATCTTCACCTGGTCGAGCCGGACGTCGCCGCGGTTGATCAGGTCGTCCAGCCGGCCGGGGGTGGCGACCAGGACCTCGGTGCCGCGGCGCACCTGGTTGGACTGGCGGGTGATCGACATGCCGCCGACCACGGTGGTGATCCGCAGGTTGAGCCCGATCGCGTACGGGCTGAGCGCGTCGGTGACCTGCTGGGCCAGCTCGCGGGTGGGCACCAGGATCAGGGCGAGCGGGTGGCGCGAGTCGGCGCGCTGTCCGGCGGTGCGGGCCAGCAGCGCCAGGCCGAAGGCCAGGGTCTTGCCGGAGCCGGTGCGGCCGCGGCCGAGCACGTCGCGCCCGGCGAGCGCGTCGGGCAGGGTGGCGGCCTGGATCGGGAACGGCTCGGTGACGCCCTCGCGGGTCAGCGCGGTCAGCAGCGCCTTGGGCATCTCCAGCTCGGCGAAGCTCGCCGCCGGCGGGCGGGCCGGGGTGCCCTGGACGACGGTGAACTCCTCGGCCGGGCGCGGGGTCGCGGTGCGCGGGCGGGAGGCGCCGGCCGGGCGGCGCGGCGGGCGGCCGCCACCGGTACGGGTGCGCTGGTTGCGTGCGGGCTCGGTCATCGTGCTCCTAAATCCTGATTCGGCCGACCGCGACGGCAGTGCCGTGCGGTGGGCCCCTGAGGGGGCACCCCGGCGAGAGCTGGGGAGGTCGGCCGTTTCGGGGGAGGAGTGCGCCGCCCCGGCCGTGAGGCAGCATGGGCGAGGGCCCGCACCCTGCGGTGCGGGCCCTCGCGCAGCACTGTTCGAGTCGGCTGTGAGCCGGGTCTCAGATGGTGCGGATGTTCTCGGCCTGCGGGCCCTTCTGGCCCTGCGTGACGTCGAACTCGACCTGCTGGCCCTCGAGGAGCTCGCGGAAGCCGTTGGACTGGATGTTCGAGTAGTGGGCGAACACGTCAGCGCCGCCGCCGTCCTGCTCGATGAAGCCGAAGCCCTTTTCGCTGTTGAACCACTTCACGGTGCCGGTAGCCATAACCGTCTCCATATTTCACTGGGGCGTCAGGGTCCACACCTCGTGAACCCCACATAGCCGCGATCCCCATCCGGAGACAAAACACCGGACAAAACAAATGCGCCTGTCGGTTGGGACCAGCAGGCGCACACACACGTTCATGGGAACCAATACTGCAACTGCATCGACTGTAGCACGGCCGATCGGTGTGGTGATCGGAAAGTTCCCCTGGTCACACGACGTTTGGGGGACAAACCGAGGGGGCACGCGGACGAGCTCCGCGCGCCCCCTCGGCTTCGAGTCGTGAACTCAGTGCCGGCCGGCCGGCTCCCGGGTGTCGGTGACCGCCGGGGCGGCCTCCGGGTGTCCGGGCAGCGAGCCGTGGCCGGGCCACCAGGCCGCCCGGCCGAGCAGCGCGGTCAGCGCCGGGGTGAAGAACATCGCCATCACGAAGGCCGAGACGGCGATGCCGAAGGCCACCGAGAAGCCGATCTGGCTGAACAGCGAGTTGCCCGCCAGCAGCATGGTGGCGAAGGTGAGCGCCAGGATGCTGCCCGCCGCCGCGACGGTCGGGCCGCCGTGCCGCATGGCCAGGCCGGCCGCCTTGCGCGGGCTGTGGCCCTCGGCCGCCTCCTCCCGGAGCCGGGCGATCATCAGGATGTTGTAGTCGGTGCCGATCGCCACCACGAACAGGTAGATGAACATCGGCAGCATGAACATCAGGCCGGCCTCGCCCTGCATCTTCTGGAAGACCAGGCTGGTGGCGCCGACGGTGGCGCCGAAGCCGAGGCCCACCGCCCCCATCAGGTACCAGGGGGCGACCACGCTGCGCAGCAGCAGGGCCAGGATCAGCATGATCAGCAGCGCGGCGACCGGGAAGACCAGCGAGTAGTCGCGGGCCATCGCGGTGTTGATGTCCTTGTACACCGAGGTGATGCCGCCGACCTTGGCCTCGCTGCCCTGCGGCGCGGAGCCGTGGGCGACCTTGCGCAGCCCGTCGATGGTGTCGATGGCCTGGTTGGTGGCCGGGGCGTCCTTGAGCATCACGGTGATGTCGGCGACGGTGCCGTCCGTGTTGAGGTGCGGCTGCGGGACGACCTGGGCCACCCCGGGCACCTTGCCGAGCTCACCGACGTAGCCGTTCAGCGCGGCCGGGTCGAGCTTGGCGCCGTTCTTGCTCTCCACGTACACGTGGCTGGGGTCGGCGGCGCCGGCCGAGAAGGCGGTCATCAGGGTGTCCTGGACGACCATCGACTCCTTGGTCTTCGGCATCGAGCCGGAGGCCAGGTCGAAGGTGCCCTTGTAGCCGAAGGCCGCGAAGGAGAGCGCCACCAGCAGGGCGCCGGAGACCAGGGTGACCAGCAGCGGACGGCGCTCGACGGTGCGGCCGAGGGCCGCGAAGCGGGCGTTCGCCGGATCCTTCTGCCAGGCCTTGGACGGCCAGAACAGCACCTTCTCCGGGATCAGCGACAGGATCGCGGGCACCAGGGTGACCGAGGCCAGGGCGGTGACGAGGACCGCGATGGCCAGCGAGGGGCCGAGCGCCTGGAACATGCCGAGGCTGGAGAGCAGCAGCACGCTGAACGCCACGATGACCGCGCCGGCCGCCGAGGCGATCGCCTCGCCGACCCGGCCGACCGCGTTGACCACGGCGGTCTTGCGGTCGTCGCCGGCCCGCAGCCGTTCGCGGTAGCGGAACATCAGGAAGAGGAAGTAGTCGGTGCCGACGCCGAACAGCACGATGATCAGGATGGCCGAGACCGAGCTGTCGGCCTTGAGGCCGAAGGCCTTGCTGGCGTCGGCGATCAGGCCGTTGGCGACCATCGAGAAGACGAAGATCGACAGGACCGGCAGCAGGGCGATGATCGGACTGCGGAAGATGACGCCGAGCGTGAGCAGGATGATCACGATCGTGCCGACGCCGATCAGCATGTTGGCCAGCTCGGAGGAGTCCTTCTGGTCCAGGTTCTGCGCGGCCTGGCCGCCCAGCTGGACCTTCAGGTTGCTGCCCTCGGCGAGCTTCTTGGCCTCGTCGCGCAGCTCCTTCGCGGAGTCGGCGGCCTCCGGCTTGTGCGCGGAGTTCTTCTCCATGCCGACCATGGACAGCGCGTAGCGGCCGTCCTTGGAGGTGGACTGGTCGCTGACCGGCAGAATGGTCTCGACCAGCTTGACGTGCTGGTCGGTCAGGCCCTTGACGACCTTGTCCATGGCGGCCTGGTCACCGGCGTCCAGCTTGCCGCCGTCGGTCCGCTCGAACAGCACCATCGCGGCCGGGGTGAAGTTGGCCGGGAAGGCCCGCTCCTGCACCTTCGAGGCCTGGATGGACTCGTAGTGCTCGGGCAGGAAGGCGCTCTCGTCGGTCTGCGCGGTCAGCGCGGGCGCGGTGGCGATGATGGCGACGGCGGCGACCAGCCAGCCGATGATCACCCACCAGGCCCGCTTGACGACGAAGTGTCCTATTCGGTGGAACATGCTCGTTGTGCCTCCTGGGCATGGTTCACCGCAGCCCTTGGGGGGACGGGACGTCGGGCGACGGCGCGGGACCGGGCGGGGAGCGGCGACGGCAGCTCTTAGCCGGTCGGCAGGTAAGTACGGTTGGCATCCTACGGGAATTTACTTGCCGCCCGGCAAGTGACCACTCCCCGGACGCACCCCCTAGGGGAGGTCGGGTGCCTCCCCTCGACCATCCTGACCTGCGGCTGCGCGCGGCACCTCGTACTCCGGGTGGAGACGCCTCCGCCTCAGGGTGGATTCCTGGGCGGTCCGTCCCGGGGGAAATCTCCGGGACGGCGGGTAGGGCAAACCCCACCCCACGGGTGAGGGAAGGCCCAGGGCGGGCTCCCCCGCCAGCCGGATGTCGGTCCCGGCCGCGAATTCCTAGCCTCTGTGGTGCAGCTTCCACAGCGCGCCGGACCACCACCGGCGACCGCTTCCGGCGGCCACCGCCGCCGCTTTCCCTGGGGGATCAGACTCGTGAGTACCGGACTTGCCGCAACCATGGGGGCCTGGAGCGCCCGGCACAGGAAGACCGCCGTCTTCGGCTGGCTGCTGTTCGTGGTGCTCGCCGCCTATCTCGGCGGCCTGCACGGCAGCACCAAGGTCGAGCAGTCCGAATCGATGCCCGGCGAGGTCGCCCGGGCCGCGAAGATCCTGGACGAGGCCGGCATCGAGCGCCCGGCGGGCGAGGTGGTCCTGGTCCAGAGCGCCGGCAGCACCGCCGACGACCCGGCCTTCCACCGCGTGGTCGACCAGGTCGCCGCCGCCGTCGGCGCCACCGGCCGCACCGCCGACCTGCACGGCCCGTACGAGAGCGGGGCGATCTCGGCGGACCGCCACTCGGCCCTGCTCCAGTTCAGCATCGCCGGCGCCGACGACCTGGCGGTGCAGAACGTGCCCGCCGTGCTGGACGCGGTCGCGAAGGTGCAGGCGGCCCATCCGGAGCTGACCGTCGCGGAGTTCGGCGAGGCCAGCTCGGGCAAGTGGTTCCAGGAGCAGTTCACCGACGACTTCGCCCGGGCCGAGTGGACCGCCGTGCCGCTGGCGCTGGGCATCCTGCTGGTCGCCTTCGGCGCGCTGGTGGCCGCCGTCCTGCCGGTGCTGCTCGCGCTCACCGCCTTCATCGCCGCCGGCGGGCTGGTCGCGCTCAGCAGCGGCCTGCTGCACACGAGCGACGACGCCAGCTCGGTGATGCTGCTGGTCGGCCTCGCCGTCGGCGTCGACTACTGCCTGTTCTACCTGCGCCGCGAGCGCGAGGAGCGGGCCGCCGGACGGCCCGCCGCCGACGCGCTGCGGATCGCCGCCGCCACCTCGGGCCGCGCCGTGCTGGTCTCCGGGGTGACCGTGGTGGTCGCGATGGCCGGCATGTTCCTCACCGGGATCGCCGACTTCCAGGCCATGTCGCTGGCCACCATCATCGTGGTGATCACCGCCGTGCTCGGCTCGCTGACCGTGCTGCCGGCACTGCTCTCGATGCTCGGCGACCGGGTCGACAAGGGCCGGGTGCCGCTGCTGCACCGGCTGCGCACCGCCGACCCGGCCCGCGGCGGCCGGGTGTGGAACGCGGTACTGACCCCCGTGCTGCGCCGCCCGCTGGCGGCCACCCTGCTCTCCGGCGGCCTGCTGCTGGGCCTGGCCGCGCCGCTGCTCACCATGCACACCGCCAACCTGACCTTCCAGCAGCAGCTGCCGGCGGGAAACGCCCTGGTCGCCACCTCGGCCCGGATCGAGGCCGCCTTCCCCGGCAGCCCCTCCCCGGCCACCGTCGTGGTCAAGGCCAGGGACATCGGCTCGCCGGAGATGACCAGGGCGATCGCCGACTTCCGCAGCGCCGCGCTGGCCACCCCGGGGGTGCACGGCCCGATCGAGGTCACCGTGCACCGTGAGCAGAACATCGCCACCATCGACGTCCCGCTCCCGGGCAGCGGCAACGACGCGACCAGCACCGCCGCCCTCGACGCGCTGCGCGAGCGGGTGGTCCCCGGCACCCTCCTCGCGGTGGCCGGCACCGAGGCCCCGGTGACCGGCCAGACCGCCGGCTCGCACGACTTCAACCGGCAGATGTCCGACTCCATGCTGCCGGTGTTCGGCTTCGTGGTGGCCTTCGCCTTCCTGCTGATGCTCACCTCGTTCCGCTCGCTGGGGATCGCGGTCACCGCCGTGGTGCTCAACCTGCTCTCGGTCGGCGCCGCCTACGGGGTTCTCGCGCTGGTCTTCCAGCACGGCGTGGGCGCCTCGCTGCTCGGCACCGCCGGGGTCGGCGCCGTGGAGTCCTGGGTGCCGCTGTTCCTGTTCGTCATCCTGTTCGGGCTGAGCATGGACTACCACGTGTTCGTGGTCTCCCGGATCAAGGAGGCGCACGACCGGGGCCTGTCCACCCGGGCCGCCGTCTCGTACGGCATCCGCAGCACCGCCGGCGTGGTGACCAGCGCGGCCGTGATCATGGTCGGGGTGTTCGCGGTCTTCGGCACCCTGTCGATGCAGTCGATGAAGCAGATGGGCGTCGGCCTCGCGGTCGCGGTGCTGATCGACGCCACGGTGATCCGGGCGGTCCTGCTGCCCGCCGCGATGACCCTGCTGGGCGAGCGCAACTGGTACCTGCCGCGCTGGCTGTCCTGGCTCCCGGACTTCTCGCACGGCGAGCCGGGCGCCCCGCTCCCGCAGGCCCGGCACGCGGCCGACCCGGCCGCCCCCGCGCGGCAGACCGCCGCCCGCTGAACCGCAGGTGGCCGACCGCACCGGGGACGGTCGGCCACCCGCACCGGCCGGGTCCCGCGCGTCGCGCGGGGCCCGGCGCCGTTCGTACCCGGTGACTGCGGCAGGATTGAGCGGCACCAGCCAGAACGGAGCCGCCCGATGACCAGCCCCGCCACAGCCTTCGACGAGGCCCGCGCCCGCACCCTGCTCGCCACCGCCTGCGCCGCCGCCGGCCTGCCCGCGCCCACCCGCGCCGGCCTGCTGGCGCTCGGCGAGAACGCCGTCTTCGACCTCGGTTCCCCCGCCGTGGTCGCCAAGGTCGGCCGGACGCCCGGGCTGACCGGCCGCGCCGTGCGCGAACTGGCGGTGGCCCGCTGGCTGGACGGCCAGGGGGTGCCGGTGGTGCGCCCGTACCTGCCGGAGCCGGTGGACGCCGCCGGGCACCCCGTCACCCTCTGGCACCGGCTGCCGCCCGCCGTCGCCTCCGCCCGCCCGGTCGACCTGGCCCCGCTGCTGCTCGCCCTGCACCGGCTGCCCGCCCCGCCCGTCCCGCTGCGCCCGCGCGACCTGCTGGCCCCGGTCGACCGCTGGCTGGCCGCGGCCGACGGGCACATCGACCCGGCCGACGTCCGCTTCCTGCGCGAACGGCGGGCCGAATTCGCCGCCGCGGTGGGTGAGTTGACACCGCACCTGACCCCGGGCTTCATCCACGGGGACGCGCTGCCGCGCAACGTCCACCTCGGCCCGGACGGCCCCGTGCTGCTGGACCTGGAGTTCGTCGCCGACGACCTGCGCGAGCACGACCTGGTGGTGCTGGCACTCAGTCACGACCGGTACGGCGTCCGCACCGAGGACTACCTCGCCTTCACCGCCGCGTACGGCTGGGACGTCCGCGAGTGGCCCGGCTTCGCCGTGCTGCGCGGCGCCCGGGAGACCGCCAGCGCCGCCTGGGTGGCCCAGCAGGCGGCCGCCTCCCCCGCCGCGCTGGCCGAATTCCGCCGCCGGGTGGACTCGCTGCGGGCCGGCGACCCGAAGGTGCGCTGGTACGCCTTCTGAGGCCCGGACGCGGCCGGGCCCGTTCGAGCCACCGGTACGGCTCGTACGCGCGGGCGGAACCGGGCCGCGAGGGTGGCACGTCCTAGGGCTTGTCCGACCAGTCCTAGCCGGCAGGCGGCCCGCAGCTCGGCGGCCGTGCGACCTCAGGAGTCGTCACCATGCTGCTCCCGCACCACCCGTCACCCCGACCCCGTTCCCCGCAGCGCGGGCGGGTCCTCGCCGCGGCGCTGGCCGTCCTGCTGGCCCCCGCGCTGCTCTGCGGCTGCGGCTCCGGACCCGCCGTGCCCACCGCGCCCCGCGCCGCCGCCCCGCCCACCGCACCGACCCCGGCGAGCACCGGGCCGACCCCGCCCCCTGCCCCCGCACCGGCCGCACCGGCCACCGGGCCCGGCGGCTCGACCACCGCACCGGCGCCCGCCACCACCACCCCCGGCGGGACCCCGGCGGCGACCGCGCCGGCGGCCACGCCCCACACCGGCCGCCCCGACACCCCTCGGCCGACCACCGCCGCACCGGCCACCGGCCGGCCCACCACCCCGGCACCGCCGCCGCCGTCCGCGGCCACCGCGCTGGTCCGCACCACCGCCACCGGCGGGCGCACCGTGGCCCTCACCTTCGACGACGGCCCGGGCCCGGCGACCGGTCAGATCCTGGACCTGCTCGCCCGCTACCACGCCCGCGCGACCTTCTGCCAGATCGGGCCCAACGCCGCCGCCGCCCCGGCGACGGTCCGGCGGATCGTCGCCGAGGGCCACCGGCTGTGCGACCACACGGTGCACCACCCGCAGCCGATGCACACCCTGCCGCACGACCGGCAGGTGGCGGAGATCACCGCGGCCCAGGACATGATCACCACGGCCGCCGGCGGGGCGGGCGGCCCGATCGCCTGGTTCCGGGCGCCGGGCGGGGACTTCACCGCCGAGAACGAGCAGATCGCCGCCGAGCACGGGATGCGCTCGCTCTCCTGGTCGGTCGACCCGCGCGACTGGGCCAGGCCGGGCGCGGCCGCGATCGTCGCCGCCGTCCAGCGCGGCCTGCGCCCCGGCGCCGTGGTGCTGCTGCACGACGGCGGCGGCGACCGCAGCCAGACCGTCGCGGCGCTGCGGCAGCTGCTGCCCTGGCTGGTCGCGCAGGGCTACGGCTTCGACCTCCCCGCCCGCTAGGGCTCAGCGCAGCGGCCAGCGGCCGTCCACCACCGCCTCCGGCTCCTTGCCCTGCCGCAGCCACGACTGCAGCCCCTCGGCCCAGGCGCGGTACCAGTCGATCTGGCGGTCGTGCAGCTGCTCCGGCGTCAGCTCCCCGGCCTGCGCCGGGTAGCGCTCGCCGAGCGCGACCGCGACCCGGACCGCGGCCAGCGCGTCGCTGCCGGCCTGGTGGGCGTCGGCCAGCTCCACCCCGTACACCTCGCAGACCCGCTGCAGGGCGCGCGAGCCCTTGCGGTACTTGTCGACCGTGCGGTCGATCACCAGGGCGTCGAGCACCGGGCCGACCGGGCCGCCGAGCCGCTCGGCCAGCGTCGGCAGCCCGTGCCGGCGCAGCTCGGCGTCGAGCAGCGAGAGGTCGAACGGCGCGTTGAAGACCACCACCGGTCGCCCGGCCAGCAGCCGGGTGCACAGCGCCCGGGCTATCTCCTCGACGCCCTCGGCGGCCGGGCCGCCGTGGGTGCGCGCGTACTCGTCGGCTATGCCGTGCACCGCGGTCGCCTCGGCCGGCACCGGCACCCCCGGGTCCAGCAGCCAGCCCGTGGTGGCCTCCACCCGGCCGCCCTCGGTGTCCACCAGGGCGGCCGTGACGATCCGGGACTCGGCCGGATCGGTGCCCGTGGTCTCCAGGTCGAACCCGACCAGCGGCCCCTTCCACCAGCTCATGCGGCACGTCCTTCCGTCAGTCCTGCCGTGAACGGGCTCCATCATCGCCTGCGCCAGTGACAAGCCCGCCGCCGGGACCTCGGCCGGGACCCAGACCGGGGCCGATCAGGTGAGCCGCCGGGCGCGCTCTGCGGCGGGGATGGTTCGCCTTCGTAGCGTGGCCGCTCAGGGCCGCGCCGGCGCACGGGACCCCGTGCGGGCAGCCGGGCGGCCGACGAAGGGAGCTCGCCCGATGCCACGTAAGGTCCTGCGCCCGCTGCTGCCGGCAGCCGCGCTCGTGCTCACCGCCGCGCTCGGCCCGGCCGCCGCGGCCGCCGCCGCACCGGCCGCCGAGGACGCCCCGCGCTGCGGCGCGGCCGAACTGTCCCGGCTGGACGGCCTGAAGTCCGACCTGGACGCCCGGGCCGAAGCCGGCACGGCCGGGCGGGCCCAGTACTGGTACGTCGATCCGCAGGCCTGCCGGCTGGCCGTCACCGTGCTGCCGGACAACGGCGACGGGCGGACCGAGGACTTCGTCGGGGCCGCGCTGGCGACCCCGGGTCTGACCCAGCTCACCGAGGTGGCGGAGCCGGTGGGCCGCCGGATCGCGCTGGCGCCGGCCACCGCCGGGCAGGTGGTGCGGGCGCCGGGCACCCTGCACGGCGGCAGCGCGATCTACAGCGGAACCTCCGGGCTGGTCTACCGCTGCACCAACGGCTTCAACAACTACCGCCCGGGCACCACCACCACCGCCGGCCACTGCGGCCACGCCGCCAAGACCTGGTACGACGCCGGGGGCAACCGGCTCGGCACGGTCACCGACTGGCGCTACCCGGGCGCGGACTGGTCGGTCATCACGCCGGTGAGCGGCTGGACGCTGCCGGACTACGTGCTCGGCGCGGCGAAGCCGATCTCCGGCTTCGGGAAGGCGGCGCTGGGCGAGGCGGTGTGCGGGCGGGGCTCCACCAGCGGCACCAGCTGCGGCCAGGTCACCGCGCTGAACGTGACGGTGAACTACCCCGACGGGGTGGTCCGCGGGCTGGTGCGCAGCAGCCAGAGCGGCGGCGAGGGCGACTCGGGCGGGCCGGTCTACGACGGCGCCACCGGGCTGGGCCTGATCAGCGGCGGCGCCTCCAGCGGTTCGCCGACCTTCTTCCAGCCGCTGAACTTCTGAGCCCGGCGGGGGCGGGCCCGCGGGCCCGCCCCCTCGGTGCAGGCCCGCGGTCCGGTGCAGGCCAGCGGTCCGGTGCAGGCCAGCGGTCCGGCCCCCGCCCCGGCGGGTCGGGTCAGCCGGCCGCCAGCAGGCCCCGGCCGAGCCAGTCCGACCCGTCCTGCACGCCGGGCAGCACGAAGAAGTAGCCGCCCCCGGTGGGCACCGTGAAGTCCGCCAGCCGCTCCCCCGCCAGCCGCAGCTGCACGGCCTCGAACTGCCGCACCACGTCCTGCTGGTAGCAGCAGAACAGCAGGCCGAGGTCGAGCCGCCCGTCCGGGTCGATCCCGCGGTCGAAGTTGTAGCCGCGGCGCAGGATCCGGCTGTCGGCGCTCTGCGGGGTGTGCGGGTTCGCCCGCTGGATGTGCGCGTCGGGCGGGATCACCTCCAGCGGCGCGCCGCTGTCCTTGCGGCGGCCGATGACCCGTTCCTGGTCGATGGCCGGCACCCGGTCCCAGGCCTCGCCGAGCATCTGGACCACCCGGAGCACCTGGTAGCTGCCGCCGGTCGCCCAGGCCGGCTCACCGCCGTCCGGCCGGACCCACACCAGGCGGTCCATCTCGCGGTCGGAGGCGGTGTCGGGGTTGGCGATGCCGTCCTTGAAGCCCATCAGGTTGCGCTGGGCGCCGTCCGGTCGGGGCCGGTTCTGGAAGCCGTCCACCCGCCAGCGCAGTTCGAGCGCGCCGTCGGCGTGCGCCAGCAGGTCGCGCAGCGCGTGCAGGACGGTGTCCCGGCTGTCGGCGCACAGCTGCAGGGACAGGTCGCCGTGCGCGTCGCCGGGCCGCATCCGGTCCTCGGGGAAGGCCCGCATCGCGGTCAGCCGCAGGGGCTTGGCGGCGGCCAGGCCGTAGCGGTCGTCGAACAGCGAGGCGCCGACGCCGACCGTCACGGTGAGGTTGTCCGCGGGCACGACCGGCCCGAGCATCCCGTTGTCGGCGTCCGCCTCGGCCGGGGTGCCGCCGGTGGTGAGGAAGGCGATCCGCGCGGTCAGGGTGCGCAGCAGGCGTTCCAGCGCGTCCCGGTCCGGGGCGTGCACGTTGCAGGCGGCGAAGACCGCGTACGGCTGGGCCGGGGTGGTGACGCCGGCCTGGTGCGGGCCGAGGAACGGCACCTGGCCGGCCGCGGCCGCGGCGGTGGGCAGGCCGACGGCGGGCAGGGCGAGCGCACCGGTGGCGAGGGCGGCGGTCCTGAGCAGGCTGCGGCGGGCCGGGCCGCCCTCGACGGCGGGCTGACTGGTCATCGGACGGGCTCCAGGTGGCGGGGGTGCGGGGCGCGGCCGTCCGTACGGGCCGGAACGATCCGCTCACCTGTTTGCTATCCGGGGCGGTGACCGGCGGCAACTCGGCGCTGCGCCGCCCGGCCGAGTACCGCCCGGCCCCTGCGGCGGGTGGCCGCCGCGGTCAGGACACCGCCCGGGAGTCCGCCCAGACCCCCTCGAACTCCTCGCGGTAGACCTCCAGCAGCCCCGGCTCGGTGCCGCCCGGCTCCTGCCCGGCCCCGCCGCGCAGCACCAGCGCGGGCGACTCGATGCCGCGGGCCCGGCGCAGGTAGGGCTGGATCACGCCGAGGTCGGTCGACCGGCGCCGCCCGCCGGGGCCGGCCGTGCGCGGCCCCTCCACCAGGTAGGCGGTGAACCGGGGCATCTCGTCGAACACCCGGATCTCGAAGCCGCCCTGGTCGCGCAGCCGGGTGCGGACCCGGCGCACGTGCATGATGTTCATCTCGATCGAGCGGGACAGCTCGCCGCGCCCGATCCCGAGCTCGCGCTCGCGGCGCCGGACGGCGCTGGAGGCGGGGTTGAGGAACAGCAGCCGCACCCGGCAGCCCTCGGCGGCGAGGCGCACCAGCCGCTTGCCGGTGTAATTCTGGCACAGCATGCCGAGGCCGATGCCGACCGCGTCCAGCCGGCGGGCGCCCTCCAGCAGGTCCTCGACCGGCAGCTCGCGCTGCAGCCCGACCCGGTCGGCGTGCACCGCGACCACGTCCGCGTAGCGGCCGGCCACCAGCTCCTCGACCACGTCGGCCGGCACCCCGCCGTGGCCGCCGTCCAGCAGCGCGAGCAGCCGGGCGGCGGCCCGCTCGGTCTGGTCCAGAACGGTCTGCGACAGGCTGCGGTTGCGGGAGACCACGTGCCGGGCGACCTCCAGCTCGTCCAGCGCCAGCTCCACCTCGCGGCGCTCCACCAGGTACGGCTCGAAGCAGGGCCAGTGCTGCACCATCAGCTCGCGCAGCTGGGGCAGCGTGAGGAAGACCAGCGGGTCGTCGTCGGCCGGGTCCAGCAGGTAGCCCTTGCGGCGGCTGACCTCGCGGACGGCGGCGGCCCGGTGCACCCACTCCTCGCCGGCCGGCCCGGCGGCGGCCGTCACCCAGTCCTCGCCGTGCGCGGGGGCGTAGAGCGGGCGCAGCACCTCGTCGACCAGGTCGCGCATCCGCTGCTCGACCAGGTTGAGCCAGACGTAGGCCCGGCCGGCCAGCCGGACCCTGCGGTAGGCGGTGTCCCAGGCGCCGGCCGTCCAGGCCATCAGCGGGCCGTCGACCGGGCCGGCCTGGCCCGGGACGGTGCCGCGGGCGCCGCCGCCACCGCCACCGCCGGAAGGCCGCATCACCAGCGTCGGCGCCTCGCTGCGCCGGGGCCCCTGCTCGGGCCCGCCCTGGCCGTCGGCGGGGAACCCCATGCGCTACCTCACCTCCCGGCCTTCCACTCACCGGGGGTGACGGGCCGTCCACTGACACGGACTCAACCGTGGCGCCCCGGGGCGCTCCCGGGCCGGCACGCGGTCCGGTGGCGTGCCGGACGATCAAGGGTACTGCCCCGGTCGCGCGGGGCGCAGCCGGTTGGCGGCACGACGATCCGATCCGCGACCCGTCGAGACGGGCCGCGACACCGCGACTTTCGGCCAACGGACACCCGTTCGGGCGAACAAGTGGTGAATGGGTTCGGTCTGCGGGCAGCCGTTGGGGAGTATGCGACATGTGCCGTGCGTCACGGTACGGACGGGTGGTACATGCCGCGGGGCTCCGCCGGGAACACCGCTGTGAGCGCCAGTTGCCGTTCGCTAGACGGAAGTTGAGGACATATGCAGGTCTGGCCAGGACAGCCGTACCCGCTCGGCGCCACCTATGACGGAGCGGGCACCAACTTCGCGGTGTTCTCCGAGAGTGCCGACCGGATCGAGCTGTGCCTGATCGCGGAGGACGGCTCGGAGACGGCGATCGAGCTGCGCGAGACGGACGCCTTCGTGCGGCACGCCTACCTGCCCGGCGTCCAGCCGGGCCAGCGGTACGGCTTCCGGGTGCACGGCCCGCACAACCCGGGCCTGGGCCAGCGGCACAACAGCGCCAAGCTGCTGCTGGACCCGTACGCCAAGGCGATGAGCGGGACGATCGACTGGGACGAGTCGGTCTACGGGTACCACTTCGGCGCCCCGGAGCGGCGCAACGACCTGGACTCCGCCCCGCACACCATGCACTCGGTGGTGATCAACCCGTACTTCGACTGGGGCACCGACCGGCCGCCGCGCACCGACTACCACCGCACCGTGCTGTACGAGGCGCACGTGAAGGGCCTGACCAGGCTGCACCCGGGCATCCCGGAGGAGATCCGGGGCAGTTACGCGGCGCTGGCCCACCCGGCGGTGATCGAGCACCTGGCCAAGCTGGGCGTCACCGCGATCGAGCTGATGCCGGTGCACCAGTTCGTCCGCGACCACCGGCTGCGCGACCTGGGCCTGTCCAACTACTGGGGCTACAACACCGTCGGCTTCTTCGCGCCGCACTCCTCCTACTCCTCCACCGGTGACCGGGGGCAGCAGGTCCAGGAGTTCAAGTCGATGGTGAAGGCGCTGCACGCGGCCGGCATCGAGGTGATCCTCGACGTGGTCTACAACCACACCGCCGAGGGCAACCACCTGGGCCCCACGCTCTCCTTCCGCGGCCTGGACAACGCCTCGTACTACCGGCTCGCCAAGGACCAGCGCTTCTACGAGGACACCACCGGCACCGGCAACAGCCTGCTGATGCGCAGCCCGCACGTGCTCCAGATGATCATGGATTCGCTGCGCTACTGGGTCACCGAGATGCACGTGGACGGCTTCCGCTTCGACCTCGCGGCCACCCTGGCCCGCCAGTTCCACGAGGTCGACCGGCTGTCCTCGTTCTTCGACCTGGTCCAGCAGGACCCGGTGGTCTCCCAGGCCAAGCTGATCGCCGAGCCGTGGGACCTGGGCGAGGGCGGCTACCAGGTCGGCAACTTCCCCCCGCTGTGGACGGAGTGGAACGGCATGTACCGCGACACCGTCCGCGACCTGTGGCGCGGCGAGACCGCCACCTTGGCCGAATTCGGCTCCCGGCTGACCGGCTCCTCCGACCTCTACCAGGACGACGGCCGCCGCCCGATCGCCTCGATCAACTTCGTCACCTGCCACGACGGTTTCACCCTGCGCGACCTGGTCTCGTACAACGACAAGCACAACGAGGCCAACCACGAGGACAGCCGGGACGGCGAGTCCTTCAACCGGTCCTGGAACTGCGGCGCCGAGGGCGAGACCGAGGACCGCGGGGTGCTCGACCTCAGATCCCGCCAGCAGCGCAACTTCATCGCCACCCTGATGCTGTCCCAGGGCGTGCCGATGCTCTCGCACGGCGACGAGCTCGGCCGCACCCAGCGCGGCAACAACAACGCCTACTGCCAGGACAACGAGCTCACCTGGGTGCACTGGCCGAGCGGCGAGGGCCCGCAGGCGGAGCTGCTGGAGTTCACCCAGGGCATGATCTGGCTCCGCCGCGACCACCCGGTCTTCCGGCGCCGCCGGTTCTTCCACGGCCGCCCGGTCTCCGGCACCCACGACGACCTCACCGACATCGCCTGGTTCACCCCCGCGGGCGAGGAGATGACCAAGCAGGACTGGTCGACCAGCTACGCCAAGTCGCTCACCGTCTTCCTGAACGGGAACGCGATCTCCGAACCCGACCGGCGCGGCGGCAAGATCGTCGACGACTCGTTCCTGCTGCTCTTCAACGCCAGCTCCGAGCAGCTGGAGTTCACCGTCCCGGCCGACCACGGCGAGGCCTGGCAGGTGGTGGTCGACACCAGCCTGCCGGTCCTGCCCGCCCCCGGCACCGGCACCCGGGTCAAGGCCGGCGACACGGTCTGGCTCACCGACCGCTCGCTGCTGGTGCTGCAACGGCCCGCCTGAGCCGCCGCCCGGCCCGCACTGCGCCATTCGTACCAGGACGGAGGTAGCCCGCCCCCGGCGCGGGTAGGCATGACCGCATGACCTCAGCCGCCGCCCGACCGCCGACGGCCAGCTACCGGCTCCAGCTCCAGCCCGGCTTCACGCTGCACGACGCCGCGCGCGCGGTGCCCTACCTGGCCGCGCTCGGCGTCTCGCACCTGCACCTGTCCCCCCTGCTGGAGGCCGTCCCCGGCTCCACGCACGGGTACGACACGGTGGACCACGGCCGGATCAGCGAGCAGCTCGGCGGCGAGCGGGCGCTGCGCGCGCTCGCCGCCGAGGCCCGCCGGCACGGGCTCGGCCTGATCGCCGACGTGGTGCCCAACCACATGGCGCTGCCCGTCCCCGAGCAGCTCAACCAGCCGCTGTGGCAGGTGCTCCGGGACGGCCCGGACTCCCCGTACGCGCCCTGGTTCGACATCGACTGGGCCGCCCAGCCCGGCCCCGCCGACGCCCCCGGGCGCGGGCGGCTGCTGCTCCCGCTGCTCGGCGACCGGCTCGGCGCCGTGCTCGACCAGCTCACCGTCGACGGGGACGTGCTGCGCTACCACGACCACGCCTTCCCGCTGCGCCCCGGCACCGGGCACCTGCCGCTGCCCGAGCTGCTGGCCCGCCAGTGGTACCGGCTGGCCTGGTGGCAGCTGGCCTCCGAGGAGCTGAACTACCGCCGGTTCTTCACCGTCAACGAGCTGATCGCGGTCCGGATGGAGGTGCCCGAGGTCTTCGAGGCGACCCACCGCACCCTGCTGCGGCTGCACGCCGAGGGCGTCCTGGACGGCTTCCGGATCGACCACCCGGACGGACTCGCGGACCCGCGCGGCTACCTGCGGCAGCTCGCGGCGGCCACCGGCGGCGCGTACACGGTGGTGGAGAAGATCCTCACCGGCGAGGAGCGGCTGCCCGCCGACTGGCCGTGCGCCGGCACCACCGGCTACGACGCGCTGCGCCGGATCGACGGAGTGCTGATCGACCACGCCGGCGCCGAGCGGCTCACCACGAGCTACCAGCGGGACGTCGCGGACCCGAGCGGCGCCGCCGAGGCCGGCCGGCTGGCCCGTGCCGAGCTGACCGCGCCGGACGGCGAACTGGCCGCCGAGGTCGAGCGGTTGGTGCGCCTGGCCGGCCGGATCTGCGCCGCCGAACCGGCCCTCGCCGACCACGGCCCGGGCGCGCTGCGCCGGGCGCTCGGGGCGGTGCTGGCCGCCTACCCGGTGTACCGGCCGTACGTGGTGCCGGGCGAGCCGGCGCCGGCCGCCGCGGTCGCCGAGTTCGAGGCGGTCCGCGAGGCCGGCGCACTCGCCGGCCCGACCGCCGACCTGGTGCGCGACCTGACGCTCGGCCGGCTCGGCCGCAGCCCGGAGAAGGACGAGTTCTGCGCCCGGTTCGCGCAGACCGCCTCGGCCGTCGCCGCCAAGGGCGTGGAGGACACCGCGTTCTACCGCTGGACGGCGCTGCTCGGGCTGAACGAGGTCGGCGGCGACCCCGGCCGCCCGGGGGTGCGGCCGGACGCGTTCCACCGCTGGTGCGCCGAGCTGGACCGGGCCTGGCCCGGCACCATGACGGCGCTGTCCACCCACGACACCAAGCGCAGCGCGGACGCCCGGGCCCGGCTGGCGGTGCTCACCGAGCTGCCGGAGATGTGGGCCGCCGAGTGCGCCGCCTGGACCACCGCCTCCGGTGCCTGCCCGGACCGGCCGAGCGCCTGGCTGCTCTGGCAGACCCTGGTCGCGGCCTGGCCGATCAGCCCCGAGCGGCTCGCCGGGGTGGTGCTCAAGTCGGCCCGCGAGGCCAAGCTGCACACCTCCTGGACGGCGCCCGACGAGCAGTTCGAGCGCCGGCTCGACCGGTACGCCCGGGACGTGCTCACCAACGTCGGGCTGGCCCCCCGGATCGAGGGCCTGATCGCGCTGCTCGCCCCGTTCGCCCGCAGCAACAGCCTCTCGGCGGCGCTGCTGCACCTGACCGTGCCGGGCGTGCCCGACCTCTACCAGGGCAGCGAGGAGCCGCTGTACACCCTGGTCGACCCGGACAACCGGGCCCCGGTCGACCTGGGCGCGCTGGCCGTCCGGCTGACCGACTCGCCGGCCGACCGGTCCGGCGACCTGGCCCGCGAGAAGCTGCACCTGACCACCACCGCGCTGCACCTGCGCCGCACCCACCCGTTCGGCTCCTACCGCCCGATCGCGGCGAGCGGCCCGGCCGCCGAGCACCTGCTCGCCTTCGGGCGCGGCGAATCGGTGGTTCCGGTGGCCACCCGACTCCCGTACGGGCTGCGCCGGCGCGGCGGCTGGGGCGGCACGGTGCTGGAACTGCCGCCCGGGCGGTGGACCGACGAACTGACCGGACGGCACTTCACGGGTGGGGAGACCTCGGTGGCCGATCTGTTGGAACACCTGCCGGTGGCGCTGCTGACCAGCGGGCGGCGGCCGTGACCGGGTACCGGGTGTGGGCGCCCGCGGCCGGCCGGGTCGAGGTGGAGGTGGCGGGCACGGCGCACCCGATGCGCCCGGACGCCGACCGGCCCGGCTGGTGGTGCGGCGAGGCACCCGCCGGACCGTACGGCTTCCGGCTGGACGGCGGCCCGGCGCTGCCGGACCCGCGCTCGCCGCGCCAGCCGGACGGGCCCGGCGGGCCGAGCCTGGCGGTCGACCACGCGGCCTTCGCCTGGTCCGACACCCCCTGGTCGGGCCGGGCGCTGCCGGGGTCGGTGCTGTACGAGCTGCACGTGGGGACCTTCACCCCGGCCGGGACCTTCGAAGCCGCTGCCGAGCGGCTCGACCACCTGGTCGCGCTCGGCGTGGACCTCGTCGAGCTGATGCCGGTCTGCCCGTTCCCCGGCCGGTACGGCTGGGGCTACGACGGGGTCTCGCTCTGGGCGGTGCACGAGCCGTACGGCGGCCCGGACGGGCTGAAGCGGTTCGTCGACGCGGCCCACCGCAAGGGGCTGGGCGTGGTGCTGGACGTGGTGCACAACCACCTGGGCCCGTCCGGCAACCACCTGCCCGCCTTCGGCCCCTACTTCACCGACCGCCACCACACCCCGTGGGGGGCGGCGGTCAACCTGGACGCGCCCGGCTCGGACGAGGTCCGCGGCTACCTGATCGGCAGCGCGCTGGCCTGGCTGCGGGACTACCGGATCGACGGGCTGCGGCTGGACGCGGTGCACGCGCTGGCCGACGACCGGGCGCTGCCGTTCCTGGAGGAGCTGGCCGGCGAGGTGGACCGGCTGGCCGCCGCCACCGGCCGCCCGCTGTTCCTGATCGGCGAGTCCGACCTGAACGACCCGCGCACCACCAACCCCCGGCAGGCCGGCGGGCTCGGGCTCGCCGCCCAGTGGAGCGACGACTTCCACCACGCCCTGCACGCCCTGCTCACCGGCGAGTCCCAGGGCTACTACGGGGACTTCGCCGAGGACCCGTACGCGGCCGTCGCCAAGACGCTGACCGGCGGCTTCTTCCACGACGGCAGCTGGTCCTCGTTCCGCGGCCGGCGGCACGGCCGCCCGTTCCCGGCCGGGTACGGGCACCGGCTGCTGGGCTACCTGCAGACCCACGACCAGGTCGGCAACCGCGCCACCGGCGACCGGCTCGCCGCCACCCTCCCGCCGGGCCGGCTGGCCGCCGGGGCCGCGCTGGTGCTGACCTCGCCGTTCACCCCGATGCTCTTCATGGGCGAGGAGTGGGGCGCCGGCACGCCCTGGCAGTACTTCACCGACCACACCGACCCGCAGCTGGCCGAGGCGGTCCGGCAGGGCCGGCGGCGGGAGTTCGCCGAGCACGGCTGGGCCGCCGAGGACGTCCCCGACCCGCAGGCCCGCTCCACGGTGCTCGGCTCGGTGCTGGACTGGTCCGAGCCCGCGCTGCCCTCGCACGCCGAACTCCTCGACTGGTACCGGACGTTGATCCGGCTGCGGCGCTCCTGCCCGGAGCTGATGGACCAGGACCTGGCGGGCGTCGCGGTCCGCCACGACCGGGAGCGGGGCTGGCTGGTGGTGCACCGCGGCCCGTACCGGGTCGCGGTCCGGATCGGCGGCACCGGGTCCGTGGCAGTGCCGCTGGAGTACCCGGACGCCCGGGTGCTGGCCGCCTTCGGCGAGGCGGCCCCCGGCCCCGGCGGCGAACTGCTGCTCGGGCCGGACGCGGTGGCGGTGCTCGGCCCCGCCTAGACGTCGCCGAGGAAGGCGGTGATCCGCTGCCGCAGGCCCGCCGCGTCCAGGCCGTAGGCCGCCAGGTGCTCCGGGATCGAGCCGTAGTGGCGGTGCTCGGCGCGCGGCACGCCGAGGCCGAGCACCCGGTGCGGCAGGTCGGCGAGGGCGTCGTGCGCAGGGTTGGCGGAGGTCCCGGCCAGGTACGGCTCGACCAGCACCACGTCCGGGCGCCCGCCGAGCGCCGCCCGCAGGCCCGCCGCGTCGAACGGCCGCACGGTGGCCGCGTACAGCACCGCGACGTCCAGGCCCTCGGTCGCGTCGAGCACCGCGTCCAGCATCGGGCCGACCGCCAGCACCGCGCCTCGGCTGCCGGCGCGCACCGGCAGGAAGCGGCCCGGCTCGACCGGGCGGGCCTCCCGGTTGGCGTGCACCGAGAGCCGCACGTACTGCAGGCTGTCGCCGGCCGCGGTGGCGTGCCGCAGCAGCGCCTCCGCCTCGTCCGGGTGGCCGGGCACGTGCACGCTCCAGCCGGGCAGGGTGTCCAACAGCGCCACGTCGCCCGGCGCCATGTGGGTGCGGCCGCCGGCCGGCCAGTCGTACGAACCGGAGGCGCTCACCAGCACCGCGCCGACGCCCTGGTGGCCGAGGTCCAGCTTGACCTGCTCGAAGGGACGCTCGATCAGGAAGCTGGCGAAGGTGTGCGCGATCGGCCGCAGCCCCGTCAGGGCGAGACCGCCGGCGGCGCCGATCAGCAGTTGCTCCCGGATGCCGACGTTGACCACCCGGTCGGGGTGGCGCACGGCGGCGTCCGCGAAGCCGGCCGCGCTGATGTCCGCCAGCACCACCGCCAGCCGCGGATCGGCGTCGAGCAGCTCGGCGGTGATGTCGATGAAGCGGTCGCGCATGGTGTCCATCGGGGTTCCTCTGCGGTGCGAAGGCGGTTCGTGTGACGGCGGTTCGTGCGAAGGCGGTTCAGGAGTTCTTGGGCTCGACCCGGGCGACCACGGCGTGCGGGCGGCCCGGCTGCGCGGAGCCGAACGCGCGGTGCAGCTCCTCGTGGTCACGGCCGTCCACCGTCGCGGTGGACCAGCCCTCGGCGGCGAACCGGGCCGCGATGCCACCGCGCCACCCGTGGGTGGCCGAGGAGTTGTCGATCACCACCGCGCGGAGCCGGTCCAGCCCGTACGCACCGGCGAAGGCCACCGCCTCGTGGTTGCTGCCCTCGTCGAACTCGGCGTCGCCGATCAGCACCCACACCGCCGGGTCCAGCAGACCCTGGGCCCGCAGTCCGAGCGCCGTGCCGACCGCCAGCGGCAGGCCGTGGCCGAGCGAACCGGAGCCGATCTCCGCCCCGGGCACGAGCAGCCGGTCCGGGTGGTGGCCGAGCGGCGAGTCGTAGCCGCCGAAGCTCGCCAGCAGCTCGGGCGGCAGGAAGCCCTTGGCGGCGAGCACCGCGTAGTACGCCATCGGGCCGTGGCCCTTGGAGAGCAGGAAGCGGTCCCGGGCCGGGTCCTCGACGGTCGCCGGGGTGACCCGCAGGACCCGGTCGTAGAGCACCCACAGGGCGTCCAGGGTGGAGGTGGCGGCCGGGCCGTGCTTCTCGGCGCCGGTCATCCGGGAGAGCAGCTCGGGCAGGTCGGCGAAGCCGTACGGGGCCGGGGCCGGCCGCTGGAGGTGGGTCGCGGTGGTCATGCGAAGATCGTGCAACTTGAAGTCGGCTTCAGGTCAAGCCGGGCGGCCGCTATCCTCGGCGACCATGGGACTCAGCCGCCACGACCTCCTGACCATCGGCCAGCTCGCCGAGCGCAGCGGCCTGGCCACCTCGGCGCTGCGCTACTACGAGCGGATGGGGCTCATCCACTCCGAACGCACCACCGGGAACCAGCGCCGCTTCGCCCGCTCCACGCTGCGCCGGGTCGCCTTCGTCCGGGCCGCCCAGCAGGTCGGGCTCTCGCTGGAGGAGGTCCGCGCGGCGCTCGACCGGCTGCCCGTCGACCGCGCCCCCAGCCACGAGGACTGGAACGCGGTGGCCCGCACCTGGCAGGTCCGGATCGACCGGCAGATCGAGGAGCTGGAGCTGATGAAGCGCAAGCTCACCGGCTGCATCGGCTGCGGCTGCCTCTCGCTCACCCGCTGCGGGCTCTACAACGCCGAGGACCGGGCCGGCCGGGCCGGCAGCGGCGCACGCTACCTGCGCACCGGCGACCCGGCGGACGGCCCCGAACCACTGCCGGCCGGCCTCTGACCGCCCCGCGGGCGGGCCGTGCGGGCCCGACCTGACGGCCCACCAGTTGCGGGTTCGGCACGGGCGGCCCCCCGCCCCGTCTATGCTGCTGCGAGACCACGAGCACCCGGGGGAGAAACACCATGACCGACCATCAGGACGTGGCGCTGGACTGGATGTCGGGCGAGGACGAGGAGCAGCACGTCCCGGTCGACCTGCGCCCCGACGTCCCGCACCCGGCCCGGATGTACGACTACTACCTCGGTGGCAAGGACAACTTCCCGGCCGACCGGGCCGCCGCCGAGCAGGTCGTCTCGCTCGGCCCGCTGGTGCGGATCAGCGCCCGCGCCAACCGGTCCTTCCTGGGCCGCTCGGTCCGCCACCTGGCCCGGCAGGGCATCACGCAGTTCCTGGACATCGGCACCGGCATCCCCACCGCGGGCAACACCCACGAGGTCGCCCAGCAGATCCTGCCCGACGCCCGGGTCGCGTACGTGGACAACGACCCGATCGTGCTGGTGCACGGCCGCGCCCTGCTGACCGGCTCGGCCACCGGCACCGTCAACGTGGTCCAGGGCGACCTGCGCGACCCGAAGTCCGTGCTGGCCGACCCGGCGGTCCGCGCCGTGATCGACTTCGACCGGCCGGTCGCCCTGCTGCTCTACGCCGTGCTGCACTTCATCGACGAGGCCGACGACCCGTACGGCATCGTCCGCACCCTGCTGGACGCGCTGCCCTCCGGCAGCCACCTGGCGCTCTCGCACGGCACCGCCGACTTCCTCACCACCGAGGAGGCCGACCGCGGGCCGGCCGTCTACCGGGGCGCAACCGCCCAGCTCACCATGCGCAGCAAGGACCAGGTGGCCCGGTTCTTCGACGGCCTCGAACTCGCCGAACCCGGCCTGGTCACCGCCCCGCTCTGGCGCCCGGACGAGGAGCCCCAGGACACCGACCACCAGGTCGCGATCTGGGCCGGGGTCGGCCGCAAGCCGTAGGCCCGCAGCGGTGCGGCGGGGCGGACCGGGCGGGGGTGCCCGGACCGCCGCCCCCGCGAGCTGGGAGAATCGCCGGCATGGCGCACATCTCCCTCACCTCCCTGCTCGTCCGCGACTACGACGAGGCGATCGCCTTCTACGTGGACGCCCTCGGCTTCGAGCTGCGCGAGGACACCCCGCGCGGCAACGGCAACCGCTGGGTGGTGGTCGCCCCGCGCGGCGCCGCCGAGTCCGGTCTGCTGCTCGCCCGCGCCACCACGCCCGAGCAGCAGGCCAGGATCGGCGACCAGACCGGCGGCCGGGTCGGCCACTTCCTCACCACCGAGGACTTCGCCGCCGACCACCGCCGGATGACCGCCGCGGGCGTGGTCTTCCTGGAGGAGCCCCGGCACGAGCCCTACGGCACCGTCGCCGTCTTCCAGGACCTCTACGGCAACCGCTGGGACCTGCTCCAGCCCGCGGGCTGAGCCGGTTCCGGGGCCGTCCGGTCCCGGTACGGACTCAGCCGGCGGCCCGGTGCTCCGTCAGCCGCTGCCAGACCTCGCGCACCCGGGGGGCCAGGTCGGCCAGCGCGCCGCCGTTGTCGATCACCAGGTCGGCGACGGCCAGCCGGTCCTCCCGGCTCGCCTGGGCGGCCATCCGGGCCCGGGCCTCCGGCTCGGCCATCCCGCGCAGCCGTACCAACCGGTCCAGCCGGACCTCGTCGGAGGCGTCGATCACGATCACCTGGTCGTAGAGCGGGGCGAGCCCGTTCTCGGCGAGCAGCGGCACGTCGTGCACCACCAGGTCGTCCGGCCCGGCGGCGGCCTCCAGTTCGGCCGAGCGGGCCCGTACCAGCGGGTGCACGATGGCGTTCAGCGCGGCGAGCCGGTCCTGGTCGGCGAAGACGATCGCGCCGAGCGCCGGGCGGTCCAGCGAACCGTCCGGCCGCAGCACCCCGGGGCCGAACTCGGCCACCACGGCGCGCAGGCCGTCGGTGCCGGGCGCCACCACCTCACGGGCGATCAGGTCGGAGTCGACGATGACCGCGCCCAGCTCCGCGAGCTGCCGCGACACCTCGCTCTTGCCCGCGCCGATCCCGCCCGTCAGTCCGATCCTCAGCATGCGCCCAGGCTACCGGCGGCCCGGCCGGGCAGCACCGGCGGCCCGGTCGGAGGAACTCCGGCCGAACATCGGGCGAACAGTTCGAGCGCGCACCCCGCAGTCCCGGGCCCCTGGCCTGCTGGCGGGCCGTCAGCCCGGCTAGGGTGCCGGACAGACCCTCGAACGGACGGAGCACCCCCCATGTCCAGCCTCTGGCCCACCGGCCCCCGCCGGGTCCTGGTCGTCGGCATCGACGGCGTCCGGCTCGACCTGCTGCCCGACCTGCACACCCCGCACCTGGACGCGGTGGCGAAGGCCGGCTTCCTGGCCCCGGTACTCGTCGACGACGCCACCCCGACCATGTCGGGGCCGTGCTGGGCGACCATCGTCACGGGCGTCGGGGTGGCCAAGCACGGGGTGCTCGGCAACCACCTCGGTGGCAACCGGCTCGACGTGTTCCCCGACTTCACCACCAGGCTGGCCGCCGTCCACCGCCGCCGCACCTTCGCGGCCGGCGGCTGGGAGCCGCTGTTCCTGGCCCGCGGCGGCGGTCCGCTGTTCGTCTCGCCCGGCCGGCTGTCGTACATCGCGCCGCTGGAGGACACCCCCGAGGCCTGGGAGGTCTGCGACGAGCGGGTCACCGCCGAGGCGGAGTACGTGCTCGGCCACAGCGACGACGACCCGCAGGCCTCCTTCGTCTACTTCGGCGCGGTCGACGAGACCGCGCACTTCCTGGGCTGCGGCGAGGAGTACCGGCGCTCGGCCGAGGTCGCCGACCGCCGGCTGGGGCGGCTGCTCGCCGCGGTCGAGGGCCGGACGACCCGGGCCGAGGAGGAGTGGACGGTGATCGTGGTCACCGACCACGGCCACGTCGAGCAGGGCGGCCACGGCGGGCGCAGCGAGCTGGAGCGCACCGCGTGGATCGCCGCGCAGGGCCCGGGCATCATTCCCGGCGCGCCGGTCCGCCCGCTGCACCACACCGATGTGGCGGCCCACGTGTACGCGGCGCTGGAGATCGCCCCGGACCCGCACTGGACCCTGGACGGCCGCCCGTTCACCGCCGCCGAGGAGCCCGCCCCGGCCGGCTGAGCCCCGACCGGCCGAGCCCCGCGGGGCCCCGTCGGGCCGGCTCACCGGTGGACCAGCGCCGCGGTGACCCGGCCGGCCGCGTCCAGGACGGGGACCAGCCGGTACCCGTCGCGCTCCACCAGCAGCACCAGCGCCGGGCCGCCCGCCGCCCGGTCGGGCAGCATCAGCCAGCCCTCCGCGAAGCCGCCGTCCGCCGGGCCCGCGCCGGACCGGGCGGCGGCGGCCCGCTCGTGCAGCGCGGCCAGCGCGGCGGGCGGGAGGGCGTGCAGCGCCAGCACGCCCGAGTCGGTGTCCACCGCGTCGCCGTCCTCGCCCGCCACCACCGGCGGGGTGTCCCCGTGGTGCAGCAGCAGGGCCAGCACCGAGGGGTCCGCCCGGTCGCCGTCCAGCACCAGGTAGGCGGTGCCACCGCCGAAGCCGTACGACCCGCCGCCCTCCGGATCCTCCAGCAGGCACCCGTCGGCGCCGTCGAGGTCGAGCGCCCCGGCCCGGCGCAGCCGCCAGGGCCCGGGCACCTCCTCCCCGCGGTCGAGGGCGGGCAGGGCGGCGAGCAGTGCGGGCAGGTGGTCCATACCCAGCTGGACGTGGCCGACCGCGGATCCGGTTCGGCCTCGCCCGGCCGGCTGGGCGGCCGGGCGAGTCAGGTCAGGTCAGCCGGGGAGGTCGACGCCCTCGCCGACGGCGAGCTGGGCGAACTCCGCCCCGGTGCCCGGTCCGCCCTCGCCGAGCAGGCGGGCGTGCACCATCCGGCCGACGTCGCTGAGCACCGCCTCGTGGATGGCCAGCGCGCGCGAGGGGCCGGCCTCCCGGACGTAGTCGATCAGCTCGGAGACCTTCGCCCACGGGCCGGCGATCGGCAGCAGCAGGGTCTCCACCGGGTGCGGCGGCAGGGTCAGCGCGTCACCGGGGTGGAACAGGGTGCCGCCGAGCAGGAACCCGATGTTGCCGACCCGGGGGATGTCCGGGTGGATCACCGCGTGCCACTCGCCGTGCACGCTCACGTCGAGGCCGTCGATCTCGAAGGCGTCGCCCTCACCGACCACGGTGACCTTCGCGCCGATCCCCTCCAGCGTCCCGGCCACCGACCGGTTGGCCCAGATCCGCAGGCCGGGGTTGTCCGCCACGGCCGCGCGGAGCCGGTCCTCCGCGAAGTGGTCGGCGTGCTCGTGGGTGATCAGTACCGCGTCGGCGCCGCGCAGGGCGTCGGCCTCGGTGAACATTCCGGGGTCGATCACGACGGTGGAACCGCCCCGCTCGATCCGGACGCAGGCATGGCCAAGCTTCGTCAGTCGCATGAACCGGACCATACAGCAAAGCTGCGCAGTTTTGCTGGAGATCGACCGGCTAGGCTGTGCCCATGGAAGACCTCGACCCGCTGGAACTCGCCGCCGAACTCCGACTGGCCCTCGGCACCCTGGTACGCGGGCTGCGGGCCGGCGACGAGCTGCCGCAGAATCAGGCGGCCGTCCTGGGCCAGCTGGTCCGCGAGGGCCCGCGCACCACCAGCCAGCTGGCCGAACTGCAGCGGGTGCGCCACCAGTCGATGGCCCGCACCGTCGCCCTGCTCACCGAGGCGGCCCTGGTCGAGCAGCGGCCGCACGACACCGACCGCCGCAAGGTGCTGATCGCCGCCACCGAACGCGGCACCGCCGCCCTGCACGCCCAGCGGGCCCGCCGCGAGGGCGAGATCGCCGCCGCGATCACCGAGCGGCTCAGCCCCGAGGAGCGCCGGACCCTGCACGCGAGCGTGGAACTGCTGCGCCGGCTGGCCTGACCCCGCCTCGTCGCCGACCCGGAGGCCGCCGCCGCCCGTACCGCCGAACGGGCGATGCGGCATGCCCGGTCCGGGGCTCGCGCGTTGTGCTGGGCAGCAGTCCACCCAGAGAGGCACCGCCATGCGCAGCACCACCCGTTCGGCCTTGATCATCGCCGCCGCCCTGTTCGGCCTGCTCACCGTCGGCGCCGGACCGGCCGCCGCCTGCGGGGTGCTGGACGTGGCGACCGGCCTGACCCCGAGCTACGGCAACGGCTGCGTCAATCGCTGACCGGCGAGGGCAGCCGGACCCCCGGCAGCCGCGGCGAGGGCAGCCGGGCGGCCAGGCCCAGCGGGGGCAGCTTGATGTGCTCGCTCAGGCCGATCACCCGGTGCAGCCGGCGCAGCGGCGCCGGCGCCCACCAGTTGAGCTTGCCGAACAGTGACATGGTGGCCGGCACCAGCAGGCAGCGGACCAGGGTCGCGTCCACCGCGACGGCCACCGCAAGCGCCACGCCCATCTGTTTGACCATGAGCATCTGCCCGGCGGCGAACCCGGCGAAGACGATCACCATCAGCAGCGCGGCGGAGGTGATGATCCGGCCGCTGCGTTGCAGGCCGAGCTGGACCGCCTTGGTGCAGTCGTAGCCCTGGTCGTGCAGTTCCTTGATCCGGGACAGCAGGAAGACCTCGTAGTCCATCGACAGACCGAAGGCGAAGGCGAACACCAGCACCGGGATGAAGGTCTCCATCCCGCCGGTCGGGGTGAAGCCGAGCAGGCCGCTGAAGTAGCCGTGCTGGAAGACCAGGGTGAGCGCGCCGAGCGAGGCGCCCAGCGAGAGCACGTTCATCAGCAGGGCCTTGACCGGCATCACCACCGAGCCGGTCATCATGAACAGCAGGATCAGCGTGCCCGCGGCGACCAGGCCGAGCGCCCATGGGCCGCGGCTGGATATCTCGTGCTGGAAGTCGACCACCGAGGCGGCGTCGCCGGTCACGTAGGTCTGCAGCCCGCCGCGCTCCGCCCGCAGCTCGTTCACCACCGTCTTGGCCTGGGCGCCCTGCGGGTCGCCCTGCACCAGGACGTCGATGGTGCTGACCTGGTCGGTGACCGGGGCGACGGCCCGGACGCCGCTCACCCCGGGGAGCCCGGCGACCACCTGGTCCGCGTACGCCTGCGCCGCGGCCCGGTCGGCCTCGACCACCACCGTGACCGGGGCCGGGGCCTGCTGCGGGAAGCGCTGGTCGACGGTCTGCGCGACCTGGCGGGCGGCGAAGGACTTCGGCAGCACGTCGGCGCCCGAGTTGCGCCACTGCGAGCCGAGGAAGGGAGCGCCGGCGGCCAGCAGCAGCGCCACGCAGGCGAGCATCACCGGGACGGGGCGCTTCTGCACCAGGCGGACGATCCGGGAGAAGAAGCCCTCGTCGGGGACGGGGGCGTTGGGAGCCTTGATCCGGCGGCCGACGAAGCCGAGCAGCGCGGGCATCATGGTCAGCGCGACGGCGACCGCGATCACCACCACCGACACCCCGGCCGCGGCGACCGCCCGGAACACCGGGCTGGTGAAGACGAACAGGCCGGACAGTGCGACGGCCACCGTCAGGCCGGAGAAGGCGACGGTCCGGCCGGCGGTGGCCGAGCAGCGCTCCACGGCCTGGGCGATGGTGGCGCCGTTGCCGCGTTCCTCGCGGAAGCGGTTGACCATCAGCAGCGCGTAGTCGATGGACAGTCCGAGGCCCAGCACGGTGGCGATCGGCAGCACGCTGGTGTCGATGTCCATGATCCGGCTGAACCCGAACATCGCCAGCAGGGCCCCGCCCACCGAGGCGATCGCGCCGATCCCGGGCAGGCCGGCCGCGGCGAGGCCGCCGAACACCAGCACCATGACCAGCAGCGTCAACGGCAGGGTGACGATCTCACCGAACCGGGTGTCCTTCTCGGTCTGGCTCTTGACCTCCTGCTGGAGCACCAGGTCGCCACCGACGGTGACGTGCGCGCCCGCCGCGTCGATCTCCGCGAGCCGGTGGGTGACGGCGCCCTGCTGGGCCTCCGTGCTGGCGTCGGCCATCCGCACCGAGACCAGGCTGGCGTTCCCGTCTGCGGCGGTGAGCGATCCGCCGGAGCCGTACGTGTCCGCGACCGAGGCGACCCCGGGCAGGGCGGCGATCTCGGCGGTGGCCGCCGTGACCGCGGCCCGGACGGCCGGGTCGGTGGCCGGCGCCCCGTCCACCACCGCCGTGACGGTGCCCTGGACCGGGTCGGCGGCCTGCACGACCGCCTCGCCCCGGGCCGACTCGGAACCGCCGGCGCCGGTGGAGGCCACCGTGCCCTCGAAGACCCGGCCCCCGATCAGCACACCGAGGGCGAGCACGACCACCCAGAAGCCGAGGACCCAGCGACGGTGTCGGTAACACGCCCGACCGAGGGCTGCGAGCCGCCCACCGACCTGGTGATCGGCGGGCGCGTGCGGTGCAGCGGTGTGCGAGTGGCGCATGTGCGGGAGGCCTTTCGGACAGTTGCCCCAAACGTATGCGCAACCGGATGTTCAGCCTAGAGGCGGTCCATGAGCCTCATATCACACTTTCCTTCACATAAAGACCACATAAGCGCAACAAGAAACCCCCACCCGGTATCCCGGATGGGGGTTTCTCAGTGATCCGCCGTCAAGGACGGCGCGTCACAGCGATCAGCTCTGGCCGCCGGCCAGCTTCTCGCGGAGCGCGGCGAGCGCCTCGTCCGAAGCGAGAGCGCCGGAGCCCTCGTCGCTGCTGGAGGAGTACGAGCCACCACCGGAGACCGGGGCCTCCTCGCCGGCCTCGGCGGCAGCGGCGGCGTCGGCCTCGCGGCTCTTGATGACCTGGGCCTGGTGCTGCTCGAAGCGGGACTGCGCCTCGGCGTACTGGCGCTCCCACTCCTCACGCTGCTTCTCGAAGCCGGCCAGCCAGTCGTTCGCCTCGGGGTCGAAGCCCTCCGGGTAGATGTAGTTGCCCGCATCGTCGTACGAGGCAGCCATGCCGTACAGGGTCGGGTCGAACTCGACCGACGCCGGGTCGGCACCGAGGGACTCGTTGGCCTGCTTCAGCGAGAGGCTGATGCGGCGGCGCTCGAGGTCGATGTCGATGACCTTGACGAAGATCTCGTCGCCGACCTGGACGACCTGCTCCGGGATCTCCACGTGGCGCTCGGCCAGCTCGGAGATGTGGACCAGACCCTCGATGCCCTCGTCCACGCGGACGAACGCACCGAACGGAACCAGCTTGGTGACCTTACCCGGGACGACCTGGCCGATCTGGTGGGTCCGGGCGAACTGCTGCCACGGGTCCTCCTGGGTCGCCTTCAGCGACAGGGAGACACGCTCGCGGTCCATGTCGACGTCGAGAACCTCGACGGTGACCTCCTGGCCGACCTCGACAACCTCGGACGGGTGGTCGATGTGCTTCCAGGACAGCTCGGAGACGTGCACGAGACCGTCGACGCCACCCAGGTCCACGAAGGCACCGAAGTTGACGATCGAGGAGACGACGCCGGAGCGCACCTGGCCCTTCTGCAGGGTGGTGAGGAAGGTCTGGCGGACCTCGCTCTGGGTCTGCTCCAGCCAGGCACGGCGGGACAGGACCACGTTGTTGCGGTTCTTGTCCAGCTCGATGATCTTGGCCTCGAGCTCCTTGCCGACGTACGGCTGGAGGTCGCGGACGCGGCGCATCTCGACCAGCGAGGCCGGGAGGAAGCCACGGAGGCCGATGTCGAGGATGAGACCACCCTTGACGACCTCGATGACGGTACCGGTGACGATGCCGTCCTCTTCCTTGATCTTCTCGATCGTGCCCCAGGCACGCTCGTACTGAGCGCGCTTCTTGGACAGGATCAGACGACCCTCCTTGTCCTCCTTCTGGAGAACCAGGGCCTCGATGTTGTCGCCAACGGAGACAACCTCGTGGGGGTCGACGTCGTGCTTGATCGAGAGCTCGCGAGACGGGATGACACCCTCGGTCTTGTAACCGATGTCGAGGAGCACCTCGTCACGGTCGACCTTCACGATGACGCCCTCAACGATGTCGCCATCGTTGAAGTACTTGATGGTCTCGTCAATGGCGGCGAGGAAGGCCTCGGCGTCGCCGATGTCGTTGACCGCAACCTGCGGGGTGGTGCTGACAGAGGTGTCGGTGGGGCTCGTCATTAGGAAAAGGGCTCCGGTACGGACATGAAGTCGTAGGTAATGCCACGCGGAGGGCCCGTATCGCTCCCACCGAAAGCCGGACAGCCAAGAACACGGCCCGCCAGGATCCCGTACCACGAGAACCGACGTCCGTCTTGCGACCGTGGGGTCTTCGACAGATGCGAGCGCGACCTGCTCCGTCCGAGGCGCGCAGGCCCGCAGCGCAACTTGTAGCATACGGGGACAGCCGGGCACGGTCAACGCCGCAGCAGGCGAGACCGGTAGAGGCCGGGATCGATCAGGCCATATCCTCCGAACTGCGCACCTCACACCTGGGTGTGAGACAGGCAACCGCAGGGGCCCACCCCGGATGCCACAGCCCGGTGCCGGCACCCTGTTCGGGGCCGGTCGCGGCAGTAGCGCTTCCGCACCCCATACCCTACGCGACGGGCACTACCACCTTGGCCACCACCCCCGACCTCCGGCCCGACGATCCCGACGACCTGCCCCCCGAGGGCCTGGCCGACGAGGACGACGGGGACGCCGTCCGCCGCGCCGCCGGCGAGCACGAGAGCAGCCGCGCCAGCCGGCACTGGTGGGACCGCAACGCGGACGACTACCAGGACGAGCACGGCGCCTTCCTCGGCGACGACCGGTTCGTCTGGTGCCCCGAGGGCCTGGACGAGGCCGAGGCCCACCTGCTCGGCGAACCCGGCTCGTTGCAGGGCCTGGCGGTGCTGGAGATCGGCGCCGGCGCGGCCCAGTGCTCGCGCTGGCTGACCGCGCAGGGCGCCCGCCCGGTCGCCCTCGACATCTCGCACCGCCAGCTCCAGCACGCCCGCCGGATCGACCTCGGCCGCGGCGCCGAGGCGCTCGCCCTGGTCCAGGCCGACGCGGCGGTGCTCCCGTTCGCCGACGGCGCCTTCGACCTGGCCTGCTCCGCGTACGGCGCGGTCCCGTTCAGCGCCGACACCGCCGCCCTGATGCGCGAGGTGCACCGGGTGCTGCGGCCCGGCGGGCGCTGGGTGTTCTCGGTGACCCACCCGATCCGCTGGGCCTTCCCCGACGAGCCCGGCCCCGAAGGACTGACCGCCACCGCCCCCTACTTCGACCGCACCCCGTACGTCGAGCAGGACGAGCAGGGCCGCGCCACCTACGTCGAGCACCACCGGACCCTCGGCGACCGGGTGCGCGAACTGACCGGCGCCGGCTTCCGGCTGCTGGACCTGGTCGAGCCCGAGTGGCCGGAGGGGCACGAGCAGGAGTGGGGCGGCTGGAGCCCGCTGCGCGGCCGGCTGATCCCCGGCACCGCGATCTTCGTGGCGGAGCGGGGCTGACCGGTGCGTTCCGAGGGGGTCGAACTACCGGTCGCCGCAGCCGTTCCCGCCCTGCACCGGGCGCTGGCCGAGCGCGGGGTCGCGGTGCTGGCCGCACCGCCCGGCACCGGCAAGACCACGCTGGTGCCGCTGGCCCTGGCCGGGCTGGCCGGCGGCCCGGCCGGGCCGCCGCGCCGGGTGCTGGTCGCCGAGCCGCGACGGCTGGCGGTCCGGGCCGCGGCCCGGCGGATGGCCTGGCTGCTCGGCTCCGCCACTGGCGAGACCGTCGGCTTCACCGTGCGCGGCGAGCGCCGGGTCGGGCCCACCACCCTGGTCGAGGTGGTCACCACCGGCGTCCTGCTCCAGCGCCTGCAACGCGACCCCGAACTGCCCGGCGTCGACGTGGTGGTGCTCGACGAGTGCCACGAGCGGCACCTGGACGCGGATACCGCCCTGGCCTTCCTGCTGGACGTCCGGGCCGCGCTGCGCCCCGAGCTCCGGCTGGTCTGCGCCTCGGCGACCTCCGACACCGGGGCCTGGGCCGAGCTGCTCGGCGACGAGCACGGGCCGGCGCCGGTGGTCGAGGCGCACGGCGTCTCGTACCCGGTCGAGACCCGCTGGGCGCCCCCGCCCCGCGCGGTGCGCCCCGCCCGGGGCACCCGGGTCGACGGCGCGCTGCTGGAGCACGTCGCGGCCACCGTCCGGCGGGCGCTGGCCGAGCAGGACGGGGACGTGCTCTGCTTCCTGCCCGGGGTCGGCGAGATCGCCCGGGTCGCCGGACACCTCGCCGACCTGCCGGTCGACCTGCTGCAACTGCACGGGCAGGCCCCGCAGGACGTCCAGGACGCGGCACTGGCGCCGGGCGAGCGCCGCCGGGTGGTGCTGGCCACCTCGGTCGCCGAGTCCTCGCTGACCGTGCCGGGCGTCCGGGTCGTGGTCGACGCCGGGCTGGCCCGCGAACCGCGCACCGACCACGCCCGCGGCCTGGCCGGCCTGGTCACCGTCCGCGCCTCGCTCGCCGCCGGACGCCAACGGGCCGGCCGGGCCGGGCGGGAGGCGCCGGGCACGGTCTACCGCTGCTGGCCCGAGGCCGCCGACGCGCTCGCGCCGCGCTACCCCACCCCCGAGATCGCCCTCGCCGACCTGGCCTCCTTCGCCCTGCAGAGCGCCTGCTGGGGCGACCCGGACGCGACCACCCTCGCGCTGCCCGACCGGCCGCCGGCCGGGGCGATGGCCGCCGCCCGGACCACCCTGGCCGCCCTCGGCGCGGTCGGGGCGGACGGCCGGGCCACCGAGCGCGGCCGGCGGATCGCCCGCACCGGCCTGCACCCCCGGCTCGCCCGCGCGCTGCTGGACGGCGCGGAGCTGGTCGGCGCCGACCGGGCCGCCGAACTGGTCGCCCTGCTCTCCGAGGAGCCGCCGAAGGCGCTCGGTGACGACCTCGCGGAGGTCTGGCGGACCGTCCGCGGCGCCGCCGACCCCTACACCCGCCGCTGGCGGGAGGAGGTACGGCGGCTGCGGCGCGCGGTCGACGCCCCGCGCACCGAGCTGCCCGACCGGGCGGCGGCCGGCCTGGTGGTCGCCCTGGCGTACCCCGAGCGGATCGCCCGGGCCCGCAGCGCGGGCGAGCGCCCCGGCGAGCGTCCCGGTGACCGGGCGGGCGAGCGGTACCTGATGGCCTCCGGCACCGCGGCCGAACTCCCGGCCGGCGCACGGCTGTCCGGCGCCGAGTGGCTGGTGGTGGCGGTCGCCGACCGGCCCGCCCTCGCCCACTCGGCCCGGATCCGACGGGCGGTCGCCCTGGACGAGCGGACCGCCCGGCAGGCCGGGGCGGCGCTGCTGACCGAGCGCCAGGAGGTCGAATGGTCGACGCGCGACCATGAGTTGACCGCCCGTCGGGTCGCCGCCCTGGGTGCGATCGAACTCGCCGCCGAGCCGCTGAGGTCACCCGACCCGGCGCTGGTGCGGACCGCCCTGCTGGACGGGCTGGCCCGGGAGGGCGTGGCCACGCTGCTCGGCTGGCCGCCCGCCGCGTCCGGACTGCGCGAGCGGCTGGCCTTCCTGCACCGGGTGCTGGGCGAGCCCTGGCCCGAGGTGTCCGACCAGGCGCTGCTGGCCGCCGCGGACCACTGGCTGGAGCCCGAACTCTCGCGCGCCCGGCGGCGATCGGACCTCGCCCGGATCGACACCGCCGCCGCCCTGCAACGGCTGCTGCCGTGGGCGAGCGGGCAGGCCGGGCGGCTCGACGAACTGGCCCCGGAGCGGATCACCGTCCCGACCGGGTCCCGGATCCGGGTCGACTACAGCGGCGACCGGCCGGTACTGGCCGTCAAGCTGCAGGAGCTGTTCGGCTGGCAGGCCGCACCGGCGCTGGCCGGCGGGCGGGTACCGCTGACCGTCCACCTGCTCTCCCCCGCCGGGCGCCCGGCCGCCGTCACCGGCGACCTGGCCGGCTTCTGGCGCGAGGGCTACAAAGCCGTCCGTGCCGACCTGCGCGGCCGCTACCCCCGACACCCCTGGCCCGAGGACCCGGCCACCGCCGAACCCACCCGCCGCGCCAACCCGAGACGGTGACCGCAGGCGCCGGGGGCCGGCACGGCCGGGCGGCGCGGCGGCGTCCTACCTCGGCGAGGCGGCCGGGTCCGGAGGCGGGGTGGGGGTCCGCACCGGATCGCAGGTCATCACGGTGCCGGCCGCGTCGCGCTGGCAGTTCGGATCGACCGGCGCCGGGTGGTGGTCGCAGTTGCAGTTGTCGGTCCCGGGGGGTGATCCCGCTGCGCGGCGTCCTGGTGGCCCGCCGGGTGGGCGTCGCGGCCTTGGCGGCCTGCGGGGTGGCGGCGTGCGTGCTCGGGCCGGCGGCCGCCCCGGTGCCCGGACCGGCAGCCGGCTCGGCAGCGGGTCCGGAGGCCGGCTCCGTGGTCGGTGGCGGCGAGGGGACGGGCGACGGCGTCGGCGCGGCGGTCGGCGACGGTGCGGCCGACAGGTTCGGCACGGCCGCCGGCGTGCTCCCGGATGCCGGGCCGGAGCCGGTCAGCGCCCAGCCGGCCAGCGCTGCCGCGCCCAGGACCCCGACCGCGGCCGCCGCGGCCGGCCGCACCCGCCCGCGCCGCACCGGTGCCGGCCGCCCGGCGTCGTCCTGGACCATGGGTACTCCCTCCCGGCCGGACCGATCATCGGCCCGCGTCGCGCGGGAGCCTAACGCCCGCCCGGGCGGTGTGCGGCGGTGGGCCGGGGCGGTCAGGTGGCGGTGTAGGTGAGCGGGTGGCGGCGCAGGAAGCGCAGGCCCTGCCGGAGGTAGCCGCGCGGGTCGGGCGACAGCTGGACGGCCCAGGGGGGCCTGGACTCGCCGCGCAGCTGGGCGTAGCAGGCCAGCGCGTACCCGTACGCCTGCTGCGGCAGGTAGCCGAGCCGGCGGCTGCTGATCCGGTCGCCCTCGACGGTCCGGGTGAAGGCCGCGTTGGCGTTGAAGACGCCGTAGCCGAAGAAGACGGTCAGCAGGTCGGTCAGCGGTTCGCCGTCGGCGCGGTCGGGGTCGATCCGGCGCTCGGCGAGCAGCCGGACGTGGCCGAGCTCGTGCGCGATGGTGGCGACCAGCGCCGGGGGCCGGGCGGCCAGCGCCTGGTCGACGGCCAGCACCGGGACCCCGCGCTCGATCCGGAAGTGGCCGGCCGCCCCGCTGGAGCGTTCGGTCAGGCCGAGCACCGCGCCGAGCCGGTCCGCCCCCGGGTCGTACGGCTCCACCTCGACCCGCAGGCCGTCCGGGTCCACCTCGAAGTCGCCGCAGAGCCGGGCCACCAGGGCGCCGATCTGCTGCGGCGAGCCGTCGAACGGCCCGGGGAAGTGCTCGGCGGTCGGCAGCACCGGTGGCCGCAGCAGCACCCGCGGCCCGAACTCGGCCAGCAGCCAGGCCAGCGACTCCTCGATCCAGCGCTGCTCCACGGGCCCCACCGGGCACCTCGCCCCACCGAACATCCGTCGCTCCCCCGTCCGGACGGGCGGCCGGGCGCCGCCCGTCCCGACGGTAGCGCGGGTCAGTGGGCGGCCGCCTCCCAGTTCGGGCCGACGCCGACCGAGACATCCAGCGGCGCGCGCAGCGGGTACGCGCCCGCCATCTGGGCCCGGACCAGCGCCTCGACCTGCTCGCGCTCGCCGGGGGCCAGCTCCAGCACGATCTCGTCGTGCACCTGGAGCAGCATCCGGGAGGCCAGGCCGGCCTTGGTGAGCTCCTCGTCGACCCGCAGCATGGCGAGCTTGACGATGTCGGCGGCCGATCCCTGGATCGGGGCGTTCAGCGCCATCCGCTCGGCCATCTCGCGGCGCTGGCGGTTGTCGCTGGTGAGGTCCGGCAGGTAGCGGCGGCGGCCGAGCAGGGTCTCGGTGTAGCCGACCGCGCGGGCCTCCTCCACCACCCGGTGCAGGTACTCCCGCACGCCGCCGAAGCGCAGGAAGTAGGTGTCCATCAGGCCCTGGGCCTCGGCCGGCTTGATCCCGAGCTGCTGGGAGAGCCCGTACGCGGACAGGCCGTAGGCGAGGCCGTAGGACATCGCCTTGATCTTGCGGCGCATCTCGGCGTCGACCGCCTCCGGGGCGACCTCGAAGACCTGCGAGGCGACGGTGGTGTGCAGGTCCTCGCCGCTCTCGAAGGCCTCGATCAGCGCCGCGTCCTCGGACAGGTGGGCCATGATGCGCAGTTCGATCTGCGAGTAGTCGGCGGTGAGCAGCGCCTCGTACCCCTGGCCGACCACGAAGGCGCGGCGGATCGCCCGGCCCTCCTCGGTGCGGACCGGGATGTTCTGCAGGTTCGGGTCCTGCGAGGAGAGCCGGCCGGTGGCGGCGACCATCTGGTTGAAGGTGGTGTGGATGCGGCCCTGCGGCGAGACCGTCTTGAGCAGGCCCTCGACGGTGGTGCGCAGCTTGGCCTGGTCGCGGTGGCGCAGCAGGATGACCGGCAGCTCGTTGGTGGTCTGGCCGGCCAGCCAGAGCAGCGCGTCGGCGTCGGTGGTGTAACCGGTCTTGATCTTCTTGGTCTTGGGCAGCGCCAGCTCGCCGAACAGGATCTCCTGGAGCTGCTTGGGCGAGCCCAGGTTGAAGGGGTGGCCGGCGGCGGCGTGCGCCTCCTCGACGCAGCGCTGGATCTCAGTGGCGAACTGCGCCTCCAGGCCGGTGAGCCACTCCCGGTCGGCGGCGATGCCGTACCGCTCCATCCGGGCCAGCAGGGCGGCGATCGGCAGCTCCATGTCGTGGAACAGCTCGACCGCGCCGACCTCGGCGAGCCTGGTCTCGAACAGCGCGGCCAGGTCGAGGATCGCGCGGGCCTGCACCATCAGGGCCTGGGCGGCGGCGGTGTCGTCCTCCTCCTCGGCGTCGAAGGAGAGCTGGCCGCTCTCCACGGCCGCGGCGGGGGCGAGCGAGCGGGCCAGGTACTCCTCGGCCAGCACGTCGAGGGTGAAGGTGCGCCGGCCGGGCTTCTCCAGGTAGGCGGCGAGCGCGGTGTCGGCGGTGACGCCGGCGATCTGCCAGCCCTGCTCGGCGAAGGCCCGCATCACGTGCTTGGCGATGTGCAGGGCCTTGGGGCGGGACGGGTCGGCGAGCCAGGCGGTGAAGGCCTGGTCGTCGGTCTCGGCGAGCTGCGCGGGGTCGAACCAGGCGGCGGTGTCGCCGGCGGCGAGCGCGATCTCCTGGACGCGGCCGGAGCCGAGCGCCCAGCTGTAGACGGCGGCGACCGCGACCAGGCCCTTGCCGTGCTGGTCGAGCCAGCCGGCCAGGGCGCCGGGCTCGGTGAGCAGCTCGCCGTCGACGGCCGGGCCGGGGGCGGCCTCGGTGGCGGCCTCGGTCTCGGTGCCGGCCGGGTCGATGCCCTGGACCCGCTCGCGGAAGTTGGGGTTGCGGAACTCCAGGCTCTCCATGAGCCGGCCGACCGCCTCCTTGTCGAACGGCTCGCGGCCGAGGTCGGCCACGCCGAGCGGCAGTTCGACGTCGCGGACCAGCTCGGTGAGCACGCGGTTGCGCTTGACCGAGTCGAGGTGCTCGCGGAGCTTCTCGCCGATCTTGCCCTTGACCTCGTCGGCCCGCTCGACCAGCTGCTCGAAGGAGCCGAACTGGTTGACCCACTTCGCGGCGGTCTTCTCGCCGACGCCGGGGATGCCGGGCAGGTTGTCGGACGGGTCGCCGCGCAGGGCGGCCAGGTCCGGGTACTGGGCGGGGGTGACGCCGTACTTCTCGGCGACCTTCTCGGGGGTGTAGCGGGTGAGCTCGGAGACGCCCTTGGTGGGGTAGAGCACCGTGGTGCGGTCCGTGACCAGCTGGAGCGAGTCGCGGTCGCCGGTGACGATGAGGACCTCGAAGCCCTCGGCCTCGGCGGCGGTGACCAGGGTGGCGATCACGTCGTCGGCCTCGAAGCCCTCGACCGACAGCCGCCGGATGCTCATCGCGTCCAGCAGCTCGTGGATCAGGCCGATCTGGCTGCGGAACTCGTCCGGCGTCTTGGCGCGGTTGGCCTTGTAGTCGGGGAACTCCGCGGAGCGGAAGGTCTGCCGGGAGACGTCGAAGGCGACCGCGAGGTGGGTGGGCCGCTCGTCCCGGACGGTGTTGGCCAGCATCGAGGCGAAGCCGTAGACGGCGTTGGTCGGCTGCCCGGTGGTGGTGTTGAAGTTCTCCACGGGCAGGGCGTAGAAGGCCCGGTAGGCCATCGAATGCCCGTCGAGCAGCATCAGCCGGGGCCGGCTCCCCGCACCCTCGCCCGCGCCCTTGCCTGCACTCTGCGTAGCCACGTCCACGTCCGTCCTGCCGGTTCCACTGCCAGCTACAGATCCTATGGCCCGGCGCCGACATCGGACGCGAGGACGCAGGCCACCGCGGTCCGGCCGGCCGGCGGCGCGGTCGTACGATCGCAGTGTCCGCACCACCACGCGATCACCCCACAGCGGCAGGAGCGCCATGACCGACGAGGCCCCCGTACTCAACGTGCCCCAGGACGTGCTCGACCACTTCGCCAAGCTGGGCGTCGACCCGGCGACCTTCTCCGGCGGCCTGCTCGGCGACAAGCTCGGCATCAAGGTGCTGGAGGCCTCGCCGGACCGGGTGGTGGGCACCATGCCGGTGGAGGGCAACCAGCAGCCGTACGGGCTGCTGCACGGCGGTGCGTCGGCCGCGCTGGCGGAGACGCTGGGCTCGATCGGGGCGATGCTGCACGCCGGTCCCGGCCGGTACGCGGTCGGTGTGGACCTGAACGCCACTCACCACCGATCGGCCACCTCGGGCCTGGTCACCGGGGTGGCCACCGCCGTCTTCAAGGGGCGCACGGCCGCCACCTTCGAGATCTCGGTGACCGACGACACCGGCCGCCGGATCACCAGCTGCCGGCTGACCTGCATGCTCCGGGACCTCTGAGGCTCCCCCACCGCCCCCTCGTTCGAACGCCGGTTTGGTCCCCGTCCCACCGGGGCAGGCCATGTCGGGACGAGGGGGCGGTGGCATGTCCGGGACACGGCGCGGGCGCGGCGAGGAGCCGGCCGGCCCGCACGGCTCCCTCGGCCCGGTCGAGCCCGCCGACGGCACCTCGGCACCCGCCGAACACCCGCCCCGGCCGCCCCGCACCCCCCGCCTGACCCGCCGTCACCGCTACGCAGCGGCAGCACTGTTGCTCACCGCGGCCGCCCTCGTCACCGCCCACCAGGCCGCCGCGCCGCACGGCGCGAACAGACCCGAGCGGGCGGCCAACTCGCCACCCCCGTACCCGGCGCAGATCACGTACTTCCGGTACGCCGGCGTCGGATCACCGGCCGCCGGACCGGGTGAGCCGTTCGTCCTGCTGCTGACCGTCGAGGACCAAGGGCCCGGACCGGTCGACCTGCTGGCCCTGCGCCAGGGCTACCGGGGCCTGACGGCCGAACTCCTGGGTGCCGTACCGCTGCGGATCGAGCCGGGCGCCGCGGCCCGGCTGGAGGTGCGCTTCCTGGTGACCGACTGCGCCGCGGCTCCGCCCGACGCGGGGATGCCCGTGCTGGATGTAACGCTGCGTAACACACGCGCAATCCAGACGGCGAGTCAGATCCTCGGGGACGGGTACCCAGGAGATCTGTCGCGAAACCTCCATATCGCCTGTCCTGATTCCGATATCCGGACGCGAGTGCCCGTTCCACCCTCCCCGAACACCGCCGTCCGATAGCCGGACATTCCTTGGATGAGCAGGGAATCCGGCGGGACAGCTTTCCACAGGACGAGACGCAATCCGCTATCCGGAGCGCGGAAAGGGCCGTTGGCTCAGCATGTGAGATTTTCGGCAGGGGTGCTGATAACAACAGAATCACAGGTTGACCGGACCTCTGCCCGAGCCGCCGAACCCGTTCTAGAGTCACGGCCAGTCACCGCGCCAACCGATTGGGCCTGGCCCAGCGCGCGACGTGGCCGGCCGCCGTCTCGGGCGCCGCGCCTTCCTGATCCAGAAGGGAACCCTCGTGCGTAAGAGTTCACTGCTTGTCGTGAGCATTGCCGTCACCGGAGCTCTCACCCTCTCCGCCTGCGGCTCGCGCGGTGAGAAGAAGGCCGGCGACGACGCCGCCGGCGGCACCGTCGTCACCATCGGCGTCGACGCGCCGCTGACCGGCCCGCTCTCCGCCCTCGGCCTCGGCATCCAGCACTCCGTCGAGCTCGCGGCCAAGGTCGCCAACGACACCAAGGAAGTTCCGGGCGTCACCTTCAAGGTCAAGGCCCTGGACGACAAGAAGTCGCCGCAGGAAGGCCAGCAGAACGCCACCGCCCTGGTCGCCGACAAGAGCGTCCTCGGCGTGGTCGGCCCGCTGAACTCCGGCGTGGCCCAGTCCATGCAGCAGGTCTTCGAGGCCGCCAACCTGGCCGAGATCTCGCCCGCCAACACCAGCCCCGCGCTGACCCAGGGCGACAAGTACGAGACCGAGAAGAAGCGCCAGTTCAAGAGCTACTTCCGGACCGCCACCACCGACGCCATCCAGGGCCCCTTCGCCGCTCAGTACGCCTACAACGACCTGAGCAAGAAGAAGGCCTACCTGATCGACGACAAGAAGACCTACGGCGTCGGCCTGGTCGGCGCCTTCCAGAAGGAGTTCACCAAGCTCGGCGGTGCGATCGCGGGCAGCGACCACATCGACGAGAACAACCTGGACTTCTCCGCCGTCGTCACCAAGGCCAAGGCCGCCGGCGCCGACATCATCTACTACGGCGGCGAGTACCCGCAGTCCGGCCCGCTCACCGACCAGCTCAAGAAGGCCGGCGTCACCGTCCCGGTCATGGGCGGCGACGGCATGTACGACCCCGAGTACATCAACAAGGCCAACAAGAACGCCGAGGGCGACCTCGCCACCTCGGTCGGCGCCCCGGTCGAGTCCCTGGACTCCGCCAAGAAGTTCGTCGCCGACTACACCGCGGCCAAGTACGCGGACCCGTACGCCGCCTACGGCGGCTACTCCTACGACGCCGCCTGGGCCCTCATCCAGGGCGTCAAGGCCGTCGCCTCCGCCAACGGCGGCAAGGTGCCGGACGGCTCCCGCGCCAAGGTCGTCGAGGCCCTCAGCAAGGTCAGCTTCGACGGCGTGACCGGCAAGGTCGCCTTCGACGAGTACGGCGACGCCGTCAACAAGCAGCTGACCGTCTACGTCGTGAAGAACGGCGCCTGGACCGTCGCCAAGTCCGGCACCTACTCCGGCTGACCCCGCCGCGCCGCCCCTGCGGCGCAGCACCCGGGCGGACCGGCGGCGGACCGGCCACCACCCGGCAGCACAGCACCACCGCGGTACGGCACCACACCACGAACCACCAGCCGGGGGGCGCTGCGAACCAGCGCCCCCCGCAGTACATCCGTGTACGCCACCCGGTTCGAGCCGACCCCCACACCGAACCCACCCAACCGAATCCCCTCGGAGGCCCAGCGGTGCACGAACTGCCGCAGCAGCTGGCCAACGGCCTGATCCTCGGCGCCCTTTACGGGTTGATCGCGATCGGCTACACAATGGTCTACGGCATTGTCCAGCTCATCAACTTCGCCCACGGCGAGATCTTCATGACAGGTGGGTTCGGCGCCCTCACCACCTATCTCATCCTTCCGTCCGGCACCAGCCTCTGGCTGGCGCTGCCCCTGATGCTCCTCGGCGGCATCCTCGTCGCCGTGCTCATCGCCGTCGCCGCCGAACGCTTCGCCTACCGGCCGCTGCGCGGAGCACCCAAGCTGGCCCCCCTGATCACCGCGATCGGCCTGTCCATCGCGCTGCAGCAGGTCGTCGAGCAGTTCTACCCCGGCGCCAAGTCCGGCCGCAGCTTCCCGCAACTCCCCGGCGGCCCCTACGTCTTCGGCCCGGTCACCCTGCAGCCCGCCGACTTCTACCTCTTCATCGCCGCCCCGCTGTGCATGGGCGCCCTCGCCGCCTTCGTCGGCAAGACCCGCACCGGCCGCGGCATGCAGGCCACCGCGCAGGACCCCGACACCGCCAAGCTGATGGGCATCAACACCGACCGCATCATCGTGATCGCGTTCGCCCTCGGTGCCGCCTTCGCCGCCGTCGCCTCCATCGGCTGGGGCCTGCGCTACGGCCAGGTCGCCCCCACCATGGGCTTCCTCGCCGGCCTCAAGGCCTTCACCGCCGCCGTCCTCGGCGGCATCGGCAACATCTACGGCGCGATGCTCGGCGGGCTCGTCCTCGGTGTCGCCGAGGCCATGGCCACCGCCTACATCCAGGACATCCCCGGCATGCACCAGCTCGGCGGCGGCTCCTGGGCCAACGTGTGGGCCTTCGTGCTGCTCATCGTCGTCCTCCTCGTGAGACCACAGGGTCTACTCGGGGAACGCGTCGCGGACCGGGCCTGAGGAAGCGGGAGACCACACCATGAGCACCACTACGCGCAGTGCCATCCCGATGCCCCCCGCGGCCGCCAAGGCCCTGGTCGCCGTCGGCGGCGTGGCCACCGCCGCCAGCACCCTCGTCCACTGGACCTGGACCTCCGAGTTCCCCGGCGACCTCACCGTCGACGGCTACCCCGGCGGCCTGCAGATCCTCACCCTGGTCGGCGGCCTGCTCACCGCGCTCTTCGCGCTCCCGCTCTACCGCGTCAAGGGCACCCGCTGGCTCAGCCCGGCCGGCCCCGAAGCCGCCGCGCTGGTCCTCGCCGCGGGCGCCTTCGCCACCACCTGGTTCACCCTGATCGCCATCAGCTACGAGCTCGGCGGCATCGCCAACCTCGAACCCGGCGGCTACCTGGCCGGCCTCGCCGCGCTGCTCCCGCTGCTCGGCGCCCTCGGCCTGCCCCGGGAGGCCACCGCCGAATCCTGGCAGGCCACCGGCAACCCGCTCGCCGCACTGCGCTACGCGGTCAGCAAGCTCGTCGGCACCCGCCCCGACCTGCGCCCCGCCGCCCCGCTCAACCGCTGGGTCGAGACGCTGATCATCATCGCGGCGGCCGCCATCGGCCTCACCGTCTTCACCTACGGCATCACCACCGAGTACGGCGAGCTGTTCATCGGCTTCCTCATCCTCGCCGCCTTCGGTGCCTGGGCCCTGCTGCGCGGCGGCCTGATCGCCCAGCTCACCGCGATCAACGCCCGCCACCGCGGCACCACCACGGCCGCCGCGTTCGCCGCCGCCGCCGCGTTCCCGTTCACCCAGAGCGACGACCACTTCGCGAGCGTCGGCGTCAACATCCTGATCTTCGCCACCGTCGCCCTCGGCCTCAACGTCGTCGTCGGCCTGGCCGGCCTGCTCGACCTCGGCTACGTCGCCTTCCTCGGCGTCGGCGCCTACGCCGCCGCCCTGGTCTCCGGCTCCAGCTCCTCCCCGGTCGGCCTGCACTTCCCGTTCTGGGGCGCCGCCCTCACCGGCATGGCCGCCGCCCTGGTCTTCGGCGTCGTCATCGGCGCCCCCACCCTGCGGCTGCGCGGCGACTACCTCGCCATCGTCACCCTCGGCTTCGGAGAGATCTTCCGCATCGCCGTCAACAGCCTCGACGGCATCTCCGGCCCCAAGGTCACCAACGGCCCCAACGGCATCCGCAACATCCCCGACCTCGACATCCTCGGATTCAACTTCGGGGCGGAGCACAGCTTCGGCTCCTTCACCCTCGGCCGGTTCGCCAACTACTTCCTGCTGATGCTGCTCGTCACCGCCATCGTCGTGGTCATCTTCAGCCGGGCCAACGACTCCCGGATCGGCCGCGCCTGGGTCGCCATCCGCGAGGACGAGACCGCCGCCCAGGCGATGGGCATCAACGGCTTCAAGCTCAAGCTCCTCGCCTTCGCCCTCGGCGCCGCCCTCGCCGGCCTCGCCGGCACCGTGATGGCCCACGTCAGCTACAGCGTCGTCCCCGACCCCTACCAGTTCGCCGGACCCGTCCCGCCCAACAGCGCCTTCCTGGTCGCCGCCGTCGTCCTCGGCGGCATGGGCACCATCAGCGGTCCCCTGCTCGGCGCCACCCTGCTCTACCTGATCCCCGAGAAGCTGGTCTTCCTGAAGAACTACCAGCTGCTCGTCTTCGGCATCGCCCTCGTCCTGCTGATGCGCGTACGGCCCGAAGGCCTCATCGCCAACCGCCGCGCCCAGCTGGAGTTCCACGAGGACGCCGCCGACGCGGAGCCGCCGGTCACCGACGAACCCGTACTCACCAAGGCAGGGGCGTGACCCGCACCATGACCACCAGCACCGTCCCCGCCCCCCGCCCGGCCGACGCGCCGGACACCGTGCCGATCCTCGAAGCCACCGGCGTCATCATGCGCTTCGGCGGCCTCACCGCGGTCAACAACGTCGACCTCACCGTCAACAGCGGCGAGATCGTCGGCCTGATCGGCCCCAACGGCGCCGGCAAGACCACCTTCTTCAACTGCCTCACCGGCCTGTACGTCCCCACCGAGGGCACCGTCCGGTACAAGGGCACCGTCCTGCCGCCCAAGCCCCACCTGGTCACCCAGGCCGGCATCGCGCGCACCTTCCAGAACATCCGGCTGTTCGCCAACATGACCGTCCTGGAGAACGTCCTGGTCGGCCGGCACACCCGCACCAAGGAAGGCCTCTTCTCCGCCATCCTGCGCGGCCCCGGCTACCGCCGCGCCGAGGCCGAGAGCCGCGAGAAGGCCATGGAACTCCTCGAGTTCTGCGGCCTCGCCCACAAGGCCGAGCACCTCGCCCGCAACCTCCCCTACGGCGAGCAGCGCAAGCTCGAGATCGCCCGCGCCCTCGCCAGCGACCCCGGCCTGCTGCTCCTCGACGAGCCCACCGCCGGCATGAACCCGCAGGAGACCCGCGCCGCCGAGGAACTGGTCTTCGCCATCCGCGACAAGGGCATCGCGATCCTCGTCATCGAGCACGACATGCGGTTCATCTTCAACCTCTGCGACCGCACCGCCGTACTGGTCCAGGGCCAGAAGATCGTCGAGGGCGACCGCGAGACCGTCCAGAGCGACGAGCGGGTCATCACCGCCTACCTCGGTGCGCCCCTCGAAGGCGCCACCGACGCCGCCGCGGCCACCGAGGCCCCGGCGGCAAGCACGGACACCAGCACGGAGGCAGACCAGTGACCGCGCTCCTTGAGGTCGAGGACCTCCGCGTCTCCTACGGCAAGATCGAAGCCGTCAAGGGCATCAGCTTCACCGTCAACCAGGGCGAGGTCACCACCCTGATCGGCACCAACGGCGCCGGCAAGACCACCACCCTGCGCACCCTCTCCGGCCTGCTGCGCCCCACCGCGGGCAAGGTCACCTTCGAGGGCCGGCCGCTCACCACGGTGCCCGCGCACAAGATCGTCTCGCTCGGGCTGGCGCACTCCCCCGAGGGCCGGCACATCTTCCCGCGGATGAGCATCGAGGAGAACCTGCTCCTCGGTGCCTTCCTCCGCAAGGACACCCCCGGGATCACCGAGGACGTCGAGCGCGCCTACACGCTCTTCCCGATCCTCGGCGAGCGCCGCAAGCAGGCCGCCGGCACCCTGTCCGGCGGCGAGCAGCAGATGCTCGCCATGGGACGCGCCCTGATGTCCCGCCCCAAGCTGCTGATGCTGGACGAGCCCTCGATGGGCCTGTCCCCGCTGATGATGCAGAAGATCATGGCGACCATCGTCGAGCTCAAGGCCGCCGGGACCACCATCCTGCTGGTCGAGCAGAACGCCCAGGCCGCGCTCTCGCTCTCCGACCAGGGCTACGTCATGGAGACCGGCCGCATCGTGCTCACCGGCACCGGCGCCGACCTGCTCCACGACGAGTCGGTCCGCAAGGCCTACCTCGGCGAGGACTGAGCACCCCGCCACCCGAACGCGCGAGTGCCCCGCCGGCCAGCCCGGCGGGGCACTCGCGCGTGACGTCCGTGACGACCGGTCAGGCCTCGCTCTCGGCCTTCTTGCGGTCCTGCGCGTCACCCTCCTCGATCACGGCCTCGGCCACCGCCGCCATGGTCATCCGGCGGTCCATCGAGGTCTTCTGGATCCACCGGAACGCGGCCGGCTCGTTCAGCCCGAACTTGGTCTGCAGCACGCTCTTCGCCCGGTCCACCAGCTTCCGGGTCTCCAGCCGCTGGGTGAGATCGGCGATCTCCTCCTCCAGCGTCCGCATCTCGGTGTAGCGGGACACCGCCATCTCGATCGCCGGCACCAGGTCGCTCTTGCTGAACGGCTTCACGATGTACGCCATCGCGCCGGCGTCCCGCGCCCGGTCGACCAGCTCGCGCTGGGAGAACGCGGTGAGCATCAGGACCGGGGCCAGGTGCGCCTCGTGGATCTGCTCGGCCGCGGAGAGGCCGTCCAGGACGGGCATCTTCACGTCCAGGATCGCCAGGTCCGGCTTGAGCTCCTCGACCAGCCGCACCGCGGTGGCGCCGTCACCCGCCTCACCGACGACGGTGTACCCCTCCTCCTCCAGCATCTCCTTCAGGTCGAGGCGGATCAGCGCCTCGTCCTCGGCGATGACAATACGGGTGATCTGGGGCAGATCGGTCTCAAGCGGCTCGGGCTGCTCGTCGGCGGTGCTCACGGGGCTCCTCGTTCCGGCGGGGTGCTGCATGCACGAGCCTACCTAGACACGGTATGTTTGAGACCCACAGGGTCAGGGGCAACCTTCGATTCTGCGAATGCCCCGGTAGCCCAGCGGCGAGAGGCACGGTGCTCAAACCACCGACAGCGTGGGTTCGAATCCCACCCGGGGCACCTCACCTTCGAATCGAAGGTTTCGCTACCGTTGGAGATCTTCATCACTTCAGGTGAAGCTCTCCGCGATCCCGGTATTCGGGACAGCTGATCGCGGACTCTCGGCCGCATGTACGACATGGCCACCCGCGAGCGGGCGCTCGCACTGCACCGCTCCGGCCTGACCCTCAGCCAGGTGAACCGGGCCACCGGCATCTCGCGTCACGCGCTGCGGCAGTGGACGATCCGCGCCGCCCCCAGCCCCGGGAGGAGCGCCGAGTGCCCGGCGCGCACGCCCGCCGCCCTGCCGCCGGCGCCGTACGCCTACCTGCTCGGCCTCTACCTCGGTGACGGCTGCCTCAGCGAAGGCCGACGGGGTGTGTACGCCCTGCGGATCGCCTGCGCCAAGGCCTGGCCGGGGCTGATCGAGGAGTGCGAACGGACGATCACCGCCGTCCTGCCGGCCAACCGCACCTGCCGGGCCGACGCCCAGGGGTGCGTCCAGGTGGTCAGCACCAGCAAGCACTGGCCCTGCCTCCTCCCGCAGCACGGCCCCGGGAAGAAGCACGAGCGGCCGATCGTCCTCGCCGCCTGGCAGCAGGAGATCGTGGACGCCCATCCGTGGCCGCTGCTGCGCGGGCTGCTGCACTCCGACGGGTGCCGGATCACCAATTGGGCGACCAGGACGGTCGGCGGTGTGGTGCGTCGCCATGAGTATCCGCGGTACTTCTTCACCAACACCTCGGCCGACATCGTGCGGCTGTTCACCGGCACCCTGGACGCCCTCGGCGTCGAGTGGAAGGCCTCCCGGCGGCCGAGCGGGGCGGTCAACATCTCGATCGCCCGGCGGGCCGCCGTGGCGTTGCTGGACGAGCACGTGGGGGCCAAGTGGTGACGGCGCGGCCCTCCCCCCGGAGGGCCGCGCCGTCGGTCGGTGGGGGTGTGGCCGGTTCAGCCGGTGGGGCCGCTGGCCTTGACGTTGGTGGCGGGTAGGACGGCGGTGGCGGGGGCGCCGTGGTCGGGGTCGGTGACGGAGAGGGTGTAGTCGCCGTCGGTGGCGCCGGAGAAGACGAACCAGGCGGTCTGGTCCTGGCGGCTCGGGCGGTCCGGGTAGATGGCCTCGATGGGGGCGACGGTCGGGCCGACCTCCTCGCCGTTCGGGAGCTTGAGCCGCAGGCTGCTGCCGTCCACGGCCATCCCGGCCGGTCCGACCTGCCCGTTCAGGTCGAAGACCACGAGCAGGCCGCGCTGCCCGAGGGTCAGCGCACCACCGCCGCTGCCACCGCCGACGTCCGCGCGCAGCTGGGCGGTCTTGAGGTTGACGGTCAGCCGCCCGGAGGTGAGGGCCGGGTTGGCGGGGAGCTTGAGGTCGACGGGGGCGAGGGTGACGGCGGGGCGGCCGCCGGTGCCGAGCGGGACGACCGCCTGGGCCTGGCCGGAGTCGCCGAGGACGAGGGAGGCGCCGTCGAGGGCGAAGGCGCCGGTGCCGGTGAAGGTGAGGGGCAGCGGGTTGGCGGCGCCAGGGGTGGGCGGGACGGCGGTGCCGTGGTCGCCGGTGAGCGGGGTGCCGTTGACGTCGATGGCGATGTCGGGCCAGTCGCGGACGGCGGTGGTGCGGAAGGTGTTGGTGACGGTGGTGGCGAGGGTGACCTTGAAGTGTTCGCCGTCCGGGTCGGGGGTGTAGGTGGCGGTCTTGACGTCGAACTTCAGCCCGCCCCAGTAGGCGGTCCGGCCGATGGTCACGGTGCCGGTCTTTCCGCCGGTCGCGCCGGTTGCGCCCGCTGCGCCGGTGGTGGCGGCGGTGGGCGTGCCGGTGACGGCGGTGGTGGCGGCCGGGGCGGCGGAGTCGTCGCTGCCGTCGGGCTGGCAGGCGGTGGCGAGGCCTACGGTGAGGAGGGCTGCGGCGAGGGCGAGGGTGGTGGATCTGCGCGGTCTGCTGCTGCTCATGGCGGGTTGTCCCCCTGTGGGCGGCCCTGCTGCCGGGCCGGTCGAGGGGAACGTACCCGGGTGGGTGGGGTGGGCGGGGCGCTGTGACCGGATGGGGACGGTTCCGGTGCCCGGCCGCCGTGATCGGTGCGAGAACGTGAAGCCGGCCGGCTGGTGAGGGTGGGACGCACGACGGCGCCGCCCCCTCCCAAAGGGGCGGCGCCGGTGGGGTGTTGCGGGTGCGGTGGGCGGTCAGTTTCGGGGCGGTCAGTTGTGGAGTTCGCCGACGTGGTGCACCCGGACCAGGTTGGTGGATCCGGCCAGGCCGGGCGGCGAGCCGGCGGTGATGATGACGATGTCGCCGCGCTGGCAGCGGCCGAGGCTGAGCAGCTGTGCGTCGACCTGGGCGACCATCTCGTCGGTGGTGGGGACGAAGGGGCCGAGGAAGGTCTCCACGCCCCAGGTGAGGGCGAGTTGGCTGCGCACGGGCGGCTCGTAGGTGAAGGCGAGCACCGGGATGGGGGAGCGGGAGCGGGTGAGGCGGCGGGCGGTGTCGCCGCTCTGGGTGAAGGCGATCAGGTACTTGGCGTCGAGGAAGTCACCGATCTCGGCGGCCGCGCGGGCGACGGCGCCGCCCTGGGTGCGGGGCTTGTTGTGCTCGGTGAGCGGCGGGAGGCCGGCGGCGAGGATGTCGGCCTCGGCGGCCTCGATGATGCGGCTCATGGTCTTGACGGTCTCGACCGGGTACTTGCCGACCGAGGTCTCGCCGGAGAGCATCACGGCGTCGGTGCCGTCGAGCACGGCGTTGGCGACGTCGGAGGCCTCGGCGCGGGTGGGCCGGGAGGCGTTGATCATCGAGTCGAGCATCTGGGTGGCGACGATGACCGGCTTGGCGTTGCGCTTGGCCAGCTTGACGGCGCGCTTCTGGACGATCGGCACCTGCTCCAGCGGGAGTTCGACGCCGAGGTCGCCGCGGGCGACCATGATGCCGTCGAAGGCGTCCACGATGGCTTCGAGGTTGTCGACGGCCTGCGGCTTCTCGATCTTGGCGATCACCGGGAGGACGCGCTCCTCCTCGGCCATGATCCGGTGCACCTCGTCGATGTCCTTGGCGCTGCGGACGAAGGAGAGGGCGATCAGGTCGGCGCCGGTCCGCAGGGCCCAGCGCAGGTCGGCGACGTCCTTGTCGCTGAGCGCGGGCACGGAGACGGCGACGCCGGGGAGGTTGAGGCCCTTGTGGTCGGAGATCAGGCCGCCCTCGATGACGATGCAGTGCACCCGGGGGCCGTCGACGTGGGTGACCTCGAGGCAGACCCGGCCGTCGTCGATGAGGATGCGTTCGCCGCGGGAGACGTCCGCGGCGAGGCCCTTGTAGGTGGTGCCGCAGATGTCGCGGTCGCCCTGGACGTCCTCGACGGTGATCGTGAACTCGTCGCCGCGTTCAAGAAGTACCGGTCCGTCGGCGAAGGTGTCGAGTCTGATCTTCGGGCCTTGGAGATCGACGAGGATGCCGACACTGCGGCCGGACTCGTCGGAGGCCTTGCGGACCCGGCGGTAGCGTTCCTCGTGCTCCAGCTGGGACCCGTGGCTCAGGTTGAATCGGGCGATGTCCATTCCGGCGTCGACCAGGGCTTTGATCTGGTCGTACGAGTCGGCGGCCGGCCCGAGGGTACAGACGATTTTTGCTCGGCGCATATCTCTAGAGCGTAGGCATTACCGGTGCGTAACAACGAGGATCCGGCGTGCAGAGCGGTGGCGGTTGCAGAAAGTTTTGATTAACAAACTGACACATCGTGACTTGCCGGGTACGGAGTTGGAGTTACCGCCGATAGACAGACCTCCGCGAGCTGCGCGGACGGCCGGGCGGGCGGCGGTCCGGGTGAGAGCGATTCCGGCCGGTTGACGCGCCGCGGCGGGGCGGGCGGACCGGCCCCGGCGACGACACCGAACGCCCCCGTGTGCCCCCGCGTGCCCCCGCTGTCATGTCCGGGTCGCCAAGATCTCACCTGCCGGAAACGTCCGCGCCCTGGCCCCCGCCCGCCGGGGCGGGCAGACTTCTACGCGCGTCACGACCTGTTCCCGCCAGTGCAGCTGACGGACCGTCCGCCCACGTTGGAGTCGTTCATGCCCCTGAACCGCCGTGATTTCGTCACCCGCTCCGCCGCCACCGCGGCCGGCGCCGCCCTGGTCGGAGCCGTCCCGGTGGCCGCCGCCACCCCGGCCGCCGCCCAGGGCGCCGACGAGCCGGCCAGGAAGGCGCCGGTCAAGGAGACCTTCACCGTGATGGGCACCACCGACCTGCACGGGCACGTGCTGAACTGGGAGTACTTCACCGACTCCGAGTACGACGACGCCGCGCACAACGACGTCGGCCTGGCCAAGATCTCCACCCTGGTCAAGCAGGTCCGCGACCAGAAGGGCTGCCACCGCACCCTGCTGATCGACGCCGGCGACACCATCCAGGGCACCCAGCTGTCGTACTACTACGCCCGGGTCGAGCCGATCACCGGCAAGCGCCCGCCGAAGCACCCGATGGCCGTCGCGATGAACGCGATCGGCTACGACGCGGCCGCGCTCGGCAACCACGAGTTCAACTACGGCATCCCGCTGCTGCGCGCCTACGAGAAGCAGCTGGACTTCCCGCTGCTGGGCGCCAACGCGCAGGACGCCCGCAGCGAGCGGCCGGCCTTCGCGCCGTACGTGATCAAGGAGCTGCACCTGGGCCACGGGCGGCCGCTGCGGGTGGGCATCCTCGGGCTGACCAACCCGGGCATCGCGATCTGGGACAAGGCGAACGTCTCGGGCCAGCTGGTCTTCCCGGGCATCGTCGAGATGGCCAAGAAGTGCGTCCCGCGGCTGCGGGCGGCCGGCGCGGACGTCGTGGTGGTGGCCTCGCACTCGGGCATGGACGAGGTGTCCTCCTACGGTGACCAGCTGCCCTGGCCGGAGAACGCCTCGGTGCAGCTGGCCGAGACCGTGCCCGGCGTGGACGCGGTGCTGGTCGGGCACGCGCACAAGGAGATCCCGCAGCGGCTGGTGGTCAACAAGTCCACCGGGAAGACCGTGGTGCTCTCCGAGCCGCTCTGCTGGGGCGAGCGGCTGACCTGCTTCGACTTCGAGGTGGAGTACCAGCGCGGCGACTGGAAGGTCACCGCCGTCACCTCCCGGGTGCTGAACTCCAACACGGTGGCCGAGGACCAGGCGATCGTGAAGCTGGTCGCCGCCCAGCACAAGAAGGTGGTCGGCTACGTCAACCAGGTGATCGGCACCAGCAAGACCGAACTGTCCATCGCCGAGGCCCGGTTCAAGGACGTCCCGATCATCGACCTGATCGGCCGGGTGCAGGCGGACGCGGTCAAGACCGCCCTCGCCACCACCTCGTACGCGGCGCTGCCGGTACTGGCCCAGGCGGCGCCGTTCAACCGCACCGCGCGGATCCCGGCCGGTGACGTGAAGCTGCGGGACGCCGCCGGGCTGTACATCTACGAGAACACCCTGGAGGCCCGGCTGCTCACCGGTGCCCAGATCAAGGACTACCTGGAGTACTCCGCCCGGTACTTCGCCCAGCTGGCCACCGGCGCCCCGGTCGACCCGGACACCCTGACCAACCAGCTGAACATCCCGGACTACAACTACGACTCGGTGTACGGCGTCTCGTACGACATCGACCTGACCCAGCCGGTCGGCTCGCGGATCACCGGGCTGTCGTTCGACGGCAAGCCGGTCGACCCGGCGGCGCAGTTCGTGCTGGCGGTGAACAACTACCGGGCCAACGGCGGCGGCAACTTCCCGCACGTGGCGGCGGCCACCAAGGTCTGGTCGAACTCGGACGAGATCCGCAACACGATGATCGCCTGGGTGAAGGCCAAGGGCGTGATCGACCCGGCCGAGATCAGCGGGGGCACCTGGCGACTGGTGCGCGCGGGCGTGCCGCTGTTCTGACCGACCCGTGCGGACGCCTGGGGCGGGCCCGGCAGCTTCGTGCTGCCGGGCCCGCTCCGCGTTGCGCCCGGCCCGGTGGGCGCGGCCCAGGACCGCCGACGGATCGACGCCGACCGGCAGCGGATCGGCGCCGGCCGGTGGAAGCTGGACGGGACAGCAGGTCGACACGGCTGAGGACGGCGGGCGGGACATGGGGAACGAGCTGGTGCTGGAGACCGGGCGGCTGACCGTGCGGCAGTGGTCGGCGGGCGACGTGGACCGCGCCTTCGACCTCTACTCGCGCTGGGAGGTGGCCCGTTGGCTCGGGTCGGCGCCCCGGGCGCTGGCTGCGCGGGCGGAGGCCGAGGCGCTGGTGGAACGCTTCCGCGGCCGGGGCGCCGACCCACGGTTCGGCTGCTGGGCGGTGCAGGTGCGCGGGACGGACGTGGTCGCGGGCACCGTCCTGCTGGTGCCGATCCCGGGCGGCGCCGGGGAGGTCGAGGTGGGCTGGCACTTCCACCCGGACTCCTGGGGCCACGGGTACGCGACGGAGGCTGCCCGGGCGGCGGTGGCGAAGGGGTTCGCGGAGGGGCTGACGGAGGTCTACGCGGTCACCCACCCGGGCAACGGGCCCTCCCAGGCGGTCTGCCGCCGGCTGGGGATGGCGGAGCTGGGACGCACCGACCGCTGGTACGGGATGGAGCTGGAGGCGTTCCGGCTGGCTGCCGGCTGAGGCCGAGCGCCGAGCGGCCCCCTCGGCCGGCGGGTCCGCTCAAGGCTGTCCGGCGCCGTCGCCTACAGCCCGCACGCCGTCACCCGCTCCCGGCGCCCCGAGCCGTTCGAGCAGCAGCAGCGCGGGGACGGCGGCGAGGCTGAGCGCGCCGAGCAGCACCCAGGGCCAGACCGGCCCCCGCGCCAGCAGCAGGGTGAGCAGCCAGGGCGCGACGGCCTGGCCGACGGTCCAGGAGAGCTGGTACACGGCGAGGTAGCGGCCGCGCTGCGCCGGGTCGGCGAGCCGTACGCTGAGCTCTTCGGAGTACGGCGAGGCCACCGTCTCGGCCAGGTTGTAGACCAGCATGGCGAGGTGCGCGCCGGCCACCGCGGCCCAGCCGGGGGCGGCGGCGAGCAGCGCGAACAGGGCGAAGGCCAGCACGTTGAGCAGCGAGCCGGCGGCGATCACCCGGGTGGGGCGCAGGTGCTCGAGGCGGCGGGTGACGGCGCTCTGGGTGAGCACGATCTGGGCGCTGTTGAGAACGAGCAGGGAGCCGGCCAGCCAGGCCTGCTGGTGGAGGCCTTCGGTGAGGTAGAGGGCGAGCAGCAGGCTCAGGACGAGGGAGGCGAACACGAAGCTGAGGTTGACGGCGACCAGCAGCAGGTAGCGGCCGTCGCGCAGGACCCGGCGGTAGCCGCCGTGCGGCCCGGTGCGGCCGGTACGGCCGGTGGCGGGGGTGTTGAGGGGTCGCCAGGTGGCGAGCAGGACGGCGGCGAGGGCGAAGCTGGCGGCGTTGCCGAGGACGGTGGCGCGCAGGCCGGTGGTGCCGCCGAGGGCGAGCAGCAGGGCGCCGGCGGCGCCGCCGAGGGCGAGGCCGCCGTTGCGCAGGGCGCCGATCAGGGCGAACCAGCGGGGGCGGTCCTCGGGGTGGGAGGCGAGCACGACGAGGCCGGTGCTGGCGGTCCAGTAGGCGGCGGTGCCGATCTGGGCGAGGGCGACCACGGCGACGATCTGCCAGGTCTGGTGGGCGGTGAGGAAGGCGGTGTGGGCGAGGGCGGAGAGCAGGTTGGCGGCGGCGGCGATCCGGCGGGGGCCGTGGCGGTCGATCAGCGGGCCGATCAGGATCGCGGTGGGGAGGGCGAGCAGCCGGGCGAGGGTGATGGCGGCGCCGATGGCGGGCAGGCCGAGGGTGGTGGTGCGGGCGAACCAGACGACGGTGAAGGCGAGCAGGAGCCCGCTGCCGAGGCTGTCGACGAGGTGGGCGCCGAGCAGGTTGCGCTGCCGGGCGGTGCGGGGGCGGTCGGCGGTGCGGTTGCCCGGCCGGTCGTCGGGGTGGTTGCCGGTGCCGGTGTCCGGCGGGGGGAGGATCGCGCTGGTCATGGGGCGATCCTGGGGCGGTGGGCCGGGGGTGCCCAGGGATTTCGTCCTGATGGAATCCTGGGGGGTGTGACGTACGAGGGTGGGGGGACCGGGTGTTGACGCTTGAGTTCTCGGCGCAGGACGTGGCGCTGACCCGGTTCGCCTGTTCCCCGCTGTGGGAGGTGGTGAACAGCGTGCAGGTGCTCAAGGAGCCGGGTGAGCACGCCGTTCACCTGCCGTGGGTGCGGCGGGCGCGGGCGCGGCTGGCGGGGGTGGGGTACGGGTTGCTGGACCAGCTGGTGCCGGTGCCGACGGTGTACACGCCGGACTTCCTGACGCCGGTGCCGGCGGGCTGGTCGCCTTCGCTGGAGGAGGAGTTGGCGCGGTTGGTGGCGACCGCGCCGGAGCAGGTGCGGGGGGATCTGGACCGGTTCGAGGGTCCGTTGCCGCCGCTGGTGGCGCGGTTGCGGGCGCGGCCGGCGGCGGGGCTGGCGCGGCTGGCCGAGGAGGTGCGGGGGTACTGGGCGGCGGCGCTGGAGCCGTGCTGGCCGCGGGTCGTGCGGCTGGTGGAGGGCGAGGTGCTGCGCCGGGCGCGGCAGATGTCGGTGGGCGGACCGGCGGCGCTGTTCGAGGACCTGCATCCGCGGGTGTCCTGGGCGGGCGGGACGCTGCGGGTGGCGCACCGGTGGTTCGCGGCGGAGCGGGTGCTGGAGGGCGGCCAGGGGCTGGTGCTGGTGCCGTCGGTGTTCGCCTGGCCGGGGGTGTACTCGCAGTCCGATCCGCCGGGTCAGCCGGGTCTGGTGTACCCGCCGCGCGGGGTGGCGACGCTGTGGGAGCGGTCGGTGCCGGTGCCGGAGGGGCTGGCGGGGGTGCTGGGGCGGGCCCGGGCGCTGCTGCTGGCGGAGTTGGCGGCGCCGGCGTCGACCACGGAGCTGGCGCAGCGCTCGGGTCTGTCGGCGCCGAACGTCTCGCACCACCTGACGGCGCTGCGCGGGGCGGGGCTGGTGGCCCGGCACCGTTCCGGGCGTTCGGTGCTCTACCTGCGGACGGCGGTCGCGGAGGCGCTGGTGGCGGCCGGCGCGTCGGGCGGCGAGCCGGGCTGACCAGCCGCCGGAACGGGCGGGGAGCCCCGGCGCGCCGGTGGCCCGGCCGGGGAAGGCCGGGCCACCGGGTCGCGCGCCCTAGAACGGGAAGTGGCTGCGCTCGTGCTGGATGGAGATCCACTTGAGCTTGGTGAAGGCCTCCACGGTGGCGTCGCCGTTGAGGCGGCCGACGCCGGAGCTCTTCTCGCCGCCGAACGGGACGATCGGCTCGTCGTGGATGGTGCCGTCGTTGATGTGGATCATGCCGGTCTCGATCCGCTGGGCCAGCCGGACGCCGCGCTCGATGCTGCCGGTGTGCACGGCGCCGCTGAGGCCGAACGGGGTGTCGTTGGCGATCGCGACGGCCTCGTCCTCGCCGTCGAAGGGGAGCACCACGACGACCGGCCCGAACAGTTCGTGGTGCAGGATCGGTGCGTCGGCGGGGATGTCGGTGAGGACCACCGGGTCCATCAGGGTGCCGACGGTGGCGCCGCGCAGCAGTACGGTGGCGCCCTGGTCGACGGCCTGGTCGACCTGCGCGGTGACGGAGTCGGCCTGGGCCGAGTTGATCAGCGGGCCGATCTGGGTGGCCGGGTCGAGCGGGTCGCCGACCTTGAGTCCGGCGATCTTGCGGACGAACTTCTCGGTGAACTCCTCGGCGACGCTGCGGTCGACCAGCACCCGGTTGGCGGCCATGCAGACCTGGCCCTGGTGGGCGAAGCGGCTGAACACGGCGGCGTCCACGGCGTAGTCGAGGTCGGCGTCGTCGAGCACGATCAGCGCGCTGTTGCCGCCGAGTTCGAGCACGGTGCGCTTGAAGTGGCCGGCGGCGACCTGGGCGACGTGCCGGCCGACCCGGTCGGAGCCGGTGAAGGCGATCACCTTGGGGACCGGGTGCTCCAGGAAGGCGTCGCCGATCTCGGCGATGTCGGTGAGCAGCACGTTGAGCAGGCCGGCGGGCAGTCCGGCGTCCTCGAAGATCTTGGCGATCAGGGTGCCGCCGGTGATCGGGGCGTCCTGGTGCGGCTTGAGGACGACGCCGTTGCCGAGCGCGAGCGCGGGGGCGACGGCCTTCAGGGAGAGGAAGAGCGGGAAGTTGAACGGGCTGATCACGCCGACCACGCCGACCGGGAGCCGGTAGAGGCGGTTCTCCTTGCCGTCGACCGGGGAGGGCAGGATCCGGCCCTCGGCGCGCAGCGAGAGCTGCATGGCCTCGCGCAGCATGTCGCGGCAGAGCGAGAGTTCGAAGCCGGCCTTGAGCCGGGTGCCGCCGAGTTCGGCGATGATGGTCTCGGTGATCTGCTGCTCGCGCTCCTCCATCAGCCGGAGCGCGCGTTCGAAGACCAGCCGGCGGGTGTACGGGTTGAGCTTCGCCCAGTCCTTCTGGGCCCGTTCGGCGGCCCGGTAGGCCTGGTCGACCTCGTCGACGGTGGCGACCGTGATGGCGGCCAGCTTCTCCCCGGTGAAGGGGTTGAGGTCGACGATGTCCCAGGAGCCGCTGCCGGCTCGCCACTGGCCGTCGATGTACTGCAGCGACAGTTCCTCGATGTAGGACATCCGTTGCCTTTCACTGGGGCGGGGCGGCCCGGTCCAACTGACGAGACATCATCGTACTGATGTGTCAGTCCTCTTGGAGGATGGAGTGCAGAAGGGCGAGGGTGCGTTCGGGTGACAGTCCGTCGGCCCGCAGGCGCTGCATCGCGGCGACGTACTCGCCGACCTCGGCGGGCTTGTCCAGGTAGAGGGCGCCGGTGAACTGCTCCAGGTAGACCAGGTCGGGCAGGTCCTGCTCGGGGAAGCTGAGCAGGGTGAACGAGCCGCTCTCGGCGGCCAGTCCGCCGCTGCCGAGCGGCATCACCTGGAGGGTGAGCTGTGGCAGCGCGGCGAGTTCGACCAGCCGGTGCAGCTGGCGGCGCATCACCTCGGGGCCGCCGCAGGGGCGGCGCAGCGCGGCCTCGTCCACGATGACCAGCAGGTCGGGGGCGGGCCGGGCGCGGAGCAGGCGCTGGCGGCGCAGTCGGACGCCGACCCGGCGGTCGATCTCGGCGTCGGTGGCGGCGGCGTTGCCCAGGCGCACCACGGCGCGGGCGTACTCCTCGGTCTGGAGCAGGCCGGGGACGAACTGGAGCTCGTAGCTGCTGATCGAGGCGGCGGCCTCCTCCAGCCCGAGGTAGGCCTGGAACCAGCCGGGCACCACGTCGGTGTAGGCCTGCCACCAGGCCGGGGCGTTGGCCTCCTGGAGCAGGTCGAGGACGGCCGCACGGTGGTCGTCCTCGTGCACGCCGTAGAGGGTGAGCAGGTCGGCGACGTCGCGGGTCTTGAAGCCGACCCGGCCCAGTTCCATCCGGCTGATCTTGGACTCGGAGGCCCGGATCGAGTAGCCGGCCTGTTCCCTGGTCACCCCGCTGGCTTCGCGCAGCCGGCGCAGCCGGGAGCCGAGCACCATGCGCCGCGCGGTCGTGCCGCTGCCCGCTTGCTGGCCGCTCATCCCGGATGACCTCCGCCGATCGAACCCGCGTTCTCCAACTGCGGCATCCTTTCACCCCGCGGTGCCGCGCGGCCAGGAATAGGCGAAATCTCAACTTCCGGGAAGCGGAACGGCGCCTGCCCCATGACCTGGTCGGGGAAATGGGCAGGCGCCGCAGGACCGGGCCCGGCGGCTCTGGCGGGCACGGTTGGTGCTACCGGGCCGAAGCGGCCCGGCGGATCGGGTTGAGGGTAGGACGGACCGTCAGACCACGAGCGGCCGGTCGGTCGGTCGGATCGGGGCGGGCAGCGGGGTCTTGCCGCCCAGGTACCGGTCCACCGCGGCGGCCGCGGAGCGGCCCTCGGCGATGGCCCAGACGATCAGGGACTGGCCGCGGCCGGCGTCACCGCACACGTAGACGCCGTCGACGTTGGTGCCGAACTTCCCGTCGCGGGCGACGTTGCCCCGGGGGTCCAGCTCCACGCCGAGCTGCTCGACCAGGCCGTTCTTCACGTCCGTGCCGGTGAACCCCATCGCGAGGGTCACCAGCTGTGCGGGCAGGACCCGCTCGCTGCCGGGCACCGGCTCGAACCGACCGTCCTTGAACTCTACCTCGACCAGGTGGAGCTCCTGCACGGCGCCGTCCTCGTCGCCGGCGAAGTGGGTGGTGTTGACGGAGTAGATCCGCTCGCCGCCCTCCTCGTGCGCGGAGGTGACCTTGTAGGTCATCGGCATGGTCGGCCAGGGCTGGTGGCCGGGGCGCTCCTCGCCGGGGCGCGGCATGATCTCCAGCTGGGTGACCGAGGCGGCGCCCTGGCGGTGGGCGGTGCCGACGCAGTCCGCACCGGTGTCGCCACCGCCGATCACCACGACGTGCTTGCCCTTGGCGCTGATCGGCGACTCGACGTAGTCGCCCTCCTGCACCTTGTTGGCCAGCGGCAGGTACTCCATCGCCTGGTGGATGCCGGTCAGTTCGCGGCCCGGCACGGGCAGGTCGCGGGCGGTGGTGGCACCGGCCGCGACGACCACCGCGTCGAAGCGGTCGCGCAGCTGCTGGCCGGTGATGTCCTCGCCGACGTGCACGCCGGTGCGGAACCGGGTACCTTCCGCGCGCATCTGCTCGATGCGGCGGTTGATGTGGCGCTTCTCCATCTTGAACTCGGGGATGCCGTAGCGCAGCAGCCCGCCGATCCGGTCGGCCCGCTCGTAGACCACGACGGTGTGCCCGGCCCGGGTGAGCTGCTGGGCGGCGGCCAGTCCGGCCGGCCCGGAGCCGACCACGGCGACCGTCTTGCCGGACAGCCGCTCCGGGATCTGCGCGGCCACGCCGCCGCGGTCCCAGGCCTTGTCGATGATGGTGACCTCGACGTTCTTGATGGTCACCGCGTCCTGGTTGATCCCGAGCACGCAGGCCGACTCGCACGGCGCCGGGCACAGCCGCCCGGTGAACTCCGGGAAGTTGTTGGTCGCGTGCAGCCGCTCGATCGCGCCGGCCCAGTCGTCCCGGTAGGCGAGGTCGTTCCACTCGGGGATGAGGTTCCCGAGCGGGCAGCCGTTGTGGCAGAACGGGATGCCGCAGTCCATGCAGCGGCCGGCCTGCTTGGTGATGATCGGCAGGAGGCTCCGCTCGACGTAGACCTCGTTCCAGTCACGGAGCCGAACGTCCACCGGGCGGCGCTCCGCCAGCTGCTTGGGCGTGGTCAGGAAGCCCTTGGGGTCAGCCATGTGCCGCCTCCATCATCTTGCGAGTGGTCTCGGACTCGGAGAGCCCGTCGCGCTCAGCGGCGTCCTTGGCGGCGAGCACAGCCTTGTAGTCGGTCGGCATGATCTTGGAGAAGCGGCTGACGCCGCTGCCCCAGTCGGCCAGGAGCTCGGCGGCGACGGTGGAGCCGGTCTCCTCGTAGTGCTGCTGCACGGTCTCGCGCAGCCACTCCCGGTCGTCGGCGGTCGGGGCCTCGATGCCCACCATGCCGTCGTTGACGTTCGCCGGGCGCAGGTCCAGGACGTACGCGATGCCGCCGGACATGCCCGCCGCCAGGTTGCGCCCGGTCTCGCCGAGGATCACCACCCGGCCACCGGTCATGTACTCCAGGCCGTGGTCGCCCACGCCCTCGACCACCAGGGTGGCCCCGGAGTTGCGGACCGCGAACCGCTCGCCGGCCTTGCCGCGCAGGTGGATCCGGCCGCCGGTGGCGCCGTAGCCGATGGTGTTGCCGGCGATCACGTGGCTCTGGGCGTCGGCGCCGATGGCGGCCGCCTCCCGGGCCGGGCGGACCACCAGCACGCCGCCGGACAGGCCCTTGCCGACGTAGTCGTTGGCGTCGCCCTCCAGTCGCAGCGTGATGCCGCGCGGCACGAACGCGCCGAAGGACTGGCCGGCCGAGCCGGTGAAGGTCACGTCGATGGTGCCCTCGGGCAGCCCCGCGCCGCGGTACCGCTTGGTCACCTCGTGGCCGAGCATGGTGCCGACCGTGCGGTTGACGTTGCGGATCGGCAGCTGGATGCGGACGGCGTCGCCGCGCACCAGCGCGTCCTCGGCCAGCTCGATCAGCTGGTTGTCCAGCGCCTTGTCGAGCGCGTGGTCCTGGCCGGTGGTGTTGTGCCGGGCCGCGCCCTCGGGCAGCTCGGGCACGTGGAACAGCGGGGCCAGGTCGAGGCCGGCGGCCTTCCAGTGGGTGATCGCGTCGGCGGCGTCGATGTGCTCGGCGTGGCCGACCGCCTCCTCGATCGAGCGGAAGCCCAGCTCGGCCAGGATCTCCCGGACCTCCTGCGCGATGAACTCGAAGAAGTTCACCACGAACTCGGGCTTGCCGGAGAACCGCTCGCGCAGCACCGGGTTCTGGGTGGCCACGCCGACCGGGCAGGTGTCCAGGTGGCAGACCCGCATCATGATGCAGCCGGAGACCACCAGCGGCGCGGTCGCGAAGCCGAACTCCTCGGCGCCGAGCAGCGCGGCGATCACCACGTCGCGGCCGGTCTTCAGCTGGCCGTCGGTCTGCACCACGATCCGGTCGCGCAGGCCGTTCAGCAGCAGGGTCTGCTGGGTCTCGGCGAGGCCGAGCTCCCAGGGGCCGCCCGCGTGCTTGAGCGAGGTGAGCGGGGAGGCGCCGGTGCCGCCGTCGTGGCCGGAGACCAGCACCACGTCCGCGTGCGCCTTGGAGACGCCCGCCGCGACCGTGCCCACGCCGACCTCGGAGACCAGCTTCACGTGGATGCGGGCCGCCGGGTTGGCGTTCTTCAGGTCGTGGATCAGCTGGGCGAGGTCCTCGATCGAGTAGATGTCGTGGTGCGGCGGCGGGGAGATCAGGCCGACGCCCGGGGTCGAGTGCCGGGTCCTGGCCACCCACGGGTACACCTTGTGGCCGGGCAGCTGGCCGCCCTCGCCGGGCTTGGCGCCCTGGGCCATCTTGATCTGGATGTCGTCCGCGTTGACCAGGTACTCGGAGGTGACGCCGAACCGGCCGGAGGCGACCTGCTTGATCGCCGAGCGGCGCTCCGGGTCGTACAGCCGCTCCGGGTCCTCGCCGCCCTCACCGGTGTTGGACTTGCCGCCGAGCCGGTTCATCGCGATGGCCAGCGTCTCGTGCGCCTCCATCGAGATGGAGCCGTAGGACATCGCGCCGGTGGAGAACCGCCTGACGATCTCGGAGACCGGCTCGACCTCGTCGACGGAGATCGGGGCGCGGCCCTTGCCGTCCAGCTTGAACAGGCCGCGCAGGGTCATCAGCCGCTCGGACTGCTCGTTCACCCGCTCGGTGTACTGCTTGAAGATGTCGTAGCGGCGCGAGCGGGTGGAGTGCTGCAGCCGGAAGACCGTGTCCGGGTCAAACAGGTGCGGCTCGCCCTCGCGGCGCCACTGGTACTCGCCGCCGATCTCCAGCGCGCGGTGCGCGGCCGGGATGCCGGAGGCCGGGTACGCCTTGGCATGCCGGGCGGCGACCTCCTTGGCGAGCTCCTCCAGGCCGATCCCGCCGAGCTTGGTGGTGGTGCCGGAGAAGTAGCTGTCCACCAGCTCCTGGGCCAGGCCGATGGCCTCGAACACCTGGGCGCCGCGGTAGGAGGCGACGGTGGAGATGCCCATCTTGGACATCACCTTCAGGACGCCCTTGCCGAGCGCCTTGATCAGGTTCTTGATCGCCTTGTCCGACTCGATGCCGGTCAGGAAGGTGCCCTGGGCGACCAGGTCCTCGACCGACTCCATCGCCAGGTACGGGTTGACCGCGCCGGCGCCGTAGCCGACCAGCAGCGCCACGTGGTGCACCTCGCGCACGTCGCCGGCCTCGACGATCAGCGACACCTGGGTGCGCTGCTTGGTGCGGATCAGGTGGTGGTGGATCGCGGAGGTGAGCAGCAGCGAGGGGATCGGCGCGTGCTCGGCGTCCGAGTGGCGGTCGGAGAGCACCACGATCCGGGCGCCGTCGGCGATCGCGGCGTCCGCCTCGGCGGCGATCGCGGTGAGCCGGGCGGCCAGGCCGGTGCCGCCGCTGGAGACCTTGTACAGGCCGGAGAGCGTGACGGCCTTCAGGCCCGGCTGGTCGCCGTCCACGTTGATGTGGACCAGCTTGGCCAGCTCGTCGTTGTCGATCACCGGGAAGGTGATGCCGACCGACCGGCAGGCCGACGGGGAGGCGTCCAGCAGGTTGCCCTCGGGGCCGAGGTTGCTGAGCAGCGAGGTGACCAGCTCTTCGCGGATGGCGTCCAGCGGCGGGTTGGTGACCTGCGCGAACAGCTGCACGAAGTAGTCGAAGAGCAGCCGGGGCTTCTCCGAGAGCGCGGCGATCGGGCTGTCCGTGCCCATCGAGCCGAGCGCCTCGCCACCGGTGCGCGCCATCGGCGCGAGGATGACCCGCAGCTCCTCCTCGGTGTAGCCGAAGGTCTGCTGGCGGCGGGTGACCGAGGCGTGGGTGTGCGCGATGTGCTCGCGCTCGGGCAGCTTGGCGAGCTGGATCTGCCCGGCGGCCACCCACTCCTCGTACGGGTGCTCGGCGGCCAGCTCGGCCTTGATCTCCTCGTCCTCGACGATGCGGTGCTCCGCGGTGTCGATGAGGAACATCTTGCCGGGCTGCAGCCGGCCCTTCTTGACGATGGTCTCCTGGTCCAGGTCGAGCACGCCGACCTCGGAGGAGAGCACCACCAGACCGTCCTCGGTGACCCAGTACCGGGCCGGGCGCAGGCCGTTGCGGTCCAGCACGGCGCCGATCCGGGTGCCGTCGGTGAAGGTGACGCAGGCCGGGCCGTCCCAGGGCTCCATCAGGTTGGAGTGGTACTGGTAGAACGCGCGGCGGGCCGGCTCCATGGTGGCGTGGTTCTCCCACGCCTCCGGGATCATCATCAGCACCGCGTGCGGCAGCGAGCGGCCGCCGAGGTGGAGCAGCTCCAGGACCTCGTCGAAGGAGGCCGAGTCGGAGTGGTCCGGGGTGCAGATCGGGAAGATCCGGCTGAGGTCGCCGTCGATCAGGTCGGTGGCGAGCTGGGACTCCCGGGCGGTCATCCAGTTCCGGTTGCCCTTGACCGTGTTGATCTCGCCGTTGTGCGCGACGAACCGGTACGGGTGGGCGAGCGGCCAGCTCGGGAAGGTGTTGGTGGAGAACCGCGAGTGCACCAGGCCGAGCGCGGAGGCGTAGAGCCGGTCCGACAGGTCGGGGAAGAAGGGCTCCAGCTGGCCGGTGGTCAGCATGCCCTTGTAGACGATGGTGCGGGCGGACAGCGACGGGAAGTACACGCCGACCTCGCGCTCGGCGCGCTTGCGGACCACGAAGGCGGTCCGGTCCAGCTCGACGCCGCTCCTCGCACCGTGGGTGACGAACAGCTGGCGGAAGCGGGGCATCACCGAGCGGGCGGTGGCGCCCAGCAGGTCGGGGGTGACCGGGACCTCGCGCCAGCCGAGGACGGTGGCACCCTCCTCGGCGGCGACGGCCTCGATCCGCTCCGCGGCGAGGTCGGCGGCGACGTCGTCGCGCGGGAGGAAGGCGATGCCGACGGCGTAGTGCCCGGCGGCCGGCAGCTCGAAGGGCACGTTGGCGCGCAGGAAGGCGTCCGGGATCTGGGTCAGGATGCCCGCGCCGTCACCGGAGTCCGGCTCGGCGCCGGTGGCACCCCGGTGCTCCAGGTTGCGCAGCACGGTCAGCGCCTGCTCGACGACGGTGTGGTCGGCCGCACCGGTCAGCGTGGCGACGAAGCCGACGCCGCAGGCATCACGCTCGTTGCGGGGGTCGTACAGGCCCTGAGCTACAGGTCGCGCATCCGGAACGAGCGCGTAGGGCCGGGCGGCGGCCTGCTCGGGCTCGTTGGCGGAGTGCATGGATGCAGACAGCATCGGCTCTCCCGTCGTCGTCATTGGCAAGAAGCTGAGCAATAGGGACGACGTTGGCCCTGATGCGATTTCGTGCAGGTTACATGATGCCGGATATCCCGAGAAGTGGAATATCGCGTCCACATCGCGGACATAATCCGCAGGTCAGACGCCGTTTGCGGCGGTTAGCCCGGGGCTGGGGAGACTGGCCCTGGTCCGCACGTTGCCACCAGTGTGCCCGTCCGCATGCGGCCCGAAACAGGGCCGAAACTCCCCGTCCACATGACGGGACGCACCCCGCCTGCGAATCCATCCCGACAGCCGGTCGAGGAGTTGGGAATCCTCGGGCGGCCGTCCCTGTCGCCGAGACTAGGACAGGCGACGGCCCACCCCCATGTGCGGAACATCACGCATGCTCAGGCATAACCATGCAACCTCATGTGTCATCGCACAGCCGTCCCGGGCCCCCGCGCCCGCCCTGCCGCACCTGGTCAGCCGACCTGGCCGCCGATCAGGTGACCGAGCAGGAAGGTCACCCCGGCGGCGGTACCGCCGAGCACCAGCTGGCGCAGTCCGCTGAACCACCAGCTGCGGGCGGTGACCCGGGCGACCACCGCGCCGCAGGCGAACAGCCCGGCCGCCGCCAGCGCCAGCGCCGGCCACAGCACGGTGGCGCCCAGCAGGTACGGCAGCAGCGGCAGCAGCGCGCCCACCGCGAAGCAGGCGAACGAGGAGGCGGCGGCCACCAGCGGCGAGGGCAGGTCCTCCGGGTCGATGCCGAGCTCCTCCCGGGCGTGGATCGCCAGGGTCCGCTCCGGGTCCACCGACAGCTGCCGGGCCACCTCGTGGGCGAGCTCCGGCTCCACCCCCTTGGCGATGTACAGCTGCGCCAGCTCGGCCAGCTCCCCCTTCGGGTTGCGGCGCAGCTCCAGGCGCTCGGCCTCGATCTCGGCCTCGACCAGCTCGCGCTGGGAGGCGACCGAGGTGTACTCCCCCGCCGCCATCGAGCAGGCGCCCGCGGCGAGCCCGGCCAGCCCGGTGATGATCACGGCGGTGCGGCCGACGTCGCCGCCGACCACACCGGTCATCAGCGCCAGGTTGGAGACCAGGCCGTCCATCGCGCCGAACACGGCGGGCCGCAGCCAGCCGCCGTTGACGTCGCGGTGGTGCCCCTCGTGGGGTATCCGCGGCTGGCCCTCGACGGTCGGTTCGGTGATGGTCGCGGTCATGGTGGTCCCAGCTTTCTGTCGAGCTCCTCCCCCCGGGTGCAGCCGGAGCTGCCCGTAGGGCTCTTGAGCTCGACGTTAGCCATCTGACCTGCGAGTTTCCAGCAAAGTAAGGCTGTCCGAACACGCCTTCGGCCGCCCTCGCCGGGTCGGGCGAGGGCGGCCGAAGGGCCGGACAACCGCTGGTCAGGAGGGCTGGTCGGAGTTCTTCCCGGGCTTGTCCGGGGCCTCGGCGGGCCCGTCGGATCCGGCCGGATCGGTCAGGTCGGCGCTCTCCTGGGAGGGGGCCGGCACGGCGGCGGGCCCGGCGGGCCCGGCGTCGTCCTCGTCCACTGCCTGCGCGGCCCCGTCGGCGGCCGGGTCGATGGAGTCCGGCGCCTCGCGGCCCGGGCGCTTCTTCCCGACGACCACCAGGTAGGCGACCGCGCCGGCGAAGACCAGGATCGAGGTCCAGTCGTTCAGCCGCAGGCCGAGGAAGTGGTGCGCCTCGTCGATCCGCAGGTACTCGATCCAGAACCGGCCGACGGTGTACGCGGCCACGTACAGCGCGAACGCCCGGCCGTGGCCGAGGGTGAACCGGCGGTCCGCCCAGATCACCAGCACGGCGACGCCGACGCACCAGAGCGACTCGTACAGGAAGGTCGGGTGGTAGATGCCGGTGGTGACGGTGCCGTCCGGCATCACCTTGTCGATCTTCAGGCCCCAGGGCAGCGTGGTCGGCTTGCCGTACAGCTCCTGGTTGAACCAGTTGCCCCAGCGGCCGCAGGCCTGGGCCAGCGCGATGCCCGGGGCGATCGCGTCCGCGTAGGCGGGCAGCGGGACGCCGCGGCGGCGGCAGCCGATCCAGGCGCCCAGCGCGCCGAGCGCGATCGCGCCCCAGATGCCGAGGCCGCCCTCCCAGATCTTGAAGGCGTTCCAGGGGTTGCGGCCGGCCCCGAAGTAGAGCTGGTTGTCGGTGATCACGTGGTAGAGCCGGCCGCCGACCAGGCCGAACGGCACGGCCCAGACCGCGATGTCCCCGACGGTGTGCTTGGCGCCGCCGCGGGCGACCCAGCGCTTGCTGCCGAGCCACACGGCCACGACGACACCGATGATGATGCAGAAGGCGTAGGCGCGCAGCGGGATCGGCCCCAGGTACAGGACGCCCCGCGACGGGCTCGGAATGTAAGCGATATCCATGGCAGGGTCGACGCTACCGTGTCGCACCCGTCACTCCGGCACCGCAGCCGGTCACAGCTTGGCCAAACACCGTCGGCCCGGCCACCCACCGCCTGCGCCGGCCGGGCCGCGGGTGCCGTCCGGGCGCAGCACGGCGCCGCCGCACCCCGGGCGGGAGGTGCGGCGGCGGGTCGGGGCCCCGGTCAGGGGGAGGGCGGGGTGTTGCTCTCCGCGGCGGTGCTGGTCGGCGCGGGGCTCTGGCCGTTCGGCCCGGGGGTGCCGAGCGGCTTGCCGGCGTTGGCCTCGTCCACCCACTTCACCAGGTTCTCCGGTGAGATCTGGTCCTCACCCTTCTTCGGGTAGATCGGCTCGCCGTTGAGCAGCACGGTCGGGGTGGACTTGTAGCTGGACTTGTCGAAGTCCTGCTGGACCGACGACACCCAGTCGCCGTACTTGTTGTCGTTGACGCAGGCCTCGAAGGCGGGCGTGTCCAGGCCGGGGACCTGCTTGGACAGCTCGATCAGGGTCGCCTTGTTGCCGAAGGCGTCGCTGGTCTCCTCCGGCTGGTTGCGGTACAGCACGTCGTGGTAGTCCCGGAAGTGGCCCGCGTCCTGGGCGCAGGCGAGCGCGTTGGCCCCGTACTTGGAGCCGCTGCCGCCGAGCGAACGGTCGATGAAGGAGACCACGTGGTAGTTGACGAAGAGCTTGCCCTCGTCCTCCAACTGGTCGACGGTGGGCGAGAACTGGCGCTCGAAGGAACCGCAGGCCGGGCAGCGCGGGTCCTCGTAGACGGTGAGCACGGACGGGGCGTTGGCCGGGCCGGCCGGGATCACCAGGTTCTTGTCGCCGATCGCGCCGGTCGGGGCGGCGACCGGGGTCTCCGGCTTGGAGCGCTGGTCCTGCACCACCACGCCGACCACCACGGCGACGGCGATCACCGCCAGCACCGCACCGCCGATCACCAGCTTCTTCTTGCGCTTGTCGCGGGCCTCGTCGGCGGCCCGCGCCTCACGCATCCGGTCGCGGGCGTTGCGCTTGCCTTCTCGGTTCTTCTCACTCATGGGTGCTGTTTCCAAGGGAATCGGGTCTCCGGGGTGGGTGGCCGGGCGGGCGCGCCTAGGCGGCGAGCCAGGCGTCGGCCGAGAGCTTCGTCCGCGGCCGGTAGATCAGCCACGCGGCCAGCAGCAGGAAGCCGGAGTCCCGCAGGATCTCCTGGAGGTACTCGGTCTTCGAGGCGTCCACCGTGCCGCCGCCGCCGAAGCAGCCGCAGTCGATGGAGATGCCGCGCGCCCAGGCGGAGGAGATCCCGGCGATGAAGGCGAGCAGCAGCAGCGCGGAGATCGCGGCGACGATCCTGGTCCCGAGGCCGATCAGCAGCAGCAGCGCGAGGGCCAGCTCCAGGAACGGCAGGCCGTAGCCGATCGGCTTGACCAGCGATTCGGGCAGGATCTCGTAGGCCCGGACGGCCTGGGCCGCCTCGGCCGGGTCGGAGATCTTCGCCAGCCCGGCCCAGCCCCAGACCACCGCCAGCCCCAGCCGCACGGCCAGGCCGAACCACTCGGCCGCCGGGCCGTCCACCGCCCGGCGCAGCCGCGAACCCGCGACCGGCTCGGCGGTCTGCTGACTGGCCATCAGGCCCCCTCCTACGTTCGCCGCCGCCACCCAGCGGGCGCGGCGTCCTGCCTGATGAACCGTAGGGGAAAAGGGGGAGTTCCTCCAGTTTCACGAATTAAGCCGAATGAGTGAGCATAGGCGGTCATATGTCCGATTCGGCGAAGATCACCCTACGGGGTGCGGTCGGCGCAACGGCCCCGCCGGGCCAGGTCGTCGAGCGGGATCCGGCCGCCCGGCAGGGCCCGGTCGGCCCGCACCTCGGCGGCCAGCCGGGCCGCCTCGCCGCAGACGTACGCGTCCTCCCGGGCCCGCTCCACGCCGCGCCGGGCGAGCGCCTGCTCGACGGCCGCGTCCACCCCCACGCAGGCGCTCAGCGCGAGGGCGGCGGCAGCGGCACGGAGCAGGACGGAACGCTGGAGGCACGGCACGGGCGGCCCTTTCGCGGAGCGGCATCGGTCGAACGGTGCACGAACCACGAAGGGCCCAGGGCACCGGAGAGTCGTCCCTCCGCTCAACGCCGGTCAACCGTCACCGATGCGTGTCGGCACCGGTGTTCACTCGTTCGGCGTGCCACCGGCGGGTGCCGCGCCGTCAGAGCGCCGTGCCGCGCTCCCGGGCCAGCCGCCCGCGCAGCTCGGCGAGGTCCGCCACGAACCAGAGCTGGCGGCCCTCGTTGCTCTCCCGGACGAAGTCCCCGAGCGCCGTGCCGGCGGCGGTGTGCCGGGAGATGTCACCCAGCACGGCCAGCCCGAGGCAGTAGTTGGCGAACTTCTGGACCACCTCGCCGGCCAGCCGGGTGCGCAGCCGGAAGAACTCCGCCGGCAGCCGTTCGGCGGGGACGGCCACCCACCGGGCGCCGGTGCCGAAGGCCTCGCCGATCAGGTCGAGCGCCTCCTGCCCACCCGCCAGCGGTGGGCCGTCCGCGGTGCACAGCAGCACCGGGACGCCGTCGAGGTCGTGCAGGGCCTGCGGCACGGGTTCGGTCCTCTCCTCGGTCGGGCGGGCGGTCACCGGGGCTGCCCGGTCAGCACGGCGATCAGGCGGAGGATCTCGGCGCTGTCCTCCAGGCCGCCGATCACCACGAGCCGGGCGGTGGACCGCTCCTCGTCGTGGACGGTCTCCACCCGCAGCGGCTCGCCGCCCGGCGGCCGGCCGGTCAGCGAGGCCGTGAGCAGGGTGGTGAGCCGCTGCATCCGATCCTGGTCGATCCCCTCCAGCCGCACCACGCAGGTGACCTCGCCGCCGGGGGCGGCGGCGACCTCGGGGCCGGGCACCGGGCGGCCGGTGAAGGACTCCAGGTCCTCGCGGGCGATCCGGTACTGCTTGCCGATCCGCACCGCGGCCAGCCGCCCGTCGCGCACGTAGCCGCGCACCGTCCGCACGTGCAGGCCCAGCAGGTCGGCGACCTGCTCCACCGAGTACAGCTGCTGAGACATCCTCGTCGACACTCCCTTTACTTCCCTATCGGCACTCAAACTAGCACTGGATACGGAGTGATAGGGAAGTTTCTCCGAGGGCCGTCAAGCGAAAGGCCCGCCGGCACCTCGCAGGGCGAGGGCCGGCGGGCCTCCGGGGCACGGGCAGGGTCAGCCGGCGCGGACACCGTCCGCGAGCTCGGCGGCCAGCGCCCGGACGGCCGTCAGGCCGGCCTGCTCGTCACCGTCGGCGTCCAGGATCCGCTGGACGAACGCGGACCCGACGATCACGCCGTCCGCGAACCGGGCCACCTCGGCCGCCTGGGCCGCCGAGGAGACCCCGAGGCCGACGCAGACCGGCAGCTCGGTGGTGGCCCGGGTCCGGGCGACCAGGTCCTCGGCGAGGTTGCCGACCGCCGCCCGGGTGCCGGTCACGCCCATCACCGCGGCCGCGTAGACGAAGCCGGAGCCCGCCGCCGTGACCTCGGCCAGGCGCCGGTCGCGGCTGCTCGGCGCGACCACGAAGACGGTGTCCAGCCCGTGCTCCGCGGCGGCCTTGCGCCACTCGTCCGACTCCTCCACCGGGAGGTCCGGCAGGATGCAGCCGGCGCCGCCCGCCGCGGCCAGGTCCGCGGCGAAGCGGGCCACGCCGTAGCGGTCCACCGGGTTCCAGTAGGTCATCACCAGCACCGGCGCGTCGCTGCGGGCGGACACCTCGGCCACCGTGCGCAGCACGTCCTTGATCTTCACCCCGGCCCGCAGCGCGATGTCGTCGGCGGTCTGGATGGTCGGACCGTCCAGCACCGGGTCGGAGTGCGGCAGGCCGACCTCGACGATGTCGCAGCCGCCCTCGATCAGGGCGTGGATCGCCTTGATGCCGCCGTCGACGGTCGGGAACCCGGCCGGCAGGTAGCCGATCAGTGCGGCCCGGCCCTCCGCCCTGGTGGCGGCGAGGGTGGCGCTCAGCTTGGTCTGGGTCATGGTCACTTGCCCCCGTCGGCGGCGTGGTCGTCGTAGAGGCCGAAGTACTGCGCGGCGGTGTGCATGTCCTTGTCGCCACGGCCGGAGAGGCTGACCAGGAGGGTGGCCTGCGGGCCGAGTTCGCGGCCGAGCACCAGGGCGCCGGCCAGCGCGTGGGCGCTCTCGATGGCCGGGATGATGCCCTCGGTGCGGGAGAGCAGGCGCAGCGCCTGCATCGCCTCGTCGTCGCTCACCGGGCGGTACTCCGCCCGGCCGGTGTCCTTCAGCCAGGCGTGCTCGGGGCCGACGCCCGGGTAGTCCAGGCCCGCCGAGATGGAGTGGCTCTCGATGGTCTGGCCGTCCTCGTCCTGCAGCACGTAGGTGCGCGAGCCGTGCAGCACCCCCGGGTCGCCCTTGGTCAGGGTGGCCGCGTGGCGCGGGGTCTCGGCGCCCTCGCCGGCCGCCTCGCAGCCGATCAGCCGGACCTCCGCGTCCGGGATGAACTCGTGGAAGATGCCCATCGCGTTGGAGCCGCCGCCGACGCAGGCGACCACCGCGTCGGGCAGCCGGCCGGTGCGCTCCAGCACCTGCTCGCGGGCCTCCACGCCGATCACCCGGTGGAAGTCGCGGACCATCATCGGGAACGGGTGCGGACCGGCCACCGTGCCGAACAGGTAGTGGGTGGAGTCCACGTTGGCGACCCAGTCGCGGAACGCCTCGTTGATCGCGTCCTTGAGGGTGCGGCTGCCGGACTTCACCGCCACCACCTCGGCGCCGAGCATCCGCATCCGGGCCACGTTGAGCGCCTGGCGCTCGGTGTCGACCTCGCCCATGTAGATGGTGCAGTCGAAGCCGAACAGCGCGCAGGCGGTGGCGGTGGCCACGCCGTGCTGGCCCGCGCCGGTCTCGGCGATGATCCGGGTCTTGCCCATCCGCCGGGTGAGCAGCGCCTGGCCCAGCACGTTGTTGATCTTGTGGGACCCGGTGTGGTTGAGGTCCTCGCGCTTGAGCAGGACCCGGGCGCCGCCGGCCTCGGCGGAGAACCGGTGGACGTCGGTCAGCGGGCTCGGGCGGCCGGTGTAGTCCTTGAGCAGGAGGTCGAGCTCGGCGATGAAGGCCGGGTCGGCCTTCGCCTTCTCGTACTCGTCGGCGACCTGCTGGACGGCGGCGACCAGTGCCTCGGGGATGAAGCGTCCGCCGTAGGCGCCGAAATAGCCGCGGGCGTCCGGGACCTGGGTGCCCGGGCGGTAGTTCTCGGACATGGAGAGAGTCCTTGCGGTGAAGGGGATGGCGTGCGGTGACGGGTCGGCGACCTCGCGGTCAGCCGTGCGTCCCGCGCCATCGGCGCCCCGGCACCTGTCCCGGCTCGCAGCCGATCACGTACCGCACCCGCCGCCCCAGCACCCGGCGTGCGGGCGCGCGGCAGCCGCGCGGGCGGCAGCCGGGGGCGAGGCGGGAGGCGAGTGACACGGTCGGGGTCAGCCCCGCCCGTTGTTGCGCAGCGCCGGGTGGGCGCCGGCGGCGACCAGGTCGGCGACCGCGGTCCGCGGATCCTTGCCGGTCACCAGGGACTCGCCGACCAGGACGGCGTCCGCCCCGAGGTTGGCGTAGGAGATCAGGTCGTGCGGGCCGCGCACCCCGGACTCGGCCACCTTGACGATGTGCGCCGGGATGGCGTCCACCACGTTGCCGAAGGTGTTGCGGTCCACCTCGAGGGTCTTGAGGTTGCGCGCGTTGACGCCGATGATCCGCGCGCCGGCGTCCACGGCGCGGGCGATCTCCTCCTCGTCGTGCACCTCGACCAGCGGGGTGAGGCCGATCGACTCGGCCCGCTCGATCAGCGAGACCAGGGCCGGCTGCTCCAGCGCGGCGACGATCAGCAGCGCCAGGTCGGCGCCGTGCGCACGGGCCTCCCAGAGCTGGTAGGCGGTGACGATGAAGTCCTTGCGCAGCACCGGGGTGTCGACCGCGGCGCGCACGGCGTCGAGGTCGGCGAGGGAGCCGCCGAAGCGGCGCTGCTCGGTCAGCACGCTGATCGCGGCCGCACCGCCCGCGGCGTAGTCCACGGCCAGGGCGGCCGGGTCGGCGATGGCCGCCAGCGCGCCCTTCGACGGGCTGGAGCGCTTGACCTCGCAGATCACCCGGACGCCGTCGCCGCGCAGGGCGGCCACGCCGTCCTTCGCGTCGGGCGCCTTGGCGGCGAGCTCCTTGAGCTCGTCCAGGGTGACCCGGGCCTGTCGCTCGGCGAGGTCCTCACGGACCCCGTCGATGATCTCGTCGAGCACACTCACGCGAGCGCCCCCATCATCTTCTGCTGGCTGTGAGCCGGCGGGGTTCGGGCCCCGCCGGGTCTTGCAGTGGGTCTGGCCCCGGGTGGCGGTTCGCCCGGATCGGTGAGGATCCTGTGCTTCCGCGTACCCGTCGGCCCTTCGATGGTATCGGGCGCCGGGGGCGTGCAGCGCATCCGACCGGCTCGCGTCTCGCGGAGCGGACCTCCCGAGCGCCGGCGCGCGCGCCCGGACGCCCGCCGGTTCAGACCGCCGGCGGGGCCAGTCCGGCGCCCGGCGGGAGGTTGCGCAGCACGGTGAAGACGGCCAGCAGCAGGACCAGCAGGAGGGTCTGGCGCAGGCCGAACGAGATCCTGGGGGCCGGTCCGCCGGTGAGTGCGGCCCAAACCCAGCGCAGCCAGAACACCGCGAGCACCACCGCGAACACCAGCACCAGCAGGTTGTCATGGCCGGCCGTGTTGAGATCGCCCGAGGCCAGCGCGTGCACGCAGCGCAGCCCGCCGCAGCCGGGGCACCACCAGCCGGTGGCCTGCAGCACCGGGCAGGTCGGGTAGTGGCCCGGGGCGTTGGGGTCGACCGCGGCGACGTACGCGGTCGGGGCGGCGACCGCCACGAGGGCGGCGAGCGGGCGGCCGAGCCTGCGCAGCGCGGAGCCGGGCGAGGCGGGGGCGGCGGGAGCGTTCACGCTGAGATTGTGCCCGGCCGCGGGTCCGCCCGGGCGAACGCGCAGCGGCGGGCGTGGCGCGCCCGCCGCTCGTACCGCTGAGTCCCGTACCGCTGGTTCCCGTACCGCTGGGGTGTGCCGCGGGTCAGGCGGCGCCGACCGCGGTGCGCTCCTCGACCTCGAGGGCGGCCGGGGCGGGGGCGAAGTTCTGGCTGGGCTGCTTGCCCATGCCCGCCATCGCCATGGCCTTGCCCACCACGCCGGCGGCCAGGACGACCACGAGACCGGCCCAGAAGAGCGGGATGCTCGGGATGATCATGGCGACACCGCTGACGGTGAAGCCGATGAAGGCGATGGTCACGCCGGTCCAGGCGGCGGGGGTGTGGCCGTGCGCTGCTGCCGACATCTGCTGGTGCTCCTTGGTTCTCCGGGTCCCGGGCGGGCGGCCGCGTGGCGCTCGACGGGTTGACGCCTTCCATTGTGCCGGGCCGTTACGTCAAGCCCCAAAGGGGGGCCCGGTAGCCCTCGTCACACCTGCCGGGCAGCGGCGGCGGGATCAGCCGGTCGGGTCCTCGCCGCGGTCCAGCGCCTTCCACAGGTCGGCCGGGGAGCTCGCCGGCCGCGGCGCCCCGGCGGCCTTCCCCGGGCGGGCGCCGGCCGCGGTCGGCGCCTCGTACCGGGCCCCCATCGCCGGCCAGTACCGGCCGGAGCGGACGGTCAGCAGGCCGGCCAGGGCCAGCAGCACGCCGCCGGCGAGCGCGACCCAGGGCCAGAACGAGTGGGTGACGGCCTGCGCGTGCGCGTCGGCCAGCGCCAGCTTGCGGGCGGCCTCGGTGTGCAGGCCCGCGGTGTCGGTGGCACCGAGCACCGCGCCCGCCGCCGCGCCCGCCCCGGCCAGCACCGTGAGCACGCCGACGGCCGTCCGGGCCCGGCCGCGCACCGCGAACACCGCCACCGCCGCGGCCAGCGCGACCAGCGCCAGGCCCCCGGGCAGCCCGGTCAGGGTGGAGCCGGCCGCGCTGATCTCCAGCCGGCCACCGTCCAGCCCGGTCACCACCCCCCGCGCCCAGGTCCGCCCGACCGCGGTCAGCACCAGGACGGCGCCGAGCGCGGTGAGCAGCAGCATCAGGCCGAGGCTGCGGCGGTCGGTGGGGCGGGGTGCGGTCTGTTCGGTCACCCGTCCACTATCCCTGACCCGCACACCCGACCGACCGCCCGGGGTCACGCGGGAACCCGTCGGTAGTGATCACGACCGTGCGTCCCTCCAACGGAACGGTCAGGTCCTGGCCGAACGGGACCCGCTCGATCTCGCGATACACCCCCGACCGCTGCGGGGCGGAATGCACCGTGCACATGCCCTCGCGCGGGTCGATCACCGCGTAGACCGGGATGCCGCACTCGGCGTAGAGCCGAAGCTTCTTGACGAAGTCGTTGTCCTGACTCGACGGCGAGGCGACCTCGAGGACGGCCTCCAGGTCGTGCCACTCGTACCGGCCGCGGCCGTTGAGCTCGGCACCTGGGGCGATGATGGCCAGGTCGGGCGCGTATCCGTGGAGGGCCGAGGGGAAGTCGACCATGACATCCGAGATGAAGTCACCGCGGCCGGCGAGCTGGTCCTCGATCTGGCGGGCGGCCTTGAAGATGACCTTCATCTGCGCCATCCCCCGGGGGGTCATGATGATCTTCCCGTCCGTGATCTCGACGCGGTAGCCGTTCGGGACGTTGGTGCCCTCCAGGACGTCCCAGGCACTCGCCGTGGTCATCGCGGTCACGCCGTCCGCCTCCTCATCCGACTCGACAGCCCTGCTGTCCTCACGACAGCGGCGCGCGCAGGGTGTTGGCGGTGGCGACGGCGCTCAGGACGGCGGCCGCCTTGTTGCGGCACTCGGTGTCCTCGGCGGCGGGGTCGGAGTCGGCGACCACGCCCGCGCCGGCCTGGACGTAGGCGGTGCGGTCGCGGATCACGGCGGTGCGGATCGCGATCGCGGTGTCCGAGTCGCCGGCGAAGTCCAGGTAGCCGACGCAGCCGCCGTACAGGCCGCGGCGGGTGGGCTCCAGCTCCTCGATGATCTGCATCGCCCGCGGCTTGGGCGCGCCGGAGAGCGTGCCGGCCGGGAAGCAGGCGGTCAGCACGTCGAAGGCGCTGCGGCCGGGGGCGACCCGGCCGGTGACGGTGGAGACGATGTGCATCACGTGGCTGTAGCGCTCGATCGCCATGAAGTCGACCACCTCGACGCTGCCCGGCTCGCAGACCCGGCCGAGGTCGTTGCGGCCGAGGTCGACCAGCATCAGGTGCTCGGCCCGCTCCTTGGGGTCGGCGAGCAGCTCGGCGGCCAGCTCGGCGTCCTCGTGCGGGGTGGCGCCGCGGTGCCGGGTGCCGGCGATCGGGTGCACCATGGCCTCGCCCGCGGTCACCTTCACCAGCGCCTCGGGGCTGGAGCCGACCACGTCGAAGCCGCCCTCGGCGCCTCCGTCCGGCCCGGGGAAGCGGAACAGGTACATGTACGGGCTGGGGTTGGTGGTGCGCAGCACCCGGTACACGTCCAGGGCGCTGGCCGGGCAGGGCGCCTCGAACCGCTGCGAGGGCACCACCTGGAAGGCCTCGCCGGCCCGGATCCGCTCCTTCACCTCCTCGACGGCCCTGCGGTACGGCTCGCCGCCGAACGGGGACCGGGCGTCGGCCGCGGTCGGGGTGAAGGTCGCCAGGCCCGGGTCGACCGGGCGCAGCAGGTCGGCCTGCATGGCGTCCAGCCGGGCCACGGCGTCCGCGTGGGCCTCGTCGACGCCGGTGTCCAGGTCGTTGTGGTTGACCGCGTTGGCGATCAGCACCACGCTGCCGTCCACGTGGTCGAGGACCGCGAGGTCGGTGGCGAGCAGCATGGTCAGCTCGGGCAGCCGCAGGTCGTCCGGGGTGAGGTCGGGCAGCTTCTCCAGGCGGCGGACGATGTCGTAGCCGAGGTAGCCGACCAGGCCGCCGGTGAGCGGGGGCAGGCCGTCGTCGGCGTGCCGGGGGGTGTGCAGGGCGGCGAGCGCGGCCCGCAGCACCTCCAGCGGGTCGCCGTCGGTGGGGATGCCGACCGGCGGCGCGCCGAGCCAGCGGGCCCCGCCGTCCGGGCCGACGGTCAGGGTGGCGGCGCTGCGCACGCCGACGAAGGAGTAGCGCGACCAGCTGCGGCCCTGCTCGGCCGACTCCAGCAGGAAGGTGCCGGGACGTTCGGCGGCCAGGCTGCGGTAGACGCCGATCGGGGTGAGACCGTCCGCCAGGAGCCGGCGGGTGACGGGGATGACCCGGGTGTCTGCGGCGAGCTTGCGGAATGCCTCAAGGTCCATGGATCGGGGCACCGTTCGGGTAGGCGGGCGGATGTCGGGGTCAGGTTACCGAGCGAGCGGCAGCTGGTCGGCGTCGAAGCAGGTGCGCTCACCGGTGTGGCAGGCGGCGCCGACCTGGTCGACCTTGACCAGCAGGGTGTCGCCGTCGCAGTCCAGCGCGACGCTCTTGACGTGCTGGAGGTGGCCCGAGGTGTCGCCCTTGACCCAGTACTCGCGGCGGCTGCGGCTCCAGTAGGTGCACCGGCCGGTGGTCAGGGTGCGGTGCAGCGCCTCGTCGTCCATCCAACCCAGCATCAGCACCTCGCCGGTGTCGTACTGCTGGGCGATGGCGGGCAGCAGCCCGTCCTCGGTCCGCTTGAGGCGGGCCGCGACGGCCGGGTCGAGGTCGGTGGTGCCGGGGGCGGCGGGCGTGGTGGACATGCCGTCCATTGTGGCAGCCGGGGCGGGGGCGGCGGATCATGGGCTCTCGCAGCCGAGCGGCCAGACCACCTGGACGAACAGCCCGGCCCGCCGGGCCGCCTCGACCACCGCGGCGGGCCGCGTACCGGGCCGGCCGTCCCAGACCGCGATCAGCTCGTCGATCATGCCGACCAGCGCCCGGTCGGTGTCCTCGCCGAGGCCGCCGTACGCGACCGGGGCGAGGCGGTGCACGGCGCCCGCCCGGTCCAGCAACCGGTGCCCGGGTCGACCGGCGGCGGTGGCGGGGACGATCACCTCGATCCGCCCGCCGTGGTCGAGCACCGCCCGGGCGAACCAGGTCTCCGGGCCGGGCGCCAGGCAGCCGACCCCGACCAGCTCGTACGCGCCGTAGCCGGTCACCAGCCGCCACAGCTCGCCGCGGACCAGCATCTCGGTCAGGTCAGACAGGCCCTCGTGCCCGATGATCCCCACACGCATGAAGTTCTGACCCCTCGATCAGGGCCGTGCCGCGGCCAGCGTAGCCGGAATTCGTCGAACCGCTGTCGGCGGCGGGCGGCCGCGGCGACAATGGCTGCGAGTCGAGGGGGCAGCGGTGCGGCAGCGGCGGGTGGTGGCGACGGTGGTCGCCGTGGTGGTGCTGGTGGTCGGTGCGGCGGTGCTGCTGTGGCCGGAGGGCGGGCACCGGGTGGCCGCGCCACCGCCGCCCTCGCCGAGCCCCTCGGCCAGCCCGAGCCCGACGCCGACCGAGGTGCTGCCCTACCCGTACTTCCTGCCGGGCACCTGCCTGGACCACCCGCAGCTGAGCGAGCAGGTCACCCGGGCCGAGGAGCGGCCGTGCGCCCAGCCGCACGACGCCGAGGCGATCGCGAACGTGGTGCTGCCGGACGGGCTGACCAGCGACACCCTGATCGGCCGGGCGCTGCGCGACCTGTGCAAGGCGCCGCTGGCCGAGTGGGAGCAGCGCCAAGGCGGCGGCGGCCCGTACTACGGCTTCCCGCTCGGCCCCTACCTGCAGTACTACCAGCAGGGGATGCACAAGGCGACCTGCACCCTGGCCGTCAGCGACCACCAGGGCGGGCAGAAGCTGACCGGGTCGCTGCGCTGACGCTCCACCCACGGGTCTGCGGGCAGCCGGCTCAGGAGGCGGGCATCCGGCCCAGCTGCTGCATCATCGCGACGGCGTCCCAGCTCCACCAGCCTTCCTTGGCCATGCCGTCCTCGAACCGGAACATCGTCATCCCGTCGGCCTCGATCGTCCTGTGGGTGGCGGGCATGCCCTGGTACTCGCCGATCTGGGTGCCCCGCCAGGTCCACCGGCAGGCCACCATGTCGCCCTCGGCGACCTGGCTGTGGATGTCGAAGGTGAAGTCGAAGGCCTTGCGGTAGTTCTCGATCATCTGCCGGACGGCCGCCGGGCCGACCGTGTCGCCGTCCATCGTCGGGTCGTGGTCGCGGTAGTCCGGTGCGAGCAGCTGGTCGAGCGGGGTCATGTCGCCGCGCGCGGTGTCCACCAGCAGCCTGCGGGCCGCCTCCTTGTGGAACCGGTCGTCCCGGACCAGGTCCAGGTCGGTGAAGGTGGGCGGCTCCTGGCACAGGGCCACCATCTCGTGGAAGATCCGGTCGGTCTCCGGCAGCCCGGAGTTGCGCATCGCCGCCTCGTAGGAGGGGAACTCGACGATCTCCACGATGTGCTGGGCGTCCGCCCGGTCGGCGGCGACCATCGCGTGGGTGGCCGTGCGCCGGCCGCGCGTCCGCTCGATCCACTCGTCCATCAGCCGGTTGAGCTCGTCGGGCCGCTGCGTGCGGCACTCGACGATCTGTACAAAGGTCATCTCGGGCCTCCCGGTTCCCTCCCCCTGCCTGCCTGCGTCCGTCGATCGCGCCGTCTTCCACTCTCCTCCTCCCGCTCCCCCGGCACCACAAGGGCGGCCGGAGCCTCGGGCTCGTCGGACACGCCCTACGCTGTGCCGCATGGCGACGAGGCATGCACGGGCGGAACGCGAACGGCTGGCCGGACTGCTGGCGGCGGCCGGCCCCGACGCACCCACCCGGTGCGCGGGGTGGGGGACCAGGGAGCTGGCGGCCCACCTGGTGCTGCGGGAGCGGCGGCCGGTGGCCGCGGCGGGGATCCGGGTGCGGGCGCTGGCGGGCCTGACGCGGCGGGTGCAGTACGGGTTCGCGCAGCGCCCGTACGGGGAGTTGGTGCGGCTGTTCCGCTCCGGGCCGCCCGGGCTGTCGCCGTTCGCGCTGCCCGGGGTGGACGAGGTGGCCAACATGGTGGAGTACTTCGTGCACGCGGAGGACGTCCGCCGGGCCGGCGCGGCGGTGGGCCCGGAGCCGGTCGATCCGGGGCTGGCGGAGGCGCTGTGGCGGCGGCTGCCCTCGCTGATGCGGTTCGAGCACGGCCGCCGGCTGCCGGTCCAGCTGGCGCTGGTGCACCCCGACGGGCGCCGCGCGGAGTTCGGGCGGGCCGGCGCGCCGACCGTCGAAGTGACCGGGGAGCCGGGCGAGTTGGTCCTGTTCGGGTACGGCCGCGGGGCGTGCGCCGAGGTGTCCGTGAGCGGGCCCGAGACGGCGGTGGCGGCGTTGAAGCGGGTCCTGCCGATGCCCTGACCTCGCCGGGGCCGGCGAGGTGCGACGGGTTGTCGGTGGGCTGTGTCAGCCTGTTCCCGGCCGGGCGTCGTGGTGGCGGCGCACGCCGCTCCGCCCTGCCCGGCCGCAGCCCCTACCGGTCCCGTCGAAGGAGCAGCACCCATGCTCAGCACCGATCACCAGCCCGGCTCCCCCAGCTGGCTCGACCTCGGCAGCCGCGACATCCCGGCCACCGCCGCCTTCTACGGGGAGGTGTTCGGCTGGTCGTTCAGCTCGGCCGGGCCCGAGGCCGGCGGCTACGGCTTCCTCCAGCAGGACGGGCGGACGGTCGCGGCGCTCGGCGGCCTGGACGAGGGCGCCGCCCCGGCCTGGACGGTGTACTTCCAGACCCCGGACGCGGACGCGGTGGTCAAGGCCGCCGAGCAGGCCGGCGGCACCGTCCGGGTGCCCGCCTTCGACGTGATGGACGCGGGCCGGATGGCCTGCCTGACCGACCCGACCGGCGCCGAGTTCGCCGTCTGGCAGCCCGCCCGGGTCAAGGGCCTGGACGCCGTGACGGTCACCGGCAGCCTGTGCTGGGCCGAGCTGCACACCGGCGACCGCGCGGCCGCCACCGCCTTCTACCGGACGCTGTTCGGCTGGCGCAGCCAGGAGGTGGAGGTGCCGGGGATGACCTACCTGACGCTCTCCACCGCCGAGGGCGACCAGCAGGAGGCCTCCTTCGGCGGGGTCGCCAGCCTCGAGGACGGCCACGGGCGGTCGCACTGGCTGCCGTACTTCGAGGTGGCGGACGTCGACGGGGTGGTCACCCGGACCACGGCGGGCGGCGGCTCGGTGGTCATGGCCGCCACCGACGCGCCGGGCATCGGCCGGATGGCCTGGCTGGCCGACCCGGCCGGCGCCCGGTTCGCGGTGATCAGCAGCGCCCAGTCGCAGTCCTGAGCCCGCCCGGCGGGGGCGGCGGCGCTCAGCGGACCGGGTGCCCCGCCTCCCGCAGGCTCTCCTTGACCTGGTCGATCCGCAGGTCGCCGAAGTGGAAGACGCTGGCGGCCAGCACCGCGTCCGCGCCCGCGTCGACGGCGGGGGCGAAGTCGGCGAGCTTGCCGGCGCCGCCGGAGGCGATCACCGGGACGGCCACGGCCTTGCGGGCGGCCCGGATCATCTCCAGGTCGTAGCCGTCCTTGGTGCCGTCCGCGTCCATCGAGTTGAGCAGGATCTCGCCGGCGCCCAGCTCGGCGGCGCGGGCGGCCCACTCGATGGCGTCCAGGCCGGTGCCGCGGCGCCCGCCGTGCGTGGTCACCTCGAAGCCGGACGCGGTCACCGTGCCCTCGGGGCAGCGGCGGGCGTCCACCGAGAGCACCAGCACCTGCCGGCCGAACCGCTCGGCGATCTCCCGGATCAGCTCGGGCCGGGCGATCGCCGCGGTGTTGACGCCGACCTTGTCGGCGCCGGCCCGCAGCAGCTGGTCCACGTCCTCGGGCGTGCGCACGCCGCCGCCGACGGTGAGCGGGATGAAGACCTGCTCGGCGGTGCGCCGCACCACGTCGTAGGTGGTGGCCCGGTCGCCGGAGGAGGCGGTGATGTCGAGGAAGGTCAACTCGTCGGCGCCCTGGGCGTCGTAGAGCTTGGCCAGCTCGACCGGGTCACCGGCGTCGCGCAGGTTCTGGAAGTTGACACCCTTGACGACCCGTCCGGCGTCGACGTCCAGACAGGGGATGACTCGTACCGCGAGGGTCACTGCGTGCCTTCCGAAGAGGTTGCCAGCCCGGCGCGGTAGGCCTCGATCTCGACCTCGACCATCATCCGGGAGTCGATCAGGCCCTCCACCACGACCATGGTGGAGACCGGCCGGACCGTGTCGAACAGCTGCTTGTGCGCGCGGCCGGCCTCGTCGCAGTCCCGGACGTGCGTCAGGTACATCCGGGTGCGGACCACGTCGGCGACCGAAAGGCCGTACGGCGCCAGCGCCTTGAGGGCCACCCCGAAGGCGGCCAGGGTCTGCCGGAACGGGTCGCCCTCGTGCTGGACCAGCCCGTCCTCGAAGGCGGTGGTACCAGCGACGAGGACGGTGTCCCCGACCGCGACGGCCCGGGAGAATCCGAACTGCTCCTCCCAGGGGGAGGATCCGGAGACTCGGTGCGAACGCGGCGCGGCCGGGGTATCGGTCATCGGGACACAGCCTCCAGGGCCTCTTCGAGGGTGAACTTCTGCTCGTAGAGGGCCTTGCCCACAATCGAACCCTCGACACCTTCCGGTACCAGGGTGGCGATGGCGCGCAGGTCGTCGAGCGAGGAGACACCGCCGGAGGCGACCACGGGCCGGTCGGTCGCCGCGCAGACGTTGCGCAGCAGCTCCAGGTTGGGGCCGGTCAGCGTGCCGTCGCGGTTGACGTCGGTGACCACGTAGCGGGCGCAGCCCTCGGAGTCGAGGCGGGCGAGCACCTCGTAGAGGTCGCCGCCGTCCCTGGTCCAGCCGCGGCCGCGCAGGGTGGTGCCGACCACGTCCAGGCCGACCGCGATCTTGTCCCCGTGCTCGGCGATCACCTTGGCCACCCACTCCGGGGTCTCCAGGGCGGCGGTGCCCAGGTTGACCCGGGTGCAGCCGGTGGCGAGCGCCGCGGCCAGCGAGGCGTCGTCGCGGATGCCGCCGGAGAGCTCGACCTTGATGTCGAGGCGGCCGGTGACCTCGGCGAGCAGCTCCCGGTTGGAGCCGGTCCCGAAGGCGGCGTCCAGGTCGACCAGGTGCAGCCACTCGGCGCCGGCGTGCTGCCAGGCGAGGGCGGCGGCGAGCGGCTCGCCGAAGGAGGTCTCGGTGCCGGAGGCTCCCTTGACCAGGCGGACGGCCTGGCCGTCGCGGACGTCGACGGCGGGGAGGAGTTCGAGGCGGCTCATCGGTAGGACAGGCTCCTGGCTCAGAGGGTGTTGACCCAGTTGGTCAGCAGGGCGGCGCCGGCGTCGCCGGACTTCTCGGGGTGGAACTGGGTGGCCCACAGCGGGCCGTTCTCCACGGCGGCGACGAACGGCTGCCCGTGCGTGGTCCAGCTGACCAGCGGGGCGGCGATGCTGTCGTTGGTGACCCGCAGGTCCCAGCTGCGCACCCCGTAGGAGTGCACGAAGTAGTAGCGGGTCTGCGGGTCCAGCCCGGCGAACAGCCGGCTGCCCGCGGGGACGTCCACGGTGTTCCAGCCCATGTGCGGGACGATCGGCGCGTCCAGCGGCTCGACGGTGCCGGGCCACTCGTCGCAGCCCGCGGTCTCCACCCCGTGCTCGACCCCGCGCTCGAACAGGATCTGCATCCCGACGCAGATGCCGAGGACCGGGCGCCCGCCGGCCAGCCGGCGTCCGATGATCACCTCGCCGCGGACCTTCCGCAGCCCGCGCATGCAGGCCTCGAAGGCGCCGACGCCAGGCACCAGCAGGCCGTCGGCGTCGAGCGCCTGCTGGAAGTCGGAGGTGACGGTGACGTTCGCGCCGGTGCGCTCGACGGCCCGCTGGGCGGAGCGCAGGTTGCCGGAGCCGTAGTCCAGCACGACGACGTTCTTGGCCATGAGAGGTTCGTCTCTTCCGGTCTCTAGAGGCGCATCACGCCGGAGGCGAGGCACAGCACGGCACCGATCGCGAGGACCGCGATCAGGCTCTTGGACTGCTTCTGCTTCCAGAACGAGTACACGCCGCCGGACAGGAAGAGTCCGGCGATGATCAGCAGTGTTGCGGCTTTGCTCACAGCGCGCCCTTGGTCGAGGGGAGGATGCCCGCCGCGCGCGGGTCGCGCTCGGAGGCGTAGCGCAGAGCACGCGCGAGTGCCTTGAACTGGCACTCGACGATGTGGTGCGCGTTGCGACCGTACGGTACGTGCACGTGCAGGGCCACCTGCGCCTGGGCCACGAACGACTCCAGGATGTGCCGGGTCATCGTGGTGTCGTAGCTGCCGATCATCGGCGCCATGTGCTCGGGCTCGGTGTGCACCAGGTACGGGCGGCCGGAGAGGTCGACGGTGACCTGGGCGAGCGACTCGTCGAGCGGCACGGTGCAGTTGCCGAACCGGTAGATGCCGACCTTGTCGCCGAGCGCCTGCTTGAAGGCGGCGCCGAGCGCGAGGGCGGTGTCCTCGATCGTGTGGTGGGTGTCGATGTGCAGGTCGCCGTCGGTCTTCACGGTGAGGTCGAAGAGGCCGTGGCGGCCGAGCTGGTCGAGCATGTGGTCGTAGAACCCGACGCCCGTGGAGATCTCGGTCCTGCCGGTGCCGTCGAGGTCGATCTCGACCAGGACGGAGGTCTCCTTGGTGGTGCGTTCGACGCGGCCGGTACGGGTCATGCGGGTGACAGCTCCTTGAGGGCGAAGCGGACGGCGTCCAGGAAGGCGTCGTTCTCGGCGGGGGTGCCGGCGGTGACGCGCAGCCACCCGGGGACGCCGTTGTCCCGGACCAGGACGCCCCGGTCGAGGATGGACCGCCAGACCGCGTGGGTGTCGGCGAAGCGGCCGAACTGGATGAAGTTGGCGTCGGAGTCGGTGACTTCGAGGCCCAGGCCGCGCAGCGCGTCGACCAGCCGGTCGCGCTCGGCCTTCAGCTGCTCGACGTAGCCGAGCAGGGTGTCGGTGTGCTCCAGGCAGGCCAGCGCGGTCGCCTGGGTGACGGCCGACAGGTGGTACGGCAGCCGCACCAGCTGGACGGCGTCGACCACGGCCGCGTCGGCGGCCAGGTAGCCGAGCCGCAGCCCGGCGGCGCCGAACGCCTTGGACATGGTGCGGGTCACCACCAGGTTGGGGCGACCCTCCAGCAGCGGCAGCAGCGAGGGGCGGTGCGAGAACTCCACGTACGCCTCGTCCACGATCACCAGGCTCGGGCCGGCCGCCTGGGCGGCCTCGTACAGCGCGAGGACGGTGTCGGCGGCGACCGCCGTGCCGGTCGGGTTGTTCGGCGAGCAGACGAACACCACGTTGGGCCGGTGCTCGGCGATCGCCCGGGTGGCCGCGTCGAGGTCGATGGTGAAGTCCGCGCGGCGCGGCCCGGAGACCCACCCGGTGCCGGTGCCGCGCGAGATCAGCGCGTGCATCGAGTACGAGGGCTCGAAGCCGAGCGCGCTGCGGCCGGGGCCGCCGAAGGTCTGCAGCAGCTGCTGGAGCACCTCGTTGGAGCCGTTGGCCGCCCACACCTGCGCCCGGTCGCGGGCGAAGCCGGTGGTGCGGGTCAGATAGGCCGCCAAGCCGTCCCGCAGCTCCACCGCGTCCCGGTCCGGGTAGCGGTTGAGGTGGCGGGCCGCCTCGGCCACCCGCTCGGCGATCCGGGCCACCAGCGGCTCCGGCAGCGGGTACGGGTTCTCGTTGGTGTTGAGCTGCACCGGCACGTCCAACTGCGGTGCGCCGTACGGGGACTGGCCGCGCAGCTCGTCCCGGACGGGCAGCTCGTCGATCGTGGTCATCGGGCCGGTACCGTCCAGTCGAAACGGGCCCGGACGGCGTCGCCGTGGCCGGGCAGGTCCTCGGCGTCGGCGAGGTTGACCACGTGCGCGGCCACCTCGGCGAGCGCCTCGCGGGAGTAGTCGACCACGTGGATGCCGCGCAGGAAGGACTGCACCGACAGGCCCGAGGAGTGGCAGGCGCAGCCGCCGGTGGGCAGCACGTGGTTGGAGCCGGCCGCGTAGTCGCCGAGCGAGACCGGCGAGTGGGCGCCGATGAAGATCGCGCCGGCGTTGCGCACCCGGGCGGCCACCGCGCGGGCGTCCCGGGTCTGGATCTCCAGGTGCTCGGCGGCGTAGGCGTTCACCACCGCCAGGCCCTGCTCCAGGTCGTCGACCAGCACGATGCCGGACTGCCGGCCGCCGAGCGCCTCGGTGACCCGCTCCCGGTGCTTGGTGGCGGCGACCTGCGCCTTCAGCTCGGTCTCGACCTCCTCGGCCAGCGCGAGCGAGTCGGTGACCAGCACCGAGGCGGCCATCGGGTCGTGCTCGGCCTGACTGATCAGGTCGGCGGCGACCTCCCGTGCCGAGGCGCTGTCGTCGGCCAGCACGGCGATCTCGGTCGGGCCGGCCTCGGCGTCGATCCCGATCCGGCCCTTGAGCAGGCGCTTGGCGGCGGCCACGTAGATGTTGCCCGGCCCCGTCACCAGGTTGACCGGGGCGCACTCCTCGGTGCCGTAGGCGAACATCGCGACCGCCTGGGCGCCGCCGGCCGCGTACACCTCGGTGACCCCGAGCAGCGCGCAGGCGGCCAGGATGGTCGGGTGCACCGAGCCGCCGAACTCCTTCTGCGGCGGCGAGGTGACGGCGATGCCCGCGACCCCGGCCTCCTGGGCCGGCACCACGTTCATCACCACGGAGGACGGGTAGACGGCCAGCCCGCCCGGCACGTACAGGCCGACCCGGTCGACCGGCACCCAGCGCTCGGAGACGGTGCCGCCCGGCACCACCTGGGTGGTGTGGTCGGTGCGGCGCTGCTCGCGGTGGACCAGGCGGGCGCGGCGGATCGACTCCTCCAGCGCGGCCCGGACCTTCGGGTCCAGCTGCTCCAGCGCGGCGTCGATCGACTCCTGGGCGACCCGGGTGGTCCGCAGGGTCACCCCGTCGAACCGCTCGGTGATCTCGATCAGCGCCGCGACCCCGCGATGGCGGACGTCCTCGCAGATCGGCCGCACCTTCTCCAGGGCGGCCTCCACGTCGAACTCGGCACGGGGCAGCACGTCGCGCAGGTCCGAGGAGGAGCCGCGCAGGTCGATTCGAGAGATCACACGGCCAAGTGTAGGGAGTGGCCGAAAGCCACGGTCCGGCATTTCAGTCCGTGATACGAAAGCCGAGACAGCGGACGATCTTCGGGGGAGACGGCGTGGACCAGGCACCGGCGAGCTGGACGCCGACCGAGCAGCGGCTGTGGCAGGCCTTCCGGCAGGGCAGCGTGCACGACCTGCGGGTCGGCGACGAGGAGGTCGACGACGCCGCCGGCGCGGCCGTCTGGGGCCCGGAGCGCACCATCCGTTCCGAGGTGATCGCCCGGCTGCTGCTGGCCGGCCCCGAACCGGCGCCCGGGCGGGTCTCCTCGCTCAAGCTCAGCGGCGCGCTGATCACCGGGCCGCTGGTGCTGGCCGGCGCCGAGCTGCGGCACTACATCGAGCTGCACCAGTGCCGGTTCGAGCGCAAGGTGCTGATCTCCGAGGCCAGGGCCGGCACGGTCCGGCTGATCAGCTGCCTGATACCCCGGCTGGAGGCGTCCCGGCTGGCCACCGAGGGCGACCTGCACCTGGCCCGCTGCCACCTGCCGCAGGGCCTGCGGCTCACCGACGCCAAGATCGGCACCGACCTGCTGCTCAACCAGGCCGTCATCGGCGCCGACCGGTACGGCCGGGCGCTCGCCGGCGACGGCCTCACGGTCAGCCAGGACCTGGAGGCCGACCGGATCACCTCGCACGGCGAGCTCAGCCTGCGCTCGGCCCGGATCGGCGGCCGGCTCTCGCTGCGCGGCGCCCAGCTGCACGCCGCCGGCGACGACCGTAACTGCCTCAACCTGGCCCACATCAGCGTCGGCCACACGCTCTACCTCGGCGGCTCGCTGGACGGCGGCTGGGCCGACTCCCGGACCATCTACGGCGACGGCTACGGCGCCCCCATCCCGCCCGGCACGCCCAGCACCCCGCTGCGCGCCTTCGGCGGCGTCCGGCTGGTCGACGCCCGGTTCGAGAACGCCTGCCTGATCACCAACGCCGAGTTCCACCTCTCGCCGCTCCAGGAGCTCTCGCTGCGCCGGATCCAGACCCCGGAGCTGCGGATCACCTGCCCGACCCCGCCGGCCGGCCGGGTCTCGCTCTCCCGCGCCCGGGTCGGCAACCTGGTCGACTCCCCCGAGAGCTGGCCGCGCAACGGCCAGGTCGGCCTGACCGGCTTCACCTACGAGTCGCTGCGCCCCGACCGGCCGTTCAGCGTCCGCCAGCGGATCGCCTGGCTGGAGGGCGCGCTCCCGGAGTACCGCCCGGAGCCGTACGAGCAGCTGGCCGCGGCACTGCGCCGGGACGGCCGGGACGAGGACGCCCGCGAGGTGCAGTACGCCAAGCAGCGCCGACGCCGGGCCCAGCTCCCGCTGCCCAGCCGGCTCTGGGGCGTGCTGCAGGACTTCACGGTCGGCTACGGCTACCGCCCCGGGCGCGCCGCGCTCTGGCTGGCGCTGGCCTGGGGCGCGGGCACGGCCTACTTCTCCGCCCACCCGCCGGCGCCGCTGAAGGCCGACGAGGTACCGGCCTGGAACCCGCCGCTGTACGCGCTGAGCAAGGTGATCCCGGTGGTCGACCTCGGCCAGGACGGCTGGAACCCGGACCAGCACGGCCAGTGGGTGGCCGCCGCCCTGGTGATCACCGGTTGGGTGCTCGCCACCACCGTGGTCACCGCGGCGACCCGGCTGCTCCAGCGCGGCTGAACCGGGGCCCCGCGGGGCCCGCGGACGGCGCGGCCGGGGGCGGTCCGGGCGGCGGCGCCCGGGGCCGTCCGGGCGGCGCGGCCCCGCCGTCCGGGCGTCCCGCCCGGGGCGGCCGCGGAAACGGCGGGGCGGGAGCGGGCGCGCGGCAACTACGCTGTGCGCCGTGACTGAACGGCTGCCGCTCTTCCCGCTCAACACGGTCCTCTACCCCGGACTGGTGCTGCCCCTGCACGTCTTCGAGGAGCGCTACCGCCGGCTCGTGGCCGATCTCCAGAACCTGCCCGAGGACCGGCCGCGCCGGTTCGGCGTGGTCGCGATCCGGGACGGGCGCGAGGTCGCCCCGGTCCGCGAGAGCGACGGGACCGCCGGCCCGCTGGACGGTCTGGGCACCGTCACCGGCGACCCGCTGGAGGCGATCCACGACATCGGCTGCGTCGCCGACGTCACCTCGGTGCGCGAGCAGCCCGGCGGCCGCTTCGAGCTGCTGGTCACCGGCACCACCCGGTTCCGGCTGCACTCGGTGGACGCCTCGGGCCCGTACCTGACCGGCGAGACCGAGGGGCTCGGGGAGCATCCGGGCGAGGGCGCCGGCGCGCTCGCGGCCGGGGTGGTGCGGGCGTTCCGGGCGTACCAGAAGCGGCTGGCGGGTGCCCGCGAGGCCAGCCTGGCCGGCGAGCAGGACCTGCCGGGCGACCCGCAGGTGCTGTCGTACCTGGTCGCGGCCGCCGCCGTACTGCCCGCCCCGGTCAAGCAGCAGCTGCTGGCCTGCCCGGACACCGCCGGGCGGCTCTCGCTCGAACTGGAGCTGCTGCGCCGCGAGAGCGCGCTGCTCGCCCAGCTGCCCTCGCTGCCCGCGGTCGACCTGACCCGGCAGGCGTTCAGCCCGAACTGAGCTCCCCGGAGCCCACCCGAAAGGACCGCGCATGGCCAGGAAGGCGAAGAAGGGCGGCCAGGGCACACCGGCGACGGTCGCCCTGGAGGCCGCCGCGGTGGACTTCACCGTGCACTCCTACGCGCACGACCCCGCCGCCGACACCTACGGCGGGGAGGCCGCCGAGGCGCTGGGGATCCCCGCCGCGCGGGTGTTCAAGACCCTGGTGGCCGAGGTCGACGGGGCGCTCACGGTCGGGGTCGTCCCCGTCTCCGGGAAGCTCGACCTCAAGGCGCTGGCCGCCGCGGTGGGCGGCAAGCGGGCGGCGATGGCCGACCCGGCGGCGGCCGAGCGCAGCAGCGGGTACGTCCGGGGCGGGATCTCGCCGCTCGGCCAGCGCCGGCCGCTGCCCACCGTGCTGGACCACAGCGTGCTGGAGCACCCGACGGTGTTCGTCTCGGGCGGCCGCCGCGGGCTGGAGGTCGAACTCGCCCCGGCCGACCTGATCGCGCTGACCTCGGCCCGGACGGCACCGATCGGGCGCTGACGGCCCCGCGGGGCCCGGGTGCCGGGTGCCGGGCGCTACGCGGGCGGGCGCGGACCGTCCTGCGGGGGCGGCTGTTCCTGGCCCTGGTCCTGGTGCGGGTACCCGGGGTGCTGCGGCCTGGCCGGCTCCGCAGGCTCCCCCGGTGCCCCCGGCTCGCCGGACAGGCTCCACTGCGGGCCGGTGGCCCAGTACGGCAGCGGGTCGGGCTCGCGCTTGCCGAACGCCGCCGACAGCGCCAGCAGCAGCACCATCGCGGTCATCGGCCAGACCAGCAGCGCCCCGTGCGCCCCGAGCTCCAGCGGCGCGCTGAACGTCCCGCCGTCGCCCACCTGCCGGGCGTGCGCGGGCAGGTCCGAGGTCGGGCCGAGCGCGGCACCGAGCTGCCAGGCCGCCACCGAGCCGGCCAGCCCGCCGAGGGCGAGGCCGACCGCGACCGCGATGCCGCCGCCGCGCCCCCGGGTCAGCAGGAACGCGCCGACCGCGGTCAGCAGGCCCGCCCCGAGGCCGAGCAGCGCGAACACCGCGTCCGCGCCGGCCCGCTGCTCACCCTCGGGGTCCATGTAGAGGATCTGGTTGCCGCTGACCTGGAACATCACCCGGGGCGCCAGCCAGAACCAGAGCAGGCCCATCAGCACGCCCAGCACGGCGCAGGCCAGGAAGGTCAGCGCGCCGACCCGCCCCTCGGACAGGAGCGCGGCCGCGCTCCGCCCCGCGGGCTCGGTCGGCCCGCCGGCGGGCGGCGGGGCGTACGGGTCCCGGGCGGGTCCGGCGTCGGCACCCGCAGGTGTGTTCGGTACGGTCACGGACCCATCGTTTCACGCCGGGCCCGCCGCGGTCCGCCCAGCCCGTCAGCGGGTGGCCCGCCGGTAGGCCCAGGTGGCCAGGGTGAGCGAGCCGAGCGCGACCGCCGCGCACACCGACAGGTCGCCGAGCACCGCCGTCCAGTCCGGCCGGTCGCCGAACGTCCGGGCGAAGGCCTCCACCCCGTACGTGGACGGCAGCAGGTCGCGCAGCCAGCGCACCACGGTCGGCAGGTGGTCCACCGGCAGGACGCCGAGCAGCAGCGCGGCGGACATCCCGAGCTGGCCCAGCAGGGTGGCGATCTCCTGCCGGGGCGCCAGCAGCCCGCAGGCCGCCCCGAGCCCGGCCAGCGCCGCGCCGGCCAGCGGCACCACCGCGAGCAGCACCCAGAGGTTGGCCGCGGACAGCCCGAACAGCCAGGCCCCGAACCCGGCCGTGACCAGGGTGCCGGGCAGCGTGAACGAGGCGTAGGCGCCGGCCGCCCCGAGCACCACGGCGGCCGGCGGTACCGGCAGCGTGGCGTAGTGGTCGAGGCCGCCGGTGGCGCGCAGCCGGCCGAAGTACTGGGCCAGCAGGTTGAGCGCGACGAAGGCGACCACCAGCACGCTGGAGCCGGCCACCACCGAGCGGGCCGCCGGGTTGTCGCCGGGGTCGACCACGCCGCGCATCATCACCAGGATGCCGACCGACTGGAAGGTGGCCACGAACAGCAGCGGGATCCGGGCCACCTTGGCCCGGGCGAGCTGGGCCCGGTAGACGGCGGCCAGGGCCGGCAGCAGCCGGGCGGCCGGTGCCAGCGGGGCCGGTTCGGCCGCGCTCGGGGCGGCGGCGGCCGTGGGGGCGTCGAGCAGGGTCACCCGGTCACGCTCCAGGTCCGGTCAGGGGCTCTCACTTGGCCAGACCGCCGTTCCGGCCGCCGAGCTTGAGGTAGGCGTCCTCCAGGCTGGGGGTGGCCAGGGTGAAGTCGTCCAGGGCGGCGAAGGCGGGGCCGGTGGTGACGGCGGCCACCAGGTCGCGAGCGTCCTCGGGGGTGGTGCGGACGGTCCAGCGGCGCCCGGTTCGCTCCGCGCGCTCGGCCAGCCGGGCGACCGCGGGCACCTCGACCGGGGCCTCGGTGCGCCAGACCAGGTCCAGCCGGACGTCACCGTCCACCAGGGCCTTCAGGCCGCCGGGCGTGTCGCAGGCGATCACCCGGCCCTCGTCGATCACCGCGACCCGGTCGAGCACCGTCTCCGCCTCGATCACGTTGTGGGTCACCAGCAGCACGGTGGTGCCGCGCTCGGCGCGCCGGCGGTCCACCGCGGACCAGACGGCGCGGCGGGCGACCGGATCCATGCCGGTGGTCGGCTCGTCCAGCACCAGCAGCGGGCGCTCCCCCACCAGGGCGGCGGCGAAGCAGGCCAGCCGGCGCTGGCCGCCGGAGAGCTTGGCCAGCGGGCGGGCCGCGAGCGGCTCCAGGCCCAGTTCGGCGAGCACCTCGGCGGTCGCGGCCCGGGCCTCGGCGCGGGTCAGGCCGCGCAGCCGTCCGGTGGTCTCGGCGGCCAGCGCGACCGGCAGCTCGTCCAGCGCGCTGGACTCCTGGCCGAGGTAGGCGAGCAGTCGCGCAGCCCGTTCGGGGTGGCGGACGATGTCGTGGCCGAGGATGTCGATGCTGCCGCCGTCCGGCCGCAGCAGGCCGGTGAGCTGGCGCACCAGGGTGGACTTGCCGGCGCCGTTCGGGCCGAGCAGGCCGAAGATCTCGCCGCGGTGGATGGTCAGGTCGACACCGTCGTTGGCCCGGATCGCCTCCGCGCGGGCGGCGCGCCGGCCGGCCCCGCTCGGGTAGCTCTTGGCCAGGCCGCGGACGGTGCAGCAGGGCCCCGCCGGGTGGAGGCCGGGCCCGTCCGCGCCGCCGCGCGGCAAGGCCTGGGGTGCCTGCCGGTCGGTGTCGCTCACGGACGAAGACTCTACGCGCTGGCGGTACGGATCCGGACAACGGGGTCAATCGGGCCGGTGGCGGCGCGCGGCGGGCCCGTGGCGGCGCGCCACCCGGGCCCGGGGCGTCACTCGCGGGCGTCCTGGGCCTCACGGGCCTCCGGCAGCGGGATCTGCCGGCCCTGCGGGACCCGGACGGCGAACTCCTTCCAGAAGCCGGCCCGGATCGCGTACCGGTCGTGCTCGTCGATCTGGTCGTCCTTGTGCGCGAGCAGGCCGAACCGGGCCGCGTAGCGCAGCAGCTCGCCGTCCAGCCGGTGCGGGATGCGCGGGTAGTCCGTCCAGAGCACGCCGAGGCGGTCACGGGTGCCCTGCGGGTCGACCACGCCGGAGCGGTCGGCCGCGCAGAGCCGGTCGGTCCAGCGGCGGGCGAAGACCTGGCCGACCTCGTGCGCGTCGCCGCCGACCGTGGTGATGTCCTCCTCGCGGTCGGCCCAGCGCTGCTCGGCGCTGGTGAGCTGGGCGAGGGTGGGCAGGCCGTCGGCGGCGGTGGTCAGCACGCCGTCGGCCGGGCGGTCCACCCAGCCGCGGTCGGAGGACCAGCGCAGCACCGGGCCGCCGAGGCCGGCCGGGGCGGCGGCCGCGGCGGGGACGCTCGGGGCGGTCGAGCGCACCGCCAGGTCCTTGGGGGTCGGGATCATCCGGAGCGCGGCGGCCGGCCGCGGCCGGGAGACCGCGGCGGGCGCGACCGGTTCGACCGGGCCGGGGGCCAGCAGCTCGGCCAGCTCGGAGATCTCGGCGGCCGGGGCGGGGGCGGGGAACGGCGAGTGGAAGGCGGGGTGCTCCTTCAGCCGGGCCCAGCGCTCGATCCACTCCCGGTCCAGGACCCGCCGCTCGTCGGCCTCGCCGACCAGGTCCTCGGACTGGTTGAAGTCGCCGTCGGCGGCCTGCAGCGCCCACAGGTGGACGGCCACGCCGTGCTCCTTGGCGGACATCACCCCGGGCAGCAGGTCGCCGTCCCCGGTCACGAGCACCACGTCCGCGCAGGCGTGGTTGCGGGCCAGCTCGGACAGCTCCGCGTGCATCGCGGCGTCCACGCCCTTCTGCACCCACCGGCCCTCGGCCCGGGTGAGCGCCCCCAGCCGGACGGTGACCCGGGGCAGCACCCGCAGCCGGCGGTGCTCGGGCAGCGGGCGGCGCTCGGGGGCGGCGTCGAACCAGTAGATCCGCAGCAGCGGCAGGCCCGTCTCGGCCTCGGCCCGCTCCCGCAGTGCCGAGATCAGCACGGTGTGGTCCACCGCCACCCGGGACCTGCCCGGCTCTCCGGCGAGCAGGCTGGCGGCGGCGCCCAACAGGTATCCGGCATCGACCAGAACCACACAACGGTCCACAGCCCCGCACCTCTTCTCGGGTCGGCCGGGCGGCGTGGGGGGCCGGCCCTGGCGGTCCGTGCGGCTATTGGGCCTTCCTCTACCCTCCGCACGCCCGACGAACCGCCCGAATCCCACCGGAGCCCGATCGGCCCACCCGCCGCGGCCGCCCGCCGGAAACGCCGAGGCTCCGCCCCCGACGTGCGGGGGCGGAGCCTCGGCGTGGGTGACCGGGGAGGTCAGCCGTTCAGTTCGGCCGCGACCAGCTCCGCGATCTGGACGGCGTTGAGGGCCGCGCCCTTGCGGAGGTTGTCGTTGGAGAGGAACAGCGACAGCCCGTGCTCGACCGTCTCGTCGGCCCGGATGCGGCCCACGTAGGTGGGGTCCTGGCCGGCGGCCTGGAGCGGGGTCGGGATGTCGGACAGCTCGACGCCGGGGGCGCCGGCCAGCAACTCGGCGGCGCGGGCCGGGCTGATCGGCCGCGCGAAGCGGGCGTTGACCTGGAGCGAGTGGCCGGTGAAGACCGGGACGCGGACGCAGGTGCCGGCGACCTTCAGCTCGGGGATGCCGAGGATCTTGCGGCTCTCGTGGCGGAGCTTCTGCTCCTCGTCGGTCTCGTTGGAGCCGTCGTCGACGACCGAGCCGGCCAGCGGGATCACGTTGAAGGCGATCGGCCGCTTGTAGACGGCGGGCTCCGGGTACTCGACGGCGGAGCCGTCGTGGGTGAGCGCGGCCGCGCCGTCGACCACCTTGCGGGCCTGGTCGTGCAGTTCGGAGACGCCGACCAGGCCGCTGCCGCTGACCGCCTGGTACGTGGCGACCACGAGGGCGGCCAGTCCGGCCTCCTCGTGCAGCGGGCGCAGCACCGGCATGGCGGCCATCGTGGTGCAGTTCGGGTTGGCGATGATGCCCTTCGGGCGGTCCCCGATGGCGTCCGGGTTGACCTCGGCGACCACCAGCGGGACCTCGGGGTCACGGCGCCAGGCGGAGGAGTTGTCGATCACCACGGCGCCGGCCGCGGCGACCTTGGGGGCGAGCGCCTTGGAGGTGGAGCCGCCGGCCGAGAAGATCACGATGTCCAGGCCGCTGTAGTCGGCCGTGGCCGCGTCCTCGATGGTGATCTCGGTGTCGCCCCACGGCAGCGTCCGCCCGGCCGAACGGGCCGAGGCGAACAGCCGCAGCTGCTCCACCGGGAACTCGCGCTCCGCCAGAATGCTGCGGACCACTCCGCCGACCTGGCCGGTCGCCCCTACGATGCCGATCCTCATCCGACTGCTCCTCCGGTTTCGTGCTCGCTCAGGTTGATCAGGTTGCGCTTGATCACCGCCGCACCCTGCCCATCATGCCCTGCCGGGGCGGGTGGGCGGCGACCCGTCTTACGGTGTGGGCCGCACCCGCTCAAGCGCGGCGAGCGCGGCCTCGACCGACTCCTTGGCCGCCGGCAGCAGCGGCAGCCGGACGTCCGGGGTCGGGATCCGCCCCCGGGCGTGCAGCACGCCCTTGACCACGGTGGGGTTCGGTTCGGTGAACACGGCTGCGGACAGCCCCGCCAGCCGGTGCCCGAGCTCGCGCGCCTCCTCCACCCGGCCCGCCCGCCACGCCGCGTCCAGCGCGACGAACCGCTCGGTCGCCAGGTGCGCGGAGGCCAGGATGCCGCCGGCGGCGCCCAGCGCCAGCAGCGGCGAGAGCAGCAGGTCGTCCCCGGCCAGGACGGCGAAGCCGGGCGGCAGGTCGGCGAGCAGCCCGACGGTGTCCGCGTCCACCGACCCGACCGCCAGCTTGACGCCCACGACGCCCGGCAGCGCGCCGATCCGGCGCAGCGTCGCGGCCCCGAGCGCCTGCCCGGTGCGGTACGGGATGTGGTAGACGACCAGCGGGACCGGGCTGTCGGCGGCCAGCCGGGTGAAGTGGGCGAGCACCCCGGCCTCGCCGGGGCGGACGAAGGCGGGGACGGTCACCAGGGCCGCGTCCGCGGCGCCGTCCAGCACGGCGAGCGCCTGCGCGCCGCCCGCACCGACGGTGAAGACAGCGTCGCGCGCCCGGCAGACCGCGCCGACGACCTCGGTGACGGCGGCCCGCTCCGCTTCGTCGAGGGCGGCCGGCTCGCCGGTGGTGCCGAGCACGACCAGGCCGGCCGCGCCGGCGTCCAGCGCGTCGACGGCCAGGGCTTCGAGGGCCTCGTACGCGACCGAGCCGTCGGCCGCGAACGGGGTGATCAGGGGGATGTGGACGCCGCTGAGACCGATCCGGTGAGGTTCCATGCCGACGAGCCTGCCGGGTGGTGATCGTCCGGGTCCAGTTCACATTCCCGATGGTTCTCGTAAGCTGAGCCGATGCTCGATCTCCGCCGCCTGCGGCTGCTGCGCGAACTGTCCCACCGCGGCACCATCGCGGCCGTCGCCGAGGCGCTCTCGTTCAGTGCCTCGGCCGTCTCCCAGCAGCTGTCGGTGCTGGAGCGGGAGGCCGGGGTGCCGCTGCTGGAGCGCACCGGCCGCCGGGTCGCGCTCACCCCCGCCGGGCGCAAGCTGGTGCGGCACACCGAGGCGGTGCTGGAGCGGCTGGAACAGGCCACCGCCGAGCTGGCCGGCGCCCGGCAGGGGCTGGCCGGGCCGCTGCGGATCGGCACCTTCCCGTCCGCCGCCCGCGCGATCGTGCCGGGGGCGCTCGCCGTCCTGATGAGCCGCCATCCGGCGCTGGAGCCGATGGTGAGCGAGGTGGACCCGGCCGACGTGGCGGCGCAGCTGCGCGCCGGCGAGCTGGACGTGGCGCTGGTGCACGAGTACGACCTGGTGCCGGCCGAGCCCGAGCCGGGGCTGACCACCACCGGGGCGATCTTCACCGAGCCGATGTACCTGGCCGCGCCCGGCCCCGGCACGCTCGCGGACTTCCGGCGGGCGCCCTGGATCGTCTCGCCGCCGGGCACGCTCTGCCACACCATGGCGGTGCGGGCCTGCCGGCAGGCCGGGTTCTCCCCGCGGATCCGGCACCGGGTGGACGACTTCGCCACCGCGCTGGCGCTGGTGGGGGTCGGCCAAGGGGTGGCCCTGATCCCGCAGTTGGGCACCGCGCCGCACCCGGCGGTCACCCTCACCCGGCTGCCGATGTACCGCCGCACCCGGGTCGCCTTCCGGGCCGGCGCCGGGGCGCACCCGGCGGTCGCCGCGTTCACCACCGCACTGCGCGAGGCCCTGCCACCGGGACTGACGGGCGGCAGCTGACCTCGGGCCGCCCGGGCGGGCGCCCGCGCCATCGCCGCACCGGGTGCTCTCCCCCGCCGAGCGCGGCGGCTGCGCCTTCACCGAGCGGGGCTTCGACGGGGCCACCGGCCCCCGTACCCCTAGGTAGCCCGGCGGGCCGGAGGGCGCCCTACCTAGCCCCCTACGTAGTGCTTGTCCGGCTCGCTCCGTACCCGGTGTACTCACCTCGGGGGCGTCCCGCTACCGGCGGGTACGCGGTCCGAGGGGACGGCCGGCCGGCCCCGGGACGTCCACCTGACGGGACGTTCCGGGGCCTGCCGACCGAGACGGGCGGTCAACGGTGACCGCTCCGACACCGGCGGTTCGCCGGACAGGAGGTCTACGTGCTCAGCGGCTCCCGGCGCTCCTGCGCCGCCTATCTCAGATGCGTCCCGTTCGACACCTGGGAGATGCCGGTGCACCGGCACGCCATGGAGAAGTGGGCCCGCGAGCTCGGCCTGGCCGATCCGGTCTGGTTCATCGACAACGGCGAGTCCTCCGGCGGCCCCAAGCCCCGCCTGCTGGAGCTGCTGACCGCGGTCGAACGCAACACCTTCAGCATCGTGCTGGTGCCCGGCCCGTTCGTCTTCCACCTGGACGACGTGCGCGCGGCCAAGGTCTGCCACCGCCTGTCGGTGCTCGGCGCCTCGGTGCTCCAACTGCCGTACGACCGCGCCGGTCGGCCTCCCGTCCCGGCGCGCCCGGTGCCGACGGGCGCCGTGCCCGCACCCCGGATGCCGGACCTGCTGCCCCGGATCGGCTGACGCCCGCCGCACCCGCCCGCGTCACCCGTACACCTCACCCGGCGCCGCGTCACCGACCCGACGGGCGGGGCCGGTTGACGGCTCCGACCGGCCGACGGCCACAATGGGCGCAGGCCCGGCGCCCGTGGACGACGGGACTGAGCGAACGATCTTGAGCCATCGCCCGGTTGACGCCCGGCCGGGCCGCGCACCCGTGGGGAGCCCAGTGGACACAGCCAGACGCCCGGTGGCCCGCCTCGACGCGGCCCGCCCAGCAGCGGCCCGCCCGGCCCCGGAGACCACGGACCCGCACCCGGGCCCCTTCACGACGGCGGCCCCGCAGCGCCCGATGGTCGGCCGGGACACCGAACTCGCCGCCGTCCTGGCGGGCCTGCGTCACCTCCCCGCCGTGGTCCGGGTGAACGCCCCCGCCGGCCTCGGCAAGACGCTGCTGGTCGAGCAGGCCGCCGTACGGCTGCGCGCGGACGGGCTGCGCGTGCTGGGCACCCGGTGCCCGCCGCTGGCGCGGCCCTTCCCGTTCGGCGTGTTTGCGGAGCTGCTGCGCACCACCGGCCCCGAGCTGCCCGCCGAGCTGGACCCGATCGCCGGCGCGCTGGCCGAACTGCTCCCGGAGGCAGCGCCGTTCCTGCCGCCGCCGCCCCCGCCCAGCGCCGATCCCGATCTGGCCAGGCACCGGGTGTTCCGCGCGGTCCGGGCCGTGCTGGCGGCCCTCGGGCCGACCGTGCTGCTGGTCGACGGCCTCCAGTGGGCCGACCCGGACAGCCTGGAACTGCTGCGGGCCCTCGCCCTGGACCCGGTGCCGACCCTCGGGCTGCTGCTGACCGAACGCCCCGGCGCCCCGCTGGGCGCCGCACCCCCGCACCGGCCGCCCGGCGTCGGCGGGGCCGAACTGCGGCTCGCCCCGCTGGACGAGGAGCAGGTCGCCCGGGCCGCCGGCGACCGGCCGGCCGCGACCGTCGCCGAGCTGCACCGCTGGAGCGGCGGCGCGCCCTGGCTGCTGGTCCAGCTCCTCGACCGGCTCGACCGGCCGGACGGCCCGGGCGGCTCCGGCGGCTCGGGCGGCTCGAGTGCCTCGGGCAGCTCCGGCAGCTCCGGCAGCTCGGGCGGCGACCACCCGCCGGGCGAACGGCCCGTCGAGCAGGCCGCCCGCCGCGCCGCCGCCGCCCTGGTGCACCCGGTGGAGACCGGCTCGCCCGAGGCCGCGGCCCTGGTCACGGCCTGCGCCGTGGTCGGGCGCCCGGCCGACCAGGACCTGCTGGCCACGGTGGCCGACCTGGCGCCCGCGGCGGCCCGCTCCGCCCTGCTCGAAGCCCTGGCGGGCGGCCGGCTGGTCGAGGGCCCGGACTGCCGGTACGGGCTGCCGTACCCGCTCCTCCAGGAGGCGGTGCACCTGGCCGTCCCCGGCCCCGAGCGGCGGCGCGCCCACCTGGCGGCCGCGCAGGCCCTGCTGGCGGTGGAGCCGGTCCCGGCGGCCGAGCTGGCCCGGCACCTGCGGGCCGCCGGCGATCTGACCGGCTGGCGCGCGGAGGCCGAGGCGGCCGCCGACCAGGCCGTCGCCGCCGGGGACTTCGCCGCCGCCACCGAACTCCTGCACCAGCTGCTCGCCGAGCCCTCGCTGCCGCCCGAGCACCGCTCCCGGGCGGCGCTGTCGCTGGCCCGGGTGTCGGTCAACACCCTCGACCACCAGCAGGTGCTGGGGGTGCTGCGGCGGATCGTCACCACGGCCGACCTCGCGGTGGTGACCAGGGGCGAGGTCCGGCTCTCGCTCGGCCTCCTGCTGCTCAACCAGGAGGGCGACACCGAGGCGGGCTTCCGCGAACTCGAACGATGCGTCGTGGAGTTGCGCGAGCGACCGGACCTCGCCGCGCGCGCGATGGGCGCCCTGGCCGCGCCGATCCTGGCCGTCCACGCCACCCAGCAGGCCCGCTGGCTGGACCGCGCCGAGCGGGCCGCCCGGCTCAGCGGCGACCCGGTCGCCCGGACCGGCGTGCTCGCCAGCCGGGTCACCTGGCTGGCCTGCGTCGGCGACCCGACCGCCTGGGAGCTGCTCGCCGAACTCCCCCGCGGCACCCGCGACCAGGCCGAACTGCGGCAGACTGCAAGGGCGTTGTGCAATGCCGCGAGCGGCGCGGTGGGCTGGGGCCTGAACGAGCAGGCCCGGCGCTACCTGGACGAGGGCCTGGACCTCGCCGAGGCCACCGGCATGGACTTCATGCAGGGCGTCGGCCGCGCGATGACCCTGGTCCTGGACTGGCACACCGCCCGGCTGGACGGCCTGGAGGCCCGCGCCCGGGCGCTGCTCGGCGAGATCTCCGAGATGCCCGCGCTGCGCACCGACGTGCTGCTGGTGCTGGCCCATCTGCACGCCCTGCACGGCGAGTTCGACGAGGCGGCGGCCACCCTGCAGCCGGTGCTGACCGGCGGCCACGGCCCCGACCCGATGCCGTTCTTCGACACCCACGCGCTGGCCACCCGGCTCGCCCTGGGCAGTGGCAACGCCGAGCAGGCCTGGCACGCGCTCGGGCCGGCGCTGGAGCTGTACCGCACCAAGGCGGTCTGGGCCTGGGGCTGCGAACTCGTCCCCGAGGCCGTGCTCGCCGCCCTCGCGGCCGGCCACCCGGACGAAGCCCGGCGGCTGGCCGAGGAGTTCGCCGAGGCCTGCGCCGACCACCCGGCACCGGCCGTCCTCGCCGGCGTCGAACTCGCCCTCGGGCACCTGGCCGTGGACCAGGACCCGGCGCTCGCCGCCGAGCACTACCAGCGCGCCGCCGCCGTGCACGGCCGGATCGGCCGCCGCTACGCCCGCGCCCGGGCCACCGAACTCGCCGCGCTGGCCCGGCTCGCCGCCGGCCAGCGCCCGGCCACCCCGGGACTGGTGGAGGCCGCCGAGGAGTACGAGCGGCTCGGCGCGGTGGCCGACAGCTCGCGCTGCGCGATGGTGCTGCGCGAGCAGGGCATCGGCGACCCGCGGGCCCACGCCCGGCGCGGCTACGGCGAGGAGTTGACGCCCCGCGAGCTGGAGGTGGCCCGGCTGCTGGCCTCCGGGCGCACCAACCGGGAGATCGCCCAGGTGCTGTTCCTCTCCCCGCGCACGGTGGAGCAGCACGTGGCCAAGGTGCTGCGCAAGCTCCGCGTCCCCACCCGCCGGGAGGTGCGCTCCGCCCTCGGGCCCCGCCCGTGAACCCGGCTCCGCCCTCGGGCCGCACGCCCGAGGTCTTCACACTCCGTCACACCTTTCCCGCCCCCGCGCCCGCCGGGCGCCGACCCCGCACCACTAGCCTGTCCCCCATGACCCAGTGGACAGAGCAGCAGGACGACGCCCCGGGCCGCTACGGCCCCGACGCCACCGTGGAGGTGGAGGCGTACCAGGTCGGCCAGGTGCGCACCGAGTACGCGCCGGACCACGACGGCGACCCGGACCCGGGCGAGATCGTCTGGACCTGGGTGCCGTACGAGGAGCGCGACGGGCGCGGCAAGGACCGCCCGGTGCTGGTGGTGGCCCGCGAGACCGGCGGCTCGCTGCTCGCGGTGATGCTCTCCAGCAAGGGCCACGCGCACGACGCCGACTGGGTGCCGATCGGCGCCGGCCCCTGGGACAAGTCCGGCCGCGACTCCTGGGTGGCGCTGGACCGGGTGATGCGCGTCTTCGACGGCGGCATGCGCCGCGAGGCCTGCGCCCTGGACCGGGCCCGCTTCAACCTGGTCGTCGACAACCTCAAGCGCCGCTACCGCTGGAGCTGACGCCGTAGGCTGTCCCCCTGGACCATCACCCGGGGGGACACCGATGGCAGTGCGGCGACCTCGGCCGCCCGGCGCGACGCCCGCTCCGCCCGCGGTGATGCAGGAGATCAGTGGCGGCACCTTCCACGGTCCGGTGGCGCAGATCGGCTCGATCGAGGTGGCCGCCAGTCGCGAGGAGCGGTGGGCAACGGCGCTCGCGCACCAGGTCCGGACCCTCGAACAGGGCGAGTGGCGGCGCCTGTTGGGCGGGGACACCGAGCGGATCGACCTCGGCTACACCCTCACCCGCACGGCCGGCCGCGAGGCCGGGAACTCCGCCGGGAGCGGCCGGCTGCTCGGGGCGCCGCACGGACCGGTCGGCGTCCTCGACTACTTCCGGGCGTTGAGCCCACGCCGCCTGGTCGTCACCGGCGCCGCCGGGGCGGGCAAGAGCGTGCTGGCAGTGGAGCTGATCCTGGCGCTGATCGAGCACCGCCGCCCGGGCGACCCGGTACCGGTCCGCGTGCAGCTGGCCGGGTGGGACACCCGGGTCCCGCTCGCCGACCACCTCGTCGACGAGCTCGCCCGCTGCTACGACTGGCCCCGCCGGATGGCCCGGGCGTTGGTCGGACGGGGCCTGGTCCTCCCGGTCCTGGACGGTCTCGACGAGATGGATCCGCCGCGAACCGACGGGCGCCCGGACCGGGTCGCCCCGCGTGCCCGCGAGGCACTGCGGTTGCTCAACGAGTACCAGGTCGGACGCGCGCCCGGGGCGCTCGTCCTGACGGTCCGGTCGGACTCCTACGAGGCGCTCGGCCACGACGCCGGACGGACCGGACGACTGCTGGACGCCGCCCGCATCGCCATCGAGCCCGTGGGCCCCCGGGAGGCACTCGCGTACCTGCGGGCGCGCGCCACCGACCGCGCCCGCTGGCAGCCGCTGCTGGACGATCTGGCCACTCGGCCCGGCTCACCGCTGGCGGCCCTGCTGTCGACGCCCTGGCGGCTCTGCCTGGTGGCCACCGTCTATGCCGAGGAAGGCCTGCCGGGCGAGTTGACGCAGCTCCGGTCCCCGGCGGTGCTCGACCGGCACCTGCTCTCCCGACTGATCCCGGCCGCCGTGGCACTGCACCCGCGCCGGGGCAACCAGCCCGGGGACGTCCACCGCCGGCTCCACCTGCTGGCCCGCCGACTCGATGACGGCGCCCGGCCGCGCGCCACCCTCGCGCTGCACGAGCTCTGGGACGCCCGGGGATCCGCCCGGATCGTCGCGGTCCGCTGCCTGCTGGTGGCTCTCGCCGCCCTCCTTCTGCCCTGGGTCGACCACCTGCTGCCGCTGACCCACCGGACCGCTCTGCTGGGAAGTCAGGCCGCCGCCGTGCTGCCGATCGTCCTGGGCCTGATCGTGTGGGGCCCACCGATGGAGACCCGCCCGCGGACGCTCCGCCTCGGCACTGCGCTGCGATCGCTCACCTGGCCGGTCACCGCCGTAGCAGTGACCGCGGCGCTGGCGACCGGGGCCCTCAACTGGGCGTTCTTAGGCTGGTCGGCGGCCGTGCTCGCGTTCCTCGGGGTGCTCGTGCCCGGGCTCCTGGCCAGCTCCCTGACGGTCGTGCCCGGGGCGGTGCTGCCTCCCCGCGGGCCGATCCGCGGGGACCTCCTGTTCGGTGGCGTCCTCGGTGCGGCGATCGGCCTGGCCCTCACCGGTCCGCTGGTCAGCCTGTGCGGGGTGCACGACGGTCTGCTGCTGGCGCTGCCGCGGGCGGCGTTCGCCGCGTTCGCCCTGGTCGGGGGCGTCGGCCAGCGGTACCTCACCTTCCTGCTGTTCGGTCGGGGGGTGCTGCCCGTGCGGCTCGGTGCCTTCCTCGACTGGGCGACGCGGGCCGGCCTGCTCCGGCTGGCCGGACCCACCTACCAGTTCCGGCACCGCGAGTTCCAGGACTGGCTGGCCGCTTCGCCCGATCCGCCCCCGGTCAGCCCGTCAGGCAGCTCGGGCCGAGCAGCTGCTTGAGGTCGCCGAACAGCGCCGGGTCGCTCTTCACCCGGTGCCGGTCCAGGCGCAGCACGGTGGTCTGCCGGTCGCCCTCCAGGCGCAGCCGTACCTCGGTGGTGCCGCGGTGGTGGGCGAGCACCTCGCCGAGGCGGGCGACCAGCGGCGGGGTGATCTTGCCGCTGGGGATCGAGATGACGATCGGCGCGTCGGCGTGCGCGTTGGAGAGGTCCGGGACGGACAGCTCCATGCCCATCAGCCGGGGCACGTCCTCCCGCTTGTCGAGCTTGCCGCGGACGAACACCACGGAGTCCTCGACCAGTTGGGAGGAGACCAGCTGGTAGCTGGCGGGGAAGAACATGCAGTCGATCGAGCCGGCCAGGTCCTCGACGGTGGCGATCGCCCAGGCGTTGCCCTGCTTGGTCATCTTGCGCTGGAGGCCGGAGATGATCCCGCCGATGGTGACGATGGCGCCGTCGGGCCGCTCGGCGAGGTCGGCAACCGCGCAGTCCGCCTTGTCGGCGAGCACGTGCTCGATGCCGTGCAGCGGGTGCGAGGAGACGTAGAGGCCGAGCATCTCGCGCTCCTGGGTGAGCAGGAAGGCCTTCTCCCACTCCTCCTCGGAGAACACCACGTCGAGGCCGAAGCTCGGCTCGTCGGCGACCACGTCCCCGCCGAACAGGTCGAACTGGCCCTCCGCCTCCTTGCGCTTGACCCCGACCACGTTGTCGATCATCGGCTCGAACTGCGCGGTGAGGCCCTTGCGGGTGTGCCCGAGCGAGTCGAACGCGCCCGCCTTGATGAGGGATTCGACCGTCCGCTTGTTGCAGACCACCGACTCCACCTTGTCCAGGAAGTCCGGGAAGGAGGCGTACTTCCCCTTGGCCCGGCGGGTGCGGATCATCGAGTCCACCACCGGCCCGCCGACGTTGCGGATCGCGGTGAGGCCGAACCGGACGGTGGTGTCACCGTGCGGCGTGAAGTCGGCGTCCGACTCGTTGACGTCCGGCGGGAGCACCTGGATGCCCATCTTGCGGCACTCGTTGAGGTAGACCGCGGACTTGTCCTTGTCGTCCTTGACCGAGGTGAGCAGGCCGGACATGTACTCGGCCGGGTAGTTGGCCTTGAGGTAGGCGGTCCAGTAGGAGACCAGGCCGTAGCCGGCGGTGTGGGCCTTGTTGAAGGCGTAGCCGGAGAAGGGCACCAGCACGTCCCAGACGGCCTGGATCGCGGCGTCGGAGTAGCCGTGCTCGCGGCAGCCCCTCTGGAACGGGACGAACTCCGCCTCCAGGATCTCCTTCTTCTTCTTGCCCATCGCCCGGCGCAGCAGGTCGGCCTGGCCGAGCGAGTAGCCGGCCAGGATCTGCGCGGCCTTCTGCACCTGCTCCTGGTAGACGATCAGGCCGTAGGTCGGCTTGAGGATCTCCTCCAGGGGCGCCTCCAGCTCCGGGTGGATCGGGGTGATCTCCTGCTGGCCGTTCTTGCGCAGCGCGTAGTTGGTGTGCGAGTTGACGCCCATCGGGCCGGGCCGGTACAGCGCCAGGACGGCGGAGATGTCCTCGAAGTTGTCGGGCTTCATCAGCCGCAGCAGCGAGCGCATCGGGCCGCCGTCGAGCTGGAAGACGCCGAGCGTGTCGCCGCGGGCGAGGAGTTCGTAGGTGGGCTTGTCGTCCAGCGGCAGGTCGAGCAGCTCGATCCTGACGCCCTTGTTGCGCTCGATCGCCTTGACGGCGTCGTCCATGATCGTGAGGTTGCGCAGTCCGAGGAAGTCCATCTTGAGAAGGCCGAGGCCCTCGCAGGTGGGGTAGTCGAACTGGGTGATGGTGACGCCGTCGCTGTGCCGGGTCCAGACCGGGATGTGGTCGGTGAGCGGCTCGGCGGACATGATCACACCGGCCGCGTGCACGCCGGGCTGGCGGATCAGGCCCTCGATGCCGCGGGCGGTGTCGATCACCTTGCGGACGTCGGGGTCGCTCTCGTACAGGCCGCGGATCTCGCCGGCCTCGCCGTAGCGCGGGTGCGCGGAGTCGGTGATCCCGGAGAGCGGGATGCCCTTGCCCATCACGTCCGGCGGCATCGCCTTGGTGATCCGGTCACCCATCGCGTACGGGTAGCCGAGGACCCGGGAGGAGTCCTTGATGGCGGCCTTCGCCTTGATGGTGCCGTACGTGACGATCATGGCGACCTTGTCGGAGCCCCATCTCTCCGTCACGTAGCGGATCACGTCGCCGCGCCGGCGCTCGTCGAAGTCGATGTCGACGTCGGGCATCGAGATGCGCTCGGGGTTGAGGAAGCGCTCGAAGATCAGGCCGTGCGGGATCGGGTCGAGGTCGGTGATGCCCATCGCGTAGGCGACCAGCGAGCCGGCCGCCGAGCCGCGGCCGGGGCCGACCGCGATGCCCTGGCTCTTGGCCCACATGATGAAGTCGGCGACCACCAGGAAGTACGCCGGGAAGCCCATCTGGATGATGGTGTCCATCTCGTACTCGGCGAGCTTCTTGTGCTCCTCGTCGTAGCCGCTCGGGAAGCGCCGGTCCATCCCCTCCCAGACCTTGGCCTTGAAGAAGTCCGACTCGGAGGCGTAGCCCTCCGGGATCGGGAAGCGCGGCATCAGGTTCTTGAACTCGAACATGCCGGTGGTGTCGACCCGCTCGGCGACCAGCAGCTGGCTGTTGCGGCAGCCCTCCTGCCAGGCGTCGGAGGAGTCCAGGCCGTACATCTCGGCGGCCGACTTGATGTAGTAGCCGGTGCCGTCGAAGCGGAAGCGGTCCGGGTCGGAGAGGTTCTTGCCGGTCTGGACGCAGAGCAGCAGGTCGTGCGCGCCGGCGTCGGCCTCGGTGGTGTAGTGCGAGTCGTTGGTGACCACCGGCGGGATGTTCAGCTTCCGGCTGATCTCCAGCAGGCCGTCGCGGACCCGGGTCTCGATGTCGAGGCCGTGGTCCATCAGCTCCAGGAAGTAGTTCTCCCTGCCGAAGATGTCCTGGTAGTCGGCGGCCGAGCGGACCGCCTCGTCGAACTGGCCGAGCCGCAGCCGGGTCTGTACCTCGCCGGAGGGGCAGCCGGTGGTGGCCATCAGGCCGGCCGCGTGCTCGGCGATGATCTCCTTGTCCATCCGGGGCCACTTGACCAGCCAGCCCTCCGCGTAGGAGCGCGAGGTCAGCTTGAACAGGTTGTGCAGGCCCTGCCGGTCCCGGGCCCAGATGGTCTTGTGGGTGTACGCGCCGGACGCCGACACGTCGTCCCGCTTCTGGTGCGGCTGGCCCCACAGGATGCGCTTGGTGTTCGAGCGGGACTCCGGCGCCACGTACGCCTCGATGCCGATCACCGGGGTGATGCCGGCCGCGGTGGCCTGCTTGTGGAACTCCGCCGCGCCGTACATGTTGCCGTGGTCGGTCATCGCGACGTGGGTCTGGCCGAGCCGCTCGACCTCCTTGAACAGCTGCTTCAGCCGGGCGGCGCCGTCCAGCATCGAGTACTCGGTGTGGACGTGCAGGTGCGCGTACGGCTGGTCGCTCAAGGCGGGGCCTCCGGAGGCTGGTGCGGTCGGGTTGGCCGGCGAACGCGCAGGCCGCAGCGCAGGCCTCGGTGCAGGTCACGGCGCTGGAAACAGCAGAGGCCCGAGCCGCTCGACCGGCCCGGACCCACCTCTCACACGTTCACGGAACTACTCTAGCCTCCTGTCGCAGGAGTCCCATCGAAGGCTCCCGGCCGTTGCAAAGGATGCGCCGCATGTCCGACCAGGTCACCTCCGACGACCGCGCCCGGACCATCCTCCGGGTCTTCGGGACGGCCTTCGGCGAGTTGCTCGCCCAGGATCCGGCGGCCTTCCGGGTGAAGTTCCGCAAGATGGCCGCCTCCGCCTTCGCCTTCTACCGCGGCACCGCGGCGCTGTTCTACGCGGACCTCACCGCGGCGCCGTTCGCCGCGTACGGGGCCGGCTTCCTCGACCCGCGGACCAGCCGGGTGTGGATCCACGGCGACCTGCACGCGGAGAACTTCGGCACCTACCTGAACGCCGAGGGCCGGCTGGTCTTCAACGTCAACGACTTCGACGAGGCCTACGTCGGGGCGTTCACCTGGGACGTCCAGCGGCTGGCCGCCAGCCTGGCGCTGATCGGCCACGCCAAGGCGCTGTCCGACGCCGTGATCACCGACCTGGTGCGGGCCTTCGCCACCGCCTACCGCGGCCAGATCTCCGCGCTGGTCAACCGGCCCGGCGCGGGCGCGGTGTACACCCTGGACACCGCCGACGGGCCGATCCTGGACACGCTGCGCCGGGCCCGGCTGCAGACCCGGGTGGAGCTGCTGGACCAGGAGACCGTGATCGACGGCTGCGACCGGCGGTTCCGCACCGGCAACGGGGCGATCGAGCTGGACGGGGCGGAGCAGGCCGAGGTGCTGGCCGCCTTCGCGGCGTACCTGGAGACCCTGCCGCCGGCCTCCCGCGCCCGGCCGGACTCGCTGCGGGTCAAGGACGTGGTCGGCCGCCGGGGCATCGGGATCGGCAGTGCCGGGCTGCCCTCGTACAACCTGCTGCTGGAGGGGCACACCGACGCGCTCGAGAACGACGTGATCATCTACCTCAAGCAGGGCCAGGTCCCGGCGGTCTCCCGGCACGTCACCGACCCCGCGATCCGCGGGTACTTCGAGCACGAGGGCCACCGCACGGTGATCTCCCAGCGGGCCCTGCAGGCCCACAGCGACCCGTGGCTCGGGTACGCCACGCTGCGCGGCCGGGGCCAGCTGGTCGCCGAGGTCTCGCCGTACGCGGCCGACCTGGACTGGACCGACCTGAACGAGCCCGCCGACCTGCTCGCGGTGACCGAGTACCTGGGCCGGGCCACCGCCACCATGCACGCGGCCGCCGACGAGTCCTCCAGCGGGCACGGCCTGGTGCCGTTCTCCACCGAGCACGCGATCGACGCCGCCGTCGCCGGCGACGAGAGTGGCTTTGTCGACATGCTGGTGGAGTTCGCGCACGCCTACGGGGCCCGGGCCCGCGCCGACCACCAGCTGTTCGTCGACCTCTTCCGCAACGGCCGGATCCCCGGCCTCTGAGCCCCGCCCCGGGGCACCTCCCGGCCCGCTCCCGCCGGCGCAGTGTCCCCGATCGGGTGGCACGTACGGAGGGGGATTCCGCCCCCGCCGCCCGCGCGCTACTGTCGGCGCCGACGCATCGGAGGGGGCCCATGTCCTACCCAACGCCGTACCCGCCACCGGCGGCCTCGCCCTACGCACCGCCGTACGCACCACCGCACCCCGCCGCGCCCGGCGCCGCCGGTCGCGGCGGTGGCGGGGGCCTGATCGCGCTCGGGCTGCTGCTGCTCGCACAGCTGGCCATCGAGCTCGGCGTGCTGGCCTGGGACTTCAGCCAGGCCGGGCCCGACTACGCGCTCACCGCGCTGGGCTTCTCCTTCACCGCCTACGTCCAGGCGCCGGTCGGCTTCTTCGGCTTCGACACGGCCTTCTGCGTGGCGCTGGCGGTGCTGATCGTCGGCGCCTTCAACCGCGCCCGGTGGACCAGGCCCGCGGCGGTCGTGCTGCTCGGGGCCAACGCCTACGCCGCCGGCGCGCTGCTGATCAGCCAGGGCGGGGACGGTTTCGCCGAGCCGGTCAGTCACCTGGTGCTCAACCTCACCGTGCTGGCGACCCTGGTGCTGGCCCTTGCGGTCGCCGTGCTGGTGGGCGCCACCCGCGGGCCGGCCACCACGCAGCCGTCCTGGACGGCACAGCCGTACCCGGTGCCGCAGGGGTACCAGGCGCCGCAGGCCTACCCGGTGCCCCAGCAGTACCAGGTGCCCCAGCCCTATCCGGAGCCACAGGACCAGCACCCGTACCCCGGCCCGCCCTCGGCCGCGCCACCCGCGACCCCGCCCGCCACACCCCCCAAGACACCATCCGCAAGCCCGCCGGCTCCGGCCGCTCCCCCGGCCCCGCCCTCCGTACCGCCGAAGCTCTGAGCCCCGCGGGCGCGCGGCCGGTCAGCGGCCGCGCAGCTCGCGGCGGATCACCAGCCGCAGCCCGGAGTACGTGGCGTCGACGGCGCACACCTTGTTGTCGACCAGCCCGGTCGGCAGCGCCACCTCGCGCAGCACGTCCTCGGTGAGGTCGGTCGGCACCCGGGAGGCCCGCTTCGGCCACGCCACCCACAGGCCCGCGGCCGGCCGCATCGCCGCCCGGAACTCCGCCAGCCGGTCGGCCAGCTCCGCCCGGTCCACCGGGTACCAGAGCGCGACGTCGAACGGCCCGGCCGGGCCGGCCGCCCGCCGGACCAGCACGTCCGGCGGCAGCCCGGCCACCTCGAAGCCGGCGGGCGCACCCGCCAGCAGCAGGCTGTCCCCGGGCCGGACGCCGAGCTTGCGGGCCAGCGGCGCGGCCGGTCGGCCGGCGTCCACCCGCGCTCAGCCGTCCAGCTCGGCCAGGAAGTCGAGCGCGATGCTCCAGGTGCGCTCGGCCGCCTCGGCGTCGTAGTCGTCCAGGTCCGGGTCGGTGAAGACGTGCCCGGCGCCCCGGTAGCGGTGCACCTCCACGTCCGCCCCGGCCCGGGTCATCTGCAGGTACCAGGTGTTCAGCCAGTCCTCGGTCTCGAACGGGTCCGGCTCCGCGACGTGCAGCTGCACCGCGATCCCGGTCGCCGCGTCCTCCCGCAGGTCCGAGGTGCCGTGCAGGAGCAGCAGCCCGCGGGCCTGCTCGTCGGCCAGGGCCAGGTTCTGCGCCAGCGCCCCGCCCAGCGAGAACCCGGCGTACACCAGGCCCGGCTCCCCCGGCCTGATCAGCGGCGCCGCGGCGGTCACCGCCCGCCGCAGCAGCTCGTCGCTGCCGACCTCCTCCTTGTAGGCCATCCCCGCCTCGACGTCGTCGAAAGTCTTCCCGTCGAACAGGTCGGGCGTGTGCACCTCGTGTCCGGCCGCCCGCATCCGGTCGGCGGCGGCGTGCACGGCGGGCCGCAGCCCGTGGACGGAGTGCAGCAGGAGGATGGTGGCCACGATTCGGCTCCTTGACGGCGGACGGCGGGTGCGGACGCCTTCCATGATCCCCCACATCCCGCGCCGCCCGCAGCGGGTCCGGTCCCCCCGACCCGCACAGCGGGTCCGCCCTCCCGCCCTGGCACGGGCGGGAGGGCGGACCGGTCGGCCGAGGGGCCGGCCACGGGGTCGGGGATCAGTACTCGACCTTCATGGTCACGCCGCTGAACGAGCTCTTGGCGTAGAGGCTGAAGTACACCCAGCCCGCCGGCGGCGTCCTCACCGTGAGCGTCTCCGCGTTGCCGGAGGTGGTGGACCTGCTGAGGTACGAGCCGGTGGTGGCCCAGTTGGTGCCGTTGTAGTAGAGGTCCGCGTTGCCGGTGCCGCCGCTGCTGGTGAGCTTGAGCTGCTTCACCCCGGCGGGCAGGAAGGCGAACATGTAGCTGTAGTTGCCGGTGGTGGCGTTCACCCCGGTGCGGCGGCAGTTCTTGTCGTACTGCCGCACGTCCGCCGCCGAGCAGAGCGGCAGCCCGGCCACGGTCAACGTCTGGCTGCGGGTCGCGGTGGCGCCCTTGTCGTCGGTGACGGTCAGGGTGACGGTGTAGCTGCCGGCCGCCGCGTAGCTCTTGGCGGGGTTGGCGGCCGTGGAGCTGGTGCCGTCGCCGAAGTTCCAGCTGCGGGCCGCGATGGTGCCGTCCGGGTCGGTGGAGGTGTCGGTGAAGTTCACCGACAGGTCGGTGACCTGCGCCGTGAACGCGGCGACCGGCGGCTTGTTGGCCTGGCCGCCCGGGTTGCAGGCGCCGGTGTTGCAGGCGGTCAGCCAGGCGGCGAAGTCCGCGTCGTACCGGGTGCCGATGGTGCTGGTCAGCAGGGTCCGGGCGCCGTTCCAGTCACCGACGCGGTACTTGGCGAGCAGCGCGCTCACGTCGGCCGGGTGCTTCTCGACCATGTACCGCACCGCCAGGTAGCCCCAGTTGTAGATCCGGGTCTGGTCGGCGTTGTCGTAGGTGGAGTCGAACAGCGTCCGCAGGCTGTAGGTGTGCAGCCCGGCCTGGGCGATCGCGTCGTCGTAGCGCACGTTGCGGTACGAGTACGAGATGTACTCGGCCAGGCCCTCGACCCACCAGACGGTCGGCGTGGTCATGCCGGCGTCGAAGTTGCCGTACATGTCGAAGCGGCCGTCGAGGTAGTGGGTGTACTCGTGGTTGAGGTTCCAGATCTGGAAGGTCGGACGGACCCACTCGGCCTCGTACGCCACGAACCGCGGCTGGTTGCCGGCCTGGTCGGGGTTGCCCTCCAGGTACATGCCGCCGTTGTTGGTGTCCATGTCGAAGATCGGACCGGCGTAGGTCTGGTAGTCGGTGCTGGAGTGGAAGACCACCACCTCGATGGTGGAGTTGCCGTCGTTGGCGACCGGACCGGTGTCCTTGACCAGGGAGTGGAAGTAGGCGTCCTGATTGGTCAGGCTGGTGCAGCTGGCGGCCAGGTCGGCGGCGCTCATCTGCTGCGCGATGATCTTGATGCTCGGGCTGCAGGTGTAATTGGTCGTCAGCACCGCCGCCTTGAGCCGGGCGCCGAGGTCACAGGTGCCGTAGTAGGCGCAGTTGGCCTTGTCGTAGGTGTCGGTCGCGACGGCCAGGTTGACCCAGAGCCCGGCGGTCGGGCCGGTGATGGCGCCGCGCGCGATCAGGTCCCGGATCTGCGGGCGGACCTTGTCGAGCAGGGCCGGGTACTGGAGGAAACGCCCCAGCTCCAGGCCGGAGTTGGCGGCCAGGTAGGCCCGGTCGGTGCCGAACAGGTCCCAGTGCGCCGGCGCGAAGGCGGCCAGCGTGTCGGTGATGCTCGGGTCGGCCTGCACGGCGGCCTGGAAGTCCGCGTTCTGGTGTCCGCGCCAGAGCACCGTGTAGGTGTTGTTGACCGCGTTGAGCATCGACCAACTACCGTCGTACGCGCTGGAGTAGCCGTTCAGAAGCCGCTTGACGACGTACAGGTAGCGGGCGTTCTCGCCGGCGCTGTCGATCAGGGTGACGGCCTCGGAGAGGGTGGCCCCGTTCGCGTCGGTGACGTCTCCGGAGTGCGCGGAGGCGTAGAAGGCGTCCAGCGCGGAGCGGATCGCGGTCTTCAGCGTGCTGCCGTAGGTGCCGACGTCCTGCGGGTGGTACCACTGCACGTAGTAGCCGGCCCGCAGGAACAGCACCAGCTGCCCGGCCGAGGTGGAGTCGTCACCCGGGTAGGACGCGGAGACGTCCCGCAGCGCGTTGGCGACGCTGACCATCTGGGCCTCGCGGAAGACCGCGTTCGCCGTGGTGCCGGTGAGCACGAACAGGCTGTTCACGCAGTCGACCGGAACGGACTTGACCTGCTGGACCAGCGCGCTGCCGGTCTTCGAGGCAAAGTCGGAGACGTTGCAGGCGGCGGCGTCCAGCGCCCGCGGGGCGGCGAGCGCCTTCGGCGCGGCGTAGTCCGCGCGGACGGCGGCCACCGAGGCGCTGCGGGGTGCGCGCTCCGACAGCGGCACGGTACGGCCGAGGTGCTGGTCCTCCGTCAGCGCGGTGCCGGTGGCGGGCTGCGGCGCAACGTTCGAGGGCGAGGCGGGGGCGCCGGCCGAGGGCGCGGCGGGCGCGCGACCCGCGCCCGGGGTGACGGCCTGACTCTGGGGGGAGAACAGGCCGAAGGCGAGGCAGGCGGCGACGGCTGTGGTGAGCAGGCGCGCCGAATCTGTCCGGAAGGATCTCACGTGGGGGCCTCCGGGCCGGTGGATGGCCGCGTGCGGACGCGACCGCGTGGGGGGATGTGGGGGCGGCCGGATTGGGGGTGCGGCCAGGGGAACCTCGGCGGGACGGCGCGGCGGGGAACCGGGCCGGCGCAGCCGACAGGGGGTGTGACATGTACAATTGCACGTATCACATGGCTTTGGGAAGACCTCGGACCCGACAAGTTCCCCGCACCACCAGGCAGTTGGCGCCCGAACCGAGTCCGGACCGCACCCGGGCCGCATCCGGGTCGAAGCCGGGCCGAGCCCAGGTCGGACCCGGATCGGGTTCGGACCGCCGGATGAAGAGTCGACGAACAGTCAGTCCCAGGGGCTGTACGGCTGATTACCCGCTAGTAGCCTGTGGCGACGTGACTGAGCTTACCGATGCCCTCTCCGCTGCCCGGCCGCGTCGCCGCCGGGTCCTCAAGGCCGCCGCGCTGACCGCCGGCGCCGTCGCCGTCCCGCTGGCGCTGGGCGGGGCCACCGCCACCGCCGCGCCCGCACCGCAGTTCCTGCACGGCGTCGCCTCCGGCGACCCGCTGGCCGACGGCATCCTGCTGTGGACCCGGGTCACCCCGTCGCCGGAGGCCGTCCCCGGCTCCGGCCTCGGCCCGGACACCGACGTGGTCTGGCAGCTGGCCACCGACAAGGCGTTCGGCACCGTCGTGGCCAGCGGCACGGTGACCGCCACCGCCGCCTCCGACCACACCGTCAAGGCCGACGTCCGCGGCCTGCGGCCGGACACCGGCTACTGGTACCGCTTCACCGCCGCGGGCGTCAGCTCGCCGGTCGGCCGCACCCGCACCACCCCGGCCAACGATGCCGCCCTCTCCCGCCTGCGCCTGGGCGTCGCCTCCTGCGCCAACTGGGAGGCCGGCTACTTCTCCGCGTACCGGCACCTGGCCGCGCGCGGCGACCTGGACGCCTTCCTGTTCCTCGGCGACTACATCTACGAGTACAAGTCCGGCGAGTTCTGCGCCCGCGGCACCGTGGTGCGCCCGCACGAGCCCACCCACGAGATCATCAACCTGGTCGACTACCGTACCCGGCACGGTCGTTACAAGACCGACCCGGACCTCCAGGCGCTGCACGCCGCCGTCCCGACCATCGCCATCTGGGACGACCACGAGTTCGCCAACGACGCCTACGCGGGCGGCGCGGAGAACCACACCCCGGGCACCGAGGGCAACTGGGCGGACCGGGTGGCCGCCGCCAAGCAGGCCTACTTCGAGTGGATGCCGGTGCGCCCGTCCATCGCCGGCACCACCTACCGCCGGCTGCGCTACGGCAAGCTGGCCGACCTGCACCTGCTCGACCTGCGCTCGTTCCGCTCCGAGCAGGTCAAGGTCGGCAACGGCGACGTCGACTCGGCCGACCGCTCGATCACCGGCCGGGCACAGCTGGACTGGCTGAAGGCCGGCCTGTCCGCCTCCGAGACCACCTGGCGCCTGATCGGCAACGAGGTGATGATCTCGCCGGTCGCCTTCCTGTCGCTGCCCGGCTTCCTGCTCCGCCCGCTGGCCAAGCTGCTCGGCCTGCCCGGCGAGGGCATTGCGATCAACACCGACCAGTGGGACGGCTACACCCACGACCGCAGAGAGCTGCTCGGCCACCTCAAGCAGAACGGCATCACCAACACGGTGTTCCTGACCGGCGACATCCACTCCGCCTGGGCCGCCGACGTGCCGTACGAGGCCGCCACCTACCCGTCCTCGGGCAGCGCGGCCACCGAGTTCGTGGTCACCTCGGTCACCTCGGACAACATCGACGACGTGCTGAAGGTCGCACCGCAGACCCTCTCGCTGCTGGGCGTCGCGGCGCTGGAGGCCGCCAACCGGCACATCAAGTGGATCGACCTGGACTCGCACGGCTACGGCGTCCTGGACATCACGCCGCAGGCCGCCCAGATGGACTACTACGTGCTGTCCGACCGGACCAGCAAGGACGCCACCTCCAAGTGGACCCGCTCGTACCGGACCCGCTCCGGCACCCAGCAGATCGAGCGCGTCTACGCCCCCGTCAAGTGACGCACCGGCGGCGGGGATCCCCTCGGGGCCTCCCCGCCGCCCGCACCACCGCCCGACCCCGGTCCGGTTGTGCTCAGCCGGTGAAATCCTGAACGTTCGCTGGGCCGTGCCTACGCCTGCTGGACCGCCCGGCCCTCGCCGGGGGCCAGGACGGCCGGCGCCTCCCGGACGTCGGGCAGCAGCAGGATCACCAGGTTGGTGCCCGCCACCAGCACCGCCCCCGCCAGCAGCGGGACGCCGGTGCCGACCAGGGCGGCGAGCGGCGCCGCGACGGCGAGGCCGACCGGGCGGGCGACGGTGGAGATCATCGTGTCGAGCGAGGCCACCCGGCCGAGCACCGCCGACGGGATCCGGCGCTGCAACGTGGTCTCCCAGAGCGGGCCGAGCAGGCCGATCCCGAACGCGGCCAGGCTGTAGGTCACCACGATCACCGGCATCGGCAGCTTCAGCGCGAAGGCCACCATCGGGACGGCGTACGCGGCCGCGCCGAGCGCGACCCCGACCAGCGGGTGCCGGATCGGCAGCCGCGGCGCGGCGAACACCCCGGCCACCAGCCCCACCGTGGCGACCTGCGCGATCACCACCCAGGACGCCTCACCGCCGAGGCTGCGGACGGCGATCAGCGGGCCGAGCGTGAGCACCAGCCCCATCGAGAGGTGGATCGCGCCGTGCCCGAGCACGTTCGCCAGGAACCAGGGGTGCCGGCGGGTCTCGGTCCAGCCCTCGGCCAGCTCGGCGAAGAACGGGGCCCGGCGCGGCCGGTCCGGCGCGGGCCGGGGCCGCAGGCCGCCGAGCGTGGTCGCGGAGACCACGAACAGGGCGCCGGTCAGCAGCGAGGACCAGCCCGCGCCGACCAGCAGCATCAGCGCGCCGGCGACCGCGGGGCCGACCACCTGGGCGAGCGCCTGGCCCACCCCGAGCCGGGTGTTGACGCGCAGCCGCTCGGAGCTCTCCACCACGCCCGCCACCAGGGTCCGCACCGCGGGCTGGCCGAACGCCACGGCCGCGCCGGTGACCGCGGCGAGCACCGCGAGGTCCGCGACCCGCGGTGAGCCGCCGAGCAGTTCGGCGCCGATGCCCAGCTGGGCGGCGGCCCGCACCAGGTCGGCGGTGAGCACCGTCCGCTGCGGAGGGAAGCGGTCGGCCACCACGCCGGCGACCGGCAGCAGGGCGAGCATCGGGACGACTTCACTGGCCAGGACCAGTCCCAGGTCGCCCGCGGACCCGGTGCGCACCAGCGCGAGCGTCAGGGTCATCGGGATCAGGGCGGTTGCCAGCGCCGCGACGGTGCGGCCGATCAGCAGTCGCCTATTGGATGTGGCCATGACATAAGACAGTATTTCGTACGTTGATGCATCGTCAACAAAGTGGCCGTCAAGACTGCCCCGCCGGCCACCCGGGCCCCCTGGCCCGGCGCCGGTCCCCGCAGGCCCGGGCCCCGGCCGCGGTCCACCGTACTCCCCGGGCGGCCCCCGGGCGGCCGGATCCCCTCCCCCGGCCGCCCGCCGGCCGAGCCGTGGCCCCGGGCCCGGCCGCAGCCGTCAGGACACCACGTCCTTACGGGCGAACCCGCGGAACGCCAGCGCCAGCAGCACCACCGAGTAGCTGACGGACAGCGAGACCCCCTGCACCATCCCGCCCCACTCCAGCTGCGGCTGCAGCGCGTCCGCCCAGGCGTACTGCCAGTGCGCGGGCAGCCACTCGCGCAGCCCGCCGAGCGCCGTGATGGCGTCCAGCACGCCGGTCACGATGGAGATGAAGACGGCGCCGCCGACCGCCCCGAGCGGGGCGTCGGTGGCGGTGGAGAGCCAGAACGCCAGCGCGCCGACCACCAGTTCGGCGAGCACCACGAAGGCCACCGCGAGCGCCAGCCGGGGCAGCGCCACGGAGGCCGGCAGGCTGACCCCGGTCGGCAGCCGCAGGTCGCCCCAGCCGTACGCGGCGGTGCCCACCCCGAGTCCGACCAGCGGCAGCAGCACCACGGCCGCCGCCGAGAAGGCCAGGCCCACGGTGAACTTGCGGGCCAGCAGCCGGGCCCGGGGCACCGGCGCGGCCAGCAGGTAGCGCAGCGAGGACCAGCTCGCCTCCGAGGCCACCGTGTCGCCGCAGAACAGCGCCATCGGGATGACCAGCAGGAAGCCCGTCCCCATGAAGAGCATGGTGGCCGCGAAGTTGGGGCCGGAGGCGGTGGCCAGCTCGATGAAGCTGGTCCGGTCCGCGCGGCCGGGCGGGCCGCCGATCTGGAAGGCCGCCAGCACGATGAACGGCATCGCGGCCAGCACCCCGCCGATCACCAGGGTCCGGCGCCGGCGCAGCTGGCGGACGGCCTCCACCCGCAGCGGCAAGGTCCGGCCGGCCCGGTAGCCGGGTGCGGCGGCGGTCGCGGCGGGGGTGGCGGTGGCGGTCATGCCGCTCCTCCGATCAGTGACAGGAAGGCGTCCTCCAGCCGGCGGTGCGGCCCGAAGCGTTCGACCGGCACCTCCAGCCGGACCAGTTCGGCCAGCAGCGCGCCGGCCGGCAGGCCGTCCAGCCGGACCAGCAGCCCGCCGTCGACGGCCTCGGCGGAGCCGACCCCGGCCAGCGCCGCCACCTTGTCGGCGGCCACCGCCAGGGCGTCCGCCCCGTACCCGGCCGGCGTGCCGACCAGCAGGAGTTCACCGGCGCCGACGATCTCGGCGACCTCGCCCGCGACCACCAGCCGGCCGCGGTCCATCACCACCAGGTGGGTGCAGCTCTGCTCGATCTCGGAGAGCAGGTGGCTGGAGACGATGACGGTACGGCCCGCGGCGGCGTAGCGGATCATCACCTCGCGCATCTCGCGGATCTGCGGTGGGTCGAGCCCGTTGGTGGGCTCGTCCAGGATCAGCAGGTCGGGCAGGCCCAGCATGGCCTGGGCGATGGCCAGGCGCTGGCGCATGCCCTGCGAGTAGGTGCGCACGGCCCGGTCGAGCGCCTCCCCGAGGTCGGCGATGGCCAGCGCCTCGTCGAGGTGCGCGTCCTCGGCCGGGCGCCCGGTGGCCCGCCAGTACAGCTCCAGGTTGGCCCGGCCGGTGAGGTGCGGCAGGAAGCCGGCGCCCTCGACGAAGGCGCCGACCCGGGAGAGCACCGGGGCGCCGGGCCGGATGGCGTGGCCGAAGATCCGGATCTCGCCGGCGTCGGGCCGGATCAGGCCCATCAGCATCCGCAGGGTGGTGGTCTTGCCGGCGCCGTTCGGGCCGAGCAGGCCGAGCACCTGCCCCTGCTCGACCCGGAACCCGAGGTCCTTCACGGCGTACCGGTCGGCGGCGCCGCGGTAGCGCTTGCCGAGTCCGGTGATCTGCAGCGGCACCCCGGCCAGCGCCGGGTCGGGGGCGGGCCGGCCACCGCGGCGGCGGACCAGCAGCAGGGCGGCGGCGGCGCCGATCGCGAGCAGCGGCAGCAGCCAGGTGCGGGCGGGCAGCGGGGCGGCCTCGGTGTGCAGGGCGTCGACCGTCGGCATGGTCAACGGCCCGTCCGCGGCCACCCGGTAGGTCGCCGGCTGGGCCGGCGAGGCGTACGCCAGGTCGGTGCTGGCCAGCACCAACCGCAGCCGGTGGCCGGACTCGAAGGTGTGGTCGACGGCGGGCAGGGTGATGTCGACGGCCCGGCCGCCGGGCGCGTCGGCGCCGGTCACCCGCAGCGGGGCGACGAGCTGCTGGGGCAGCGACTGCTTGCCGTCCGGGGCGAGGTCGTAGAGCTTGGCGAAGAGCACCGCGTCCGGCCGGTCGGCCTGCACGGTGATCCGGGTGGTGGGCGCGCCGGTCAGGTGCAGCGAGCCGTCCAGCGGCGCGGAGTCGAAGGCGGCGTACTGCCCGGGAAAGTCCAGCGCGAGCCCGGCGCCGAGCGAGGAGGCCTGGGCGAGCGCGCCGATGCCGGGCACGGTCGAGATGTTCGGCGGGGTGCCGCCCGGCGGGTTGGCGAACTGCTGCTCCCGGCCGGTGAGTTCGACGCGCCGGCTGCCGGTCCCGGCGAGCCCCGGGTAGCTGTCGGCGTCGGCGCCGCGCAGCACGGCCTGGAAGCCGGTCGAGTCGACCCCGCCGGTGCGGGTGACCCGGAAGGCCGGCCCGGTGGAGCGGTCGCCGTCCTGCTGGAGGTAGCGGTCGAACCAGGCGGTCACCCGGTCGTCCACCCGGGTACTGCCCTCGGTGCCGCCGTCGTGGCCGCCGGCGAACCAGTCCACCGCCACCGGGGCGCCGTTGGCCGCGACCGCACGGGCGATCCGGTCACCCTGGTCGAGCGGGAACAGCGAGTCCTGCTGGCCCTGCACCACCAGCGTGGGCACCTTGATCCGGTCACCGACCGAGGACGGGCTCGACCTGTCCAGCATCGCGACCGCGTCCGGGTCGGCGTGCCCGGCGGTCGCCACCCGGTTGTACATCGCGCACAGCTCGTCCAGGAACCGGCCGCAGCCGATCGGCCCCTCGGGCGCCCCGGCCCGGTTGCCGCCCGCCGGGTCGCCACCCGCCAGGTCGCCGGCCGAACCGGTGGTGAAGAAGATCCCGGCCCACAGCTTCTTGAAGACACCGTCGGCGGCCCCGCTGCCCTGCACCCCCTGCGGGAACAGCGCGTCCGCCAGGTTCCACCAGGTGATCTGGGTGGCCACCACGTCGATCCGCGGGTCGTACGCGGCGCCGAGCAGCGCCACCCCGCCGCCGTACGAGGCACCGCTGATCCCCACCCGGGGGTCGCCCGGCGCGTCCAGCCGCACCTCGGGGCGCTGGGCCAGCCAGTCGACCAGGTGCCGGACGTCCTGCACCTCGCGGTCGGGCGCGTCCAGGCCGATCTTCCCGCCGGACTGCCCGAACCCGCGGGCCGACCAGGTCAGCACCGCGTAGCCGGCCCTGGCCAGTTGCTCGGCGCGGGCCCGCTCGTCCGTCTTGGACCCGCCGAAGCCGTGCGCCAGCAGGACGGCCGGGCGCGCGCCGGAGCCGGAGGTGAAGAAGGAGGTGTCGATCCGCACGGTCTGCGCGCTGCCCGGCGTCTCCGGGAGGTCGAGGAAGCGGTCCTCCTGGTGCACCGCCCGCTGCGACCCGGCGGCCGCCACCGCGCCGATCCCGCCGACCACGGCCAGCAGGGCGAGCAGCAGACCCGCCACCACCGCCCGCCGGCCCTTCGGCCACCTCCGCCATGCCCCACCGACACTCATGGTCACCGATCCTATTCAGCGGTTCGGTAGGGGCGTCGTAAGGCTCCCCCGGTCCTCGCCGGCCGTCCCGTTCGTACCTGTCCCCGGCCGGACCGCCGGCCGTCGCGACACCACACCCGGCGCGACGCTCCAGGTCACGCCGCCCGCACCGGCCCGGTGTTAGCGTCGCCAGCATCCCGCTGAACAGGACGGCGCACGGCGGCGCCCCCGCGCCCGAGCGCACCCCCTGGCCGCGCTCCCCCGACCGGCCCATCCGCGCGGTCACGGACCCCGGAAGGCCTACCCACTCCGTTGACCAGCACCCTGCCCACCGGTCACCGCGCCGCACCGAACGGCGCCCCGTCCTCCTCCCGGCGCCCGGGGCGCCGGTGGATCCCGCTGGCCGTGCTGGCCGGCGTGGTCGCCTCCACCACCGGCCTCACGCCGCCGGCCGGCGCCGGCCCCACCGGGCGCGCGGCCGACCCCGGCAGCCTCCAGCACGCCTTCGCCGACGCGGCCCGCGAGTTCCAGGTGCCACCCGGCGTCCTGCTGGCGCTCTCCTACCAGGAGACCCGGTGGGAGTCGCACGGCGGCGATCCCAGCACCACCGGGAACTACAACGTCATGGGCCTCACCGAGGTCGATCCGGCCGCCGTCGCCCGGGCGATCGCGGCCGGCCCCGGCCCGGAGGCCGACGGACGCGGCGACGACGCGCCGGTGCGCCGTCGCCCACCGGCCGTCGCGGTCCAGGACGGACCCGCGCTGCACACCCTGGCCCGGGCGGCGCACCTGCTCGGTCGGCCCGCCGACCGGCTGAAGTCCGACCCGCTCCAGAGCATCCGCGGCGCCGCCGCCCTGCTCGCCGAGCACCGTCCGGCCTCGGACGATCCCGCGGCCTGGTCCGAGGCGCTCGCCGCGTTCAGCGGGTCCCCCGGCACCGCGAGCGGCCGGGCCTTCGCCGACCGCGTCCTGGACACCGTCGAGGCGGGCGCCTCCCGCACCACCGCCGACGGCCAGCTGGTCACCCTGCCGGCCACCCCGTCCGGCCGGGCCCCCCGAGCCACCCCGTCCGGCCGGCCACCCCGGGCCACCACGCCCGGCCCGGGCCGCGCCCTCGAACCCGGCGCCGCGGAGTGCCCGGCCGGACTCGGCTGCGACGTCCGCCCGGCCGCGTACGCGCTGACCGACCCGCACGACCCGAGCTCGTACGGCAACTACAACATCGCCGACCGGCCCGGTGACGGTGACGCGATCCGGTCCATCGTGATCCACGACACCGAGGGCGGGTTCGAGGGCTCCATCGCGAGCTTCCAGGACCCGGCCACCCAGGCCTGCGCCCACTACATCGTGCGCTCCTCCGACGGGCACGTCAGCCAGCTGGTGGCCACCAAGGACGTCGCCTGGCACTCCGGCAACAAGACCGTCAACATGCACAGCGTCGGCATCGAGCACGAGGGCTACGCCTTCCCGACCACCAAGCCCACCTGGTACTCCGAGCAGCTCTACCAGTCCTCGGCCGCGCTCACCCGCTACCTGGCGGACCGTTTCGGCGTCCCGCTCGACCGGCAGCACATCATCGGCCACGACGACGTCCCCGGCCCGACCCAGGACAAGATCTCCGGCATGCACTGGGACCCGGGCACCTTCTGGGACTGGAACCACTACATGGACCTGCTCGGCGCGCCCGTCCGGGCGGACACCGGCGGCCCGCTGCTGGCCGGCGCCACGGTGACCGTCGCCCCGGCCTTCGACGCCACCAACACCCCACCGGTCGACCAGAGCGCCACCCGCCCGCAGAACTTCGTCTACCTGCGTACCCAGCCCTCGGCCGGCGCCGCCCTGATCAACGGCGGCACCACGCAGGCCGCCGACGTCCGCGCCAAGGCCGTCGCCGGCACCGGCTTCGTGGTGGCCGACCAGCAGGGCGACTGGACGGCGATCTGGTACGGCAGCCAGAAGGCCTGGTTCTTCAACCCGGACGGCCGCACCGGCGCCGCCGGCAACCGCGCCGGGCAGACCGTGCTGACCCCGCGCCAGGGCTTGGCGTCCGTCCCGGTGTACGGCAGGGCGTACCCGGAGCTCGCGAAGTACCCGGCCGCGATCGACACCGCCAAGCTGGCGCCGGTCCCCTACCCCACCATCTCGGTCCCGGCCGGCCAGGCCTACCTGGCAGTCGGCCCCGACCCGGTCCGGGCCGACTACTACTACGCGCAGAACATCGACGGGGACGCGCCCGCCGACCGCACCCTGGTGGTCGGCGACGAGACCTACTACCCGATCCGCTACAACCACCGGCTCGCCTTCCTGAAGGCGAGCGACGTCGACTCCCGGACCACCACCGCCGATCCGGCGCCCGCCGACCGCGGGCCCGCCGGCTGAGAACGCCGGACGGAAATCCCCCACCCGATCCGGGCGCCTGACACACCGTCGGCCCGCCGCCGGGGATCCGGCCGGGCCCGGCGGTAGGGTGCCAGACACCCAGGTGTCGAACCCGACCGAGGTGTCCCCGTGCTCTGGCCCCTCGCCGGCCTGCTCGCCATCGTCCTCGCGACACTCGCGGTCGGGTGGGTCGTGGACCAGGTCCTCCAACGGGTCGCGGCCGCCCGCCCGGACGCGCCGCTCTGGCCGCTCCTGCGGCGCTGCCGGGTGCCGCTGCAACTCGTGCTGCTGACCGGACTGCTGATCGCCGTCCGCCCCCTGGAGCAGCTGTTCGGCCTGGCGGACGACACCGCCCGGCACGTCCTGCTGCTGGTGCTGATCGCCGCACTCGGCTGGCTGACGGTCCGGGCGGTGGCGGCCGTCCTGGGCGCGGTGCTCACCCGGTACGAGACGGTCACCGAGGACGCCTCCCGGGTGCAGCGCGTGCACACCCAGCTCGGCCTGCTGCGCCGGGTGCTCAGCGCGCTGGTCTGGGTGGTCACGGTCGCGACGATCCTGCTGACCTTCTCGGCGATGCGCAGCCTCGGCGCCAGCCTGCTGGCCTCGGCGGGCATCATCGGCATCGTCGCGGGCATCGCGGCCCAGTCCACCCTGGGCAACTTCTTCGCCGGGCTGCAGATCGCCTTCAGCGACACCGTCCGGATCGGCGACACCGTCGTGGTGGACGGCCAGCAGGGCACGGTCGAGGAGATCACCCTGTCCTACCTGGTGCTGCGGCTGTGGGACCTGCGGCGCCTGGTGGTCCCGGTCTCGTACTTCGTCAGCAAGCCGTTCGAGAACTGGACCCGCCGCGACCCCGGCCTGCTCGCCTGGGTGCTGCTGCACCTGGACCACACCGCCCCGGTCGAGGAACTGCGCACGGTCCTGTACGAGCGGCTGGCCGCCGGCGAGCTGTGGGACGGCAAGGAGTGGCACCTGGAGGTCGTCGACACCACCCCGAGCACGGTGGTGGTCCGGGCGGCGATGACCGCCCGGACCCCGGACGACACGGCGGCGCTGCGCTTCGAGGTCCGCGAGCACCTGATCGCCCACCTCCGCGACCGGCACCCGGGGGCGCTCCCCCGGGTCCGCACCACCGGGCCGGGCTGAGCGCACCGGCCCGAGCGCACCGGCCCGAGCACACGGGCCCGAGCGGCGGCGAGCGGTTACAGCGCCCGGGTCATCGTCCGGTGCGGGATGCCGGCGTCCTGGTAGACCGGGCCCTCGGCGGTGTAGCCGAGCCGCTCGTAGAAGCCGAGCGCCTGCACCTGGGCGTGCAGCTCCAGCTCGACGGCGCCGCGCTCGCGCCCGGCCCGTTCGATCGCCCGGACCAGGTCCGCGCCGAGCCCGGTGCCGCGGGCGGTCCGCTGCACGGCCAGCCGGCCGAGCAGCACCCGGCCCTCGACGCCGGTCAGCTCGAGCGCGTCGGCGCCGTGGATCAGCCGGCCGGTGCCGAGCGGGGCGCCGTCGTCGGTGACCGCCAGCAGGTGGACCGCGGTGGCGTCCAGGTCGTCGTACTCCAGCTCCTCGGGCACGTTCTGCTCGACCACGAAGACCTCGTGGCGGATGGCGCGCACCAGGGCGAGGTCGGCGGGGCCGGCGGCCTCACGGATCTCGGTCATGCCGGGCTCCTCAGCTCTCCGAGGAGATGATGTCCAGGGCCTTCTGCAGGTCGGCCGGGTACTCGCTGGTGAACTGCACCCACTCGCCGTCCGCGGGGTGCTCGAAGCCGAGCTGCACGGCGTGCAGCCACTGCCGGGTCAGCCCGAGCCGCTTGGCCAGCGTGGGGTCGGCGCCGTAGGTGAGGTCACCGACGCAGGGGTGGCGCAGCGCGGACATGTGCACCCGGATCTGGTGGGTGCGGCCGGTCTCCAGCTTGATGTCCAGCAGCGAGGCGGCCCGGTAGGCCTCGATCAGGTCGTAGTGGGTGATGGAGGCCTTGCCGTCCTTGGTCACCGCCCACTTCCAGTCCGAGCTGGGGTGGCGGCCGATCGGGGCGTCCACGGTGCCGCTCATCGGGTCCGGGTGGCCCTGGACCAGCGTGTGGTACTTCTTCTCGGTGATCCGGTCGTGGAACTGCCGCTTGAGGTCGGTGTAGGCGCGCTCCGACTTGGCGACCACCATCAGGCCCGAGGTGCCGACGTCCAGGCGGTGCACCACGCCCTGGCGCTCGGCCGCGCCCGAGGTGGAGATCCGGTAGCCGGCGGCGGCCAGGCCGCCGATCACGGTGGTGCCGGTCCAGCCGGGGCTGGGGTGGGCGGCGACGCCGACCGGCTTGTCGACGACCACGATGTCGTCGTCGTCGTGGACGATCCGCATGCCCTCGACGGGCTCGGCGACGATCCGGACGGGCGCGGCGGGGGCGGGGATCTCGACCTCCAGCCAGGCGCCGCCGGTCACCCGGTCCGACTTGCCGGCCACGGCCCCGTCGAGCGTCACCTTGCCGTCGGCGGCCAGCTCGGCGGCCTTGGTCCGGGAGAAGCCGAACATCCGGGCCAGGGCGGCGTCGAGTCGCTCACCCTCCAGGCCGTCGGGTACGGGGAGGCTGCGGGTCTGCGCTGCGGTACTCACCCGTACGAGTATGCCGGACCGCGGGCCGCCGCCCGACCGTCAGGGCGCGGCCCGCACCGCCGCCCGCCACCGGGGCGGGCCCGGTGCTACTCGGGCCCGGTGCCCTCCGGGCCGCCCTGGTCGGCCCGACCGGCCTTGGGCTTCGCCGGCTGGTGGCTGCTGCCGTCCGGGTTGGAGCCGCGGAAGGAGAGCAGCACCACCAGGATGCCGCCGCAGACGATCGCCGAGTCGGCGAGGTTGAAGACCGCGAAGTGCTGGACCGAGATGAAGTCCACCACGTGCCCGCGGAACACCCCGGGCGAGCGGAACAGCCGGTCGGTGAGGTTGCCGAGCGCCCCGCCGAGCAGCAGGCCGAGCGCGATCGCCCAGGGCAGGCTGTACAGCCGGCGGGCGATCCGCCAGATCACCACGATCACGGCGGCGGCGATGGCGGTGAAGACCACGGTCATCGCCTGGCCCATGCCGAAGGCCGCGCCGGGGTTGCGGATCACCTGGAAGGTCATCACGTCGCCGATCACCCGGATGACCGAGTGGTCCGGCTCCAGCCGGGCGACCACCACCAGCTTGGAGATCAGGTCGATCACGTACGCGAGCAGCGCGACCCCGAGCAGCACCCCGATCCGCCGGCGGCGGACGGCGGCCCGGGCGCCCGCGGCGGTCGCCCCGACGGGGCCGGGTGCCGGCGCCGACGGGTCGGTGGCGGCGAGGGGCTCGACGGGCTCGTCCACGGCGCCCTCCGGCTCGTGCGGTGCGCGCGCGGTGGGGACGGCGTCGTCCTGGGTCTGGGGGGAACCTGGAGTGCTGATGATCCGCTCCGCTGCCGTGTACAGGGGGACCGGCCGGGGTGGCCGGTCCCAGGGACCGGCCGGGCGGGCCGACGTTACGGGGACGAGCGTACGGCAAGGACCGGCCCGACCGCCCGTCTCCCGTCCTCCGCGCGGGGTGTCAGCGGCGTTCCTGCTTCGCCTTGCAGGTCACGCAGAGGGTCGCCCGCGGGAAGGCCTGCAGCCGGGCCTTGCCGACGGCCTGTCCGCAGGACTCGCAGACTCCGAAGCCGAGCCCCTCCAGGCGCGCCAGCGCCCGCTCGGTCTGGGCCAGGCTGTCCCGGGCGTTGTTGGCCAGCGACAGCTCGCTCTCGCGGTTGATGTTCTTGGTGCCGGCGTCCACCTGGTCGTCGCCCGCGCCGTCGTTGGAGTCCCGCATCAGGCCGGCGATCGCGGCCTCGGAGGCCTCGATCTCGGCCCGCAGCCGCTCCAGGTCGCTGGCCAACTCGGCGTGCAGCTCGGCCACCTCGGCGGCCGTCCACGGGTCCTCCCCCGGGCGGACCGGGAGCTCGGCCGGGTCGACCGACTCGGCGCCACCGCCCCGGGCACCGGTGCCCGCGGGCACGTGGGTGCGGCTGGTGGCCGCCGAATGGCCGGTGGTGGTGGTCTTGCGCCGTGTAGTGCTCACGGTCCCCTCCCCTGGGTCGCCTGCCACAGCCTTGCGCGCCCGCTTGGTGGCGGTACCCGCACCTGTTGCCTTCTCAGCCATGGCTTTCGACCTCATTTACGAATTATTCGAACCGCCGGTTCCCGGCGGTCTCCGGTGCCGGAACGATAATCCCCATCGAATCCGGCCACAACGGGACATACCGATACGCTCCTCCGAACCCACTCGGGCAGCCGCGACCGCTTCACCCGCACCCCGTTGCTGCCCCAGTTGTGCCCAGATCGTCATCGGCTAATCTCACGCCGCGTGCGCAAGCCAGCAAAAGGCGCTTGCCGGGGCCGATACACTGGGCCTGCAAGGCGCTGATGGGACGAGTACCGACGTACGCAGCCACGAGCGACCCGGGGACGGTGTGAGCCCGGGGGTGTGCGCGGCGGGAAGATCACCCCGGAGCCGCCGGAAGAACGGCCGCACCCCGGCCCGGTAGACCCGGCAGCAACCCCCAAAACAAGAGGGCCGCAGACAGCACCGCGGTCAAGGAGGGTGGTACCGCGGGACGGCGCGCCGTCTCGTCCCTCCGTCGGAAGCCAGTCCACGCATCCGCCGGAGGTAGACGCCCGCGATGAGCACCTACAACGCCGTTCCCGCCCAGGTAGACCTGCCTGCCCTGGAACACCAGATCCTGAGCTTCTGGCAGGACCAGAAGGTCTTCCGGCGCAGCCTCGACCAGTCCGAGGGCCGCCCGGAGTGGGTGTTCTACGAAGGCCCGCCGACCGCCAACGGCATGCCGGGCGCCCACCACATCGAGGCCCGCGTCTTCAAGGACGTCTTCCCCCGGTACCGCACCATGAAGGGCTACCACGTCGCCCGCAAGGCCGGCTGGGACTGTCACGGCCTGCCGGTCGAGCTGGCCGTCGAGAAGGAGCTCGGCTTCTCCGGCAAGCAGGACATCGAGGCGTACGGCATCGCCGAGTTCAACGCCCGCTGCCGCGACTCGGTCACCCGGCACACCGACGAGTTCGCCAAGCTCACCGAGCGGATGGGCTACTGGGTCGACCTCGACGAGGCGTACCGGACGATGGACCCGGAGTACATCGAGTCCGTCTGGTGGTCGCTCAAGCAGATCTTCGACAAGGGCCTGCTGGTGCAGGACCACCGGGTCGCCCCGTGGTGCCCGCGCTGCGGCACCGGCCTGTCCGACCACGAGCTGGCCCAGGGCTACGAGACCGTGGTCGACCCCTCGGTGTTCGTCCGCTTCCCGCTGACCTCCGGCCCGCTGGCCGGGCAGGCCGCGCTGCTGGTCTGGACGACCACCCCGTGGACGCTGGTCTCCAACACCGCCGCGGCCGTGCACCCGGAGGTCACCTACGTGGTGGCCACCGACGGCACCGAGCGCCTGGTCGTCGCCGAGCCGCTGGTCGGCAAGGCGCTCGGCGAGGGCTGGGAGACCACCGGCGAGTCGTTCACCGGCGCCGAGATGGAGCGCTGGGCCTACCGCCGGCCGTTCGACCTGGTCGAGATCGAGAACGCGCACTACGTGCTGACCGCCGAGTACGTCACCACCGAGGACGGCACCGGCATCGTCCACCAGTCCCCCGCCTTCGGCGCGGACGACCTCGCCACCTGCCGCCGCTACGGCCTGCCGGTGGTCAACCCGGTCGAGGCCGACGGCACCTTCGCGGCCGACGTCCCGCTGGTCGGCGGCGTCTTCTTCAAGAAGGCCGACGAGGCCCTGGTGGCCGACCTGCAGGCCCGCGGCCTGCTCTTCCGCCACCTGCCGTACGAGCACAGCTACCCGCACTGCTGGCGCTGCCACACCGCGCTGCTCTACTACGCGCAGCCGTCCTGGTACATCCGCACCACCGCGGTCAAGGACGCCCTGATCCGGGAGAACGAAGCCACCAACTGGTACCCGGAGACGGTCAAGCACGGCCGCTTCGGCGACTGGCTGAACAACAACATCGACTGGGCGCTCTCCCGCAACCGCTACTGGGGCACCCCGCTGCCGATCTGGCGCTGCGAGGAGGGCCACCTCACCTGCGTCGGCTCGCTGACCGAGCTGGGCGAGCTGACCGGCACCGACCAGAGCGGCCTGGACCCGCACCGCCCGTTCATCGACGACGTCACCTTCGACTGCCGCACCTGCTCCGGCACCGCCGTGCGGGTGCCCGAGGTGATCGACGCCTGGTACGACTCGGGCTCGATGCCGTTCGCCCAGTACGGCTACCCGTACAAGAACAAGGAGCTGTTCGAGAGCCGCTACCCGGCGCAGTTCATCTCCGAGGCGATCGACCAGACCCGCGGCTGGTTCTACACGCTGATGGCGGTCGGCACCCTGGTGTTCGACAAGAACGCGTACGAGAACGTGGTCTGCCTCGGCCACATCCTGGCCGAGGACGGCCGCAAGATGTCCAAGCACCTGGGCAACATCCTGCAGCCCATCCCGCTGATGGACCAGCACGGCGCCGACGCGGTGCGCTGGTTCATGGCGGCCGGCGGCTCGCCCTGGTCGGCCCGCCGGGTCGGGCACGGGACGATCCAGGAGGTCGTCCGCAAGACCCTGCTGACCTACTGGAACACCGTCGCCTTCCAGGCGCTGTACGCCCGCACGGCCGGCTGGTCGCCCTCGGCCGCCGACCCGCGCCCGGCCGACCGCCCGCAGCTGGACCGCTGGGTGCTCTCCGAACTGCACACCCTGGTCCGCGAGGTGGACTCCGCGCTGGAGGCCTACGACACCCAGCGGGCCGGCAAGCTGCTCTCCGGCTTCGTCGACGACCTCTCCAACTGGTACGTCCGGCGCGGCCGCCGGCGCTTCTGGCAGGGCGACGCCGCCGCGCTGGCCACCCTGCACGAGGCGCTGGAGACCGTCACCCGGCTGATGGCCCCGCTCACCCCGTTCATCACCGAGCGGGTCTGGCAGGACCTGGTCGTCCCGGTCGTGCCCGAGGCCCCGGTCTCGGTGCACCTGTCCGGCTGGCCGGTGGCGGACGGGACCCTGATCGACACCGAGCTGTCCCGGCACATGGCGCTGGTGCGCCGGCTGGTCGAGCTCGGCCGGGCGACCCGGGCCGAGTCCGGGGTGAAGACCCGTCAGCCGCTGTCCCGCGCGCTGGTCGCCGCCCAGGGCTGGGAGGAGCTCCCGGCCGACCTGCGGGCGCAGATCGCCGAGGAGCTGAACGTCTCGGTGCTGGAATCGCTGGCCGCCTCGGCGGGCGGCGGGTCGCTGGTCGACACCACCGCCAAGGCCAACTTCCGGGCGCTCGGCAAGCGGTTCGGCAAGGGGGTCCAGGACGTCGCCAAGGCCGTCGCGGCCGCCGACGCCGCCGCGCTCGCGGCCGCCCTGCGGGCCGGTGGCGAGGCGAACGTCGAGGTGAACGGCGAGACCGTGGCCCTCACCCCGGACGAGGTGATCATCACCGAGACCCCGCGCGAGGGCTGGGCGGTGGCCAACGAGGCCGGCGCCACCGTCGCCCTCGACCTGGCGATCACCCCCGAGCTCAAGCGCCTCGGCGTCGCCCGGGACGCGATCCGCCAGATCCAGGAGGCCCGCAAGAACTCCGGCCTGGACGTCGCCGACCGGATCGTCCTGCGCTGGGAGTCGGCCGACGAGGAGACCGCGGCAGCCGTCACCGAGCACGGGCAGCTGGTCGCCGACGAGGTGCTCGCGGTGGACTTCGCGGCCGGCCCGGCCGACTGGGAGTCCGAGTCCTTCACCGACGAGTCGCTCGGCCTGAGCTTCCGGCTCCGCAAGGCGTGACCCACCGGGACGGCCCGCCACCCGCGTCCGGGTGGCGGGCCGTTCCGTTCCCGTGCGCGCCCCCACCGGCGCGCACGCACGAGGGCGCCCCCACCGTGACCATGGTCACGGCGGGGGCGCCCTCGAAGGTGGAGCTGTTTAGTTGTCGCCGTCCTCGTCGATGAGGAAGCCGCGCATCGGCGCGGGCGCCTGCTGCATCGGCTGCGGCGGCTGCGGGCGCACCGCGGCCATCGGCTGGGTCATCCCGGCCGGGGCCATCTGCGGAGCGCCGTTGCCGACACCCGACTGACCACCGAAGGAGGGCTGGCCGTTGCCGCCGAAGGAGCTCTGGCCGCCGAAGGACTGGCCGTTGCCACCGAACGACGGCTGGCCGCCGAAGCTCGGGGTGGCGCTGCTCATCGAGGACGCACCGGCGGGCGCCATCGACGACGCGGCCGGCGGCAGCGAGGCGGTGGCGGGGATCCGCGGCGGGGCGAGCGAGTCGTCGGCCTGCGACTCCAGCTGGCGCAGCTGGGTCTCCAGGTACGACTTCAGGCGGGTGCGGTACTCACGCTCGAAGGCACGCAGGTCCTCGACCTTGCGCTCCAGCGTCGCGCGGGCGGACTCCAGCGAGCCCATCGCCACGCGGTGCTTCTCCTGCGCGTCCCGCTCCAGGGCGTCGGCCTTGGCGCGGGCGTCCCGCTCCAGACCCTCGGCGCGGCTGCGGGCCTCGCCGACGATCTTGTTGGCCTCGGACCGCGCCTCGGAGATCGCCTGGTCGGCGGTCTGCTGGGCGAGGGCGAGCACGCGGGCCGCACTGTCGCCGCCGGGGCCCTGCTGCTGCTGCTGCATCTGCGGCTGGCCCATCGGGCCGCCGAGCTGCTGGCCCATCGGACCGCCCATCGGCTGCAGCTGCTGCCCGCCCATGGTCTGGCCCATCGGCTGCTGCATCTGCTGCTGCATGGGGTTGCCCATCGGCTGCAGCATCTGACCACCCATCGGCTGCACCAGCTGCTGCTGGCCGCCCATGGTCTGGCCCATCGGCTGCTGCATCTGCGGCTGGCCCATCGGCTGGCCGAGCTGCGGCTGCCCCATCTGCTGCATCGGGCCGCCCTGACCGGCCGGAAGCTGCGGGGCGCCGGACGGCAGGCCGAGCGGCTGGTTGCCCATCTGCTGCTGCTGCGGGCCGCCCATCTGCTGCGGACCGGGGCCCTGCTGCTGGCCGGGCACCGGCGGGCCGGATATGGCAGCGGGAACGGGAGCGCCCGGGCGGGCGTCCTGCGGCTGCTGCTCCTTGCGCATGTTGGCCTGGTTCTGCGCGGCAGCACGAGTCGCCGCCGCCAGCTTGGCGCGCAGGTCCTCGTTCTCGCGCAGCAGGCGGGTCAGCTCGGCTTCGACCTCGTCGAGGAAGGCATCGACCTCGTCCTCGTCATAGCCTTCGCGCAGCCGGACGGTCGTGAACTGCTTGTTCCGAACGTCCTCGGGGGTCAATGGCATCTCTTCACCTCAACGTGATCGTCGGCACTCCGGAATCCTGTCGCATCGCTCACACCGACAGGGACCGCACGAGCGAGATCAGGACATACACAATGATCATCAGAACGAAGAAGGACAGGTCGAGCGCCACGCCCCCGAGACGCAACGGCGGGATGAATCGCCGAAGAAGCTTGAGTGGCGGATCCGTGACAGTGTACGTGGCCTCCAGGACCAGGACCATGGCCTTGCCGGGTCGCCACGAGCGGGCGAACTGGAAGACCCAGTCCATGACCAGCCGGAAGAGCAGGATCAACAAGAAGACGGTCAGCGCCCAGTACAGCACCGCGCCGACGATCCCCATCTCGTTCCCTCTCCCCTGCCAACATGCCTTCAGTCACTCACTGTTGCTCGATCCACACGTGTAGTCGTGGCCGGGTCAGCTCTGGTTGAAGAACCCACCCTCGGCGATCCGAGCCTTGTCCTCCGCCGTGACGTCGACGTTAGCAGGAGACAGGAGGAACACCTTCTGGGTCACGCGCTCGATACTGCCGTGCAGACCGAAGACGAGCCCAGCGGCGAAGTCTACGAGGCGCTTGGCGTCGGTGTCGTCCATCTCGGTCAAATTCATGATCACAGGAGTCCCGTCCCGGAACTGTTCCCCGATGGTACGGGCCTCGTTGTAGGTCCGCGGGTGCAGCGTGGTGATGCGGTAGGGCTCTCGTTCGTTCACTACCTTGGGCATGATCACCGGGGCACTCTTCTCCACGTTGTGGCGACGGTCGGGTGTGATGGACGACACGGGAGCCATCCGCGGGGCCTCCTGCCGGATCGGCACCGCGGCCGGCACCGGCTGGGGGGCGATGTGGGCGACCGGCGCCGGGGCGGGCTGGGTGGCGGCGGCGGACCTCAGGTCCTCCGTGCGCCCGGTCCGGATCGGCTCGGGGTCCGAGTCGTAGTCGTCGTCGGGGTCGTACCCCTGGCCGTCGTACGTCTCGTCCTCCACGAGGCCGAGGTAGACCGCCATCTTGCGCATTGCGCCGGCCATGCTCCTGTCTCCTCCGCTCTGTGGTGGATCGGCTCCGACTACGGTCTTCGCCTGCGGATTCCGCCGCCCGCTCACCGGCCGTCAGGCCGACGGCTCATCAGGCCGCGAGGGAGGGGGTTGCGGAGGTGCGATCCACGGTTCGCTAGCGCTCTGAAAAGCTGCTAGGTTCTGTCCTATTTTGTCCTGCAGTCTGATCTACTACCCGGTGACGTTACCCGAGCGGTGACCGCACTCCGAGTACCGCCGTCCCGACGCGCACATGTGTCGCTCCGGCCGCCACGGCCTGCTCAAGATCGCCGCTCATCCCTGCCGAAACCATCGTGGCAGCAGGATGCGCCGCGCGTACGGCGCTTGCGATTTCCGCCAGCCGACCGAAGGAAGCGGCCGGATCGCCGGCCAGCGGTCCGGACAGCGGAGCGACGGTCATCACACCGGCCAGCTGCAACCCGGGCGTGTCGGCGATCAGATCGGCCAGCGCCGGGACTTCGTCGGGTGCCACCCCGGCCCGGTGCTGCCCCTCCCCCGCCTCCTTGTCCAGCGCGACCTGCACCAGGCAGCCGAGCGGCGCACGTTCGGCGTTGCGGACGGCCGCCGCGAGCGACTCCACCAGCCGCGGCCGGTCCACCGAGTGCACCAGGTCCGCGTACCGGACCACCGAGCGCACCTTGTTGGTCTGCAACTGGCCGACGAAGTGCCAGGTCAGCGGGAGGTCGACGCAGAGCTCCGCCTTCGGGGCGGCGTCCTGGTCACGGTTCTCGGCGACCTCGGTGACCCCGAGCGCGGCCAGCAGGGCGGTGTCCTCGGCCGGGTAGGTCTTGGTGACCACGACCAGCGACACCTCCGAACGCTCCCGCCCGGCCGCCGCGCAGGCGTCGGCGATCCGCCGCTCGACCACCTCGAGGTTGGCGCCGAGCTGCTCGTACCGGGCGCGCTGCCGCTCCGTCAGCCCCGCCAGGAATCGGCTGCTTCCCGGGAACGGCCCGTAGATGTCGTTCGTCATGAGAGTTCAGGACCCAACCAGAGGTAGCGCGCGAGCCGGCCGGCTGCTCGCGACGGTAGGAGTGGTGCTCGGCCGGCGCAGGGGTGCAGGAAGATGATCTCACCAATTCGACGGTCCGACACGCCTTGAGACCGACCGCCACACCGGCGGATCCCCGCCGTGCCCGCCCGCGCGCCACCGCCACCGCACCGCCCCGCCCCGCCCAACGGCACGGTGCCCACCCGGGCCGCCACCGGAGGGTGGCGGCCGAGTGAGCACCGTGACGTCGCGTCGGCCCGCTCCCGCGGTCCGGCCGGCGGCTACTTCAGGAAGTCGGGAACATCCAGCTCCTCGGCCGGGCTCTCCACGTACGGCTGGCGGGCCGGCTGCACCTGCGGCGGCACCGGCGCGGCGGTGGTGGTGGGCGCCGACTCGGTCGAGCGGGCCGACTCCTCGCCGCGCGAGGTGACCGAGCCGATCGACCCGTAGCTCGGGCGGGTGGCCGGACGCTCGGGGGCGCTCGCCGGGGCGGCGGTCGAGGCGGACTTCACCACCGGCTCGCGGACGATCGCCGGCGGCTGGCCGCCGTCGAAGCCGGCCGCGATCACGGTGACCCGGACCTCGTCGCCGAGGGCGTCGTCGATGACCGCGCCGAAGATGATGTTCGCCTCGGGGTGCGCCGCCTCGCTGACCAGCTGGGCCGCCTCGTTGATCTCGAACAGGCCGAGGTCGGAGCCGCCGGAGATGGAGAGCAGCACGCCGCGGGCCCCGTCGATGGAGGCCTCCAGCAGCGGCGAGGAGATCGCCATCACGGCGGCCGCCTTGGCGCGGTCCTCCCCGCGGGCCGAGCCGATCCCCATCAGCGCGGAGCCGGCGTCGGACATGACCGACTTGACGTCGGCGAAGTCGAGGTTGATCAGACCGGGGGTGGTGATCAGGTCGGTGATGCCCTGGACACCGGAGAGCAGCACCTGGTCGGCCGACCGGAACGCGTCCAGCACGCTGACCTGGCGGTCCGAGATGGACAGCAGCCGGTCGTTGGGGATCACGATCAGGGTGTCGACCTGCTCGCGCAGCGAGGCGATGCCGTCCTCGGCCTGGTTGGCGCGGCGGCGGCCCTCGAAGGTGAAGGGGCGGGTGACCACACCGATGGTCAGGGCGCCCAGCGAGCGGGCGATGTTGGCCACCACGGGCGCGCCGCCGGTGCCGGTGCCGCCGCCCTCGCCGGCGGTGACGAAGACCATGTCGGCCCCCTTGAGGACCTCCTCGATCTCCTCGCGGTGGTCCTCGGCGGCCTTGCGGCCGACATCGGGGTTGGCGCCGGCGCCGAGGCCCCGGGTGAGTTCACGGCCCACATCGAGCTTCACGTCGGCGTCACTCATGAGGAGGGCCTGCGCATCGGTGTTGATCGCGATGAACTCGACGCCCTTGAGCCCGACCTCGATCATCCGGTTGATGGCGTTGACGCCACCGCCACCGATTCCGACAACCTTGATGACCGCGAGGTAGTTCTGGGGTGCTGCCACGTCGAAGGCCTCTCGCCTCGAATTTCCGGGTCGGCTCCCCGCGTGGGTGAAGTCCGACGGATGTCGATGGGTGGGGAGCGCGCTTTCGAACAGATTGTCCGAAATGCCGACCGCCGACCCGAACCCTGAACTTGAGGTTTAGGGTTACTGCTGCTCCTGTGTCACATCACTGTCCGACACAGCCTGGTGAACAGGACAGTAGGTTGCGGGACGGTACGTGTTCAACGAACACGCCGAGCTTCCCTTTTTTCTTTTGAGCCTATGTGATCATCGACCCCTCGGTGAAACCGGGGTGACCACCAAGAGTCGGACCGGAGCCTGAGCCCCGTCAATACCGCCCTCAGGCACAGAACTTACCGGATCATCCCGACACAGCTGGTGCGTCCGGCGCACTCACGTCATAATTCGCGGCCTTCCGGCCGAGCAGTGCGGTCAGCACCGCCGCCTTGCGCGGTGTCCGGTCCTGACTCCCCCAACGCACCGTCACCCCGTCGCGCAGCTGGAGCCGGATGTCGTCCCAGGAGTGCACCTGGAGGGCGCCGGCCCGCTTGGCCACGTCGGCCGGCAGGCCCGCCGCCACCACCACGGCGGCCCGCACCAGCGCCGGGCGGTCGATCACGCCGAGCGCCTCGTTCGCCTGCTGACTGAGTTGGAGCTCCACCACCGGTACCCCGTCCGGCGGTTGTGCTTCGTCCGCGAACTCCTTGCCGCCCGCGTCGACCTGGACGAACCGGCCCTGCTCGGTGTGGATGGCGGCCACCGCGCGGCGCTCGGTCACCTTCACCCGCAAGGTGTGCGGCCAGCCGCGCCAGACCTCCACCCCGGCCACCCGCGGCACCGCGGCGACCCGGCGCTCCACGGCCGCCAGGTCGACCCGGGCCAGTGGCCGGTCCTGCTCGGCGCCGACCGCCCGGCGCACCTCGTCCTCGCTCAGGTGGCCGCTGTCCAGGCCCTGGACGGCGACCGTGCGCACGTCCAGGGCCGAGGACAGGAAGACCAGCCAGCCGAGGGTGCCGGCCACCAGTGCGGCCAGCACGCCCACGACCACGACGCCCCGCCGGGAGAGCCGGAGCCGCGGAGCGCGCTCCTGCCCGTCCTCCTCCAGCAGGTCGTCGAGGACCGGGACGTCAGCCACGTCGGCGGCCACCCCGGGCGGCGTCGATGGCCTCGTAGACCATGCCGACCAGCAGGTCGTCCGCGTCCCGGCGGCCGAACTCGGCCGCCGCGCGGCTCATGTCCCACAGCCGGCGCGGGTCGGTGAGCACCGGCAGCACGTTCTGCAGCACCCAGTCCGGAGTCAGCTCGGCGTCGTCGACCAGCAGGCCGCCGCCGGCCTTGACCATCGGCTGGGCGTTCAGCCGCTGCTCGCCGTTGCCGATCGGCAGCGGCACGAACGCGGCCGGCAGACCGACCGCGGCCAGCTCGGCGACGGTCATCGCGCCGGCCCGGCAGAGCATCAGGTCCGCGGCGGCGTACGCCAGGTCCATCCGGTCGACGTACGGCAGTGCCCGGTACGGCGGCATGCCGGGGATGTCGTCGATCCGCGGCAGCTCGTTCTTGGGGCCGACCGCGTGCAGGATCTGCACCCCGTACTGCTGGAGCCGCGGGGCGATCGCCTGGACGGTCTCGTTCAGCCGGCGGGCGCCCTGCGAGCCGCCGGAGACCAGCAGGGTGGGCAGCCGCTGGTCGAGCCCGAAGTGCGCCCGGGCCTCCGGGCGCACCGCGTTGCGGTCCAGGGTGGCGATGGTGCGGCGCAGCGGGATGCCGATGTACCGGGAGTCGCGCAGCTTGGAGTCGGGGGTGGAGACCGCGACGAAGTCGCTGTACCGGGCGCCGATCTTGTTCGCCAGGCCCGGCCGGGCGTTGGCCTCGTGCACGACGATCGGCACCCCGGCGCGCTTGGCGGCCAGGTAGGCCGGCATCGCGACGTAGCCGCCGAAGCCGACCACGGCGTCCGCCTTGACCCGCTCGATGATGTCCTGGGCCGCCCGTACGGTGCCGCGCAGCCGGCCCGGCACGGTGATCAGCTCGGGGGTGGGCTTGCGGGGCAGCGGGACGGCCGGGATCAGCTCCAGGTGGTAGCCCCGTTCGGGCACCAGCCGGGTCTCCAGGCCGCGCTCGGTGCCGAGCGCGGTGATCCCGATCGACGGGTCGTGCCTGCGGAGGGCGTCCGCGAGGGCCATGGCCGGCTCGATGTGGCCGGCGGTCCCGCCGCCGGCGAGTACGACATGCACCGAAATTCACCGCTCCCTGCGCGGCGGCCGGATGGCCTTGCGCGCTGTGGTCCGTCGTCGTGGCAGCACCCGGGCCAGGACGGGCCTGAGCCGGGAGTTCGAGCTCCGGGCGGCCAGGGCCGCCTTCGCCCCCGGGGAGCTGCGCGCGAAGCAGAGCAGCACGCCGATGGCGCACATGGCCGACAGCATGGCGGAGCCGCCGTACGAGAACAGCGGGAGCGGGACGCCTGCGATGGGCAGGAGCCCCAGGGCCGACCCCAGGTTGACCACGGCCTGCGCCATGATCCACGTGGTGGCCGCTCCCGCGGCGTAGCGGACGAACGGGTCCTTGGTGCCGAGAGCCACACGGATACCCGCATACCCTAGTGCCGCGAAGAGACCGAGCACCGACAGCGTCCCCACCAGCCCCAGTTCCTCGCCGGTCGCGGCGAAGATGAAGTCGGTGTGGGCCTCCGGCAGCTGGCCCCATTTCTCCACGCCGGCGCCGAGTCCGGAGCCGAACGGGCCGCCGGCGGCGAAGGCGTACAGGCCGTGCAGGGCCTGGAAGCAGTTGAGGTTGGGGTCGGGCCGGGTGACGCCGACGCAGCCGAGCCGGTCGAGCCGGTGCGGGACGGTGATGATCAGCGCGGTGCAGGCGACCACGGCGATGCCGAGGGTGGCGGCGAACAGCCGCATCGGGGCGCCGACCATCCACAGCAGGCCGAACAGCATCCCGACCAGGACCATGGTGGTGCCCATGTCGCCGCCGATCATGATCAGCAGCATCAGCAGCACGGTGCCCGGCACCAGCGGCACCAGCAGGTGCTTCCACTGGTCGAGCATGTGGGTGCGCTGCTTGCGGGCGAGCAGGTCGGCGCCCCACAGCACCAGCGCCAGCTTGGCGAACTCGGACGGCTGGATCTGGAAGAAGCCCAGGCTGATCCAGTTCCGGTTGCCGTTGACCTGGGTGCCGATGCCGGGGACGGCGACCAGCGCCAGACCGGCCAGCACGCCGAACAGCACCGGGTAGGCGAGCGCCCGCAGCCCCTTCACCGGAGCCCGGGCCAGCAGCGTCGCCAGCACCGCGCCGAGCAGCAGGGCGACCAGCTGCTTGCGGAAGAAGAAGGTCATCGGCAGGTGGTTGTCGGTCACCACGCTCTGCGAGGCGGAGAAGACCATCACCAGGCCCAGCACGACCAGCAGCAGGGTCGAGCCGAGGATCAGGTAGTACGGCGTCAGCGGCCGGTCCAGGGTGTACCGGAAGCGGGCCCGGAAGGCGCGGGCGCGGGCGATCGGGCCGGCCGACTTGAAGGTGGTGGTGGTCGCCGAGATGAGTTTGAGCGGGGAGGACCGCTCGGGCGGGGCGGTGGTCCCCGCCTTGCCGTCACCCGCCACGCTCCCCGCTCCCCTCGTCCGCCTCGTCACCCCCGGGGGCGACCGCTAGCGCCCCAGTTCCCGTACCGCCGCCGCGAAGAGGTCGCCGCGCTCGCCGTAGTCGGTGAACATGTCCATCGAGGCGCAGGCCGGCGCCAGCAGTACGGTGTCGCCCGGCCGGGCGAGGCCGGCGGCCGTGCGGACCACCTCGGCCATCGCCACCGCGCCAGTCTGGCCCTCGGCGGCCTCGATCACCGGGACATCCGGCGCGTGTCGCGCCAGCGCCTGGCGGATCAGCTCGCGGTCCTCGCCGATCAGTACGGCGGCCCGCAGCCGGTCGGCGGCGGCGGCCACCAGGTCGTCGAAGGTCGCGCCCTTGGCGAGGCCGCCGGCGATCCACACCACCGGCTCGTACGAGGCCAGCGAGGCCGCCGCGGCGTGCGTGTTGGTGGCCTTGGAGTCGTCGATCCAGGTGACCCCGTCGACCCGGGCGACCTCGGCGATCCGGTGCTTGTCCGGGTGGAAGGCGCGCAGGCCGTCCCGGACCGCCTTGGTGTCCACCCCGTAGGCGCGGGCCAGCGCGGCGGCGGCCAGGGCGTTGGTGATGTTGTGCGGGGCGGGCGGGCGGACGTCCTCGACGGCGCCGATCTCGGCGGCGTTCTTCTGCCGGTCCGCCACGAAGGCCCGGTCGACCAGGAGGCCGTCGACCACGCCGAACTGGGACGGGCCGGGGGCGCCGAGGCCGAAGCCGATCGCCCGGCAGCCCTCCTCGACGTCGGCGGCCCGGACCAGCTCCTCGGTGACCGGGTCGGCGAGGTTGTAGACGCAGGCGACCTGGTTGCCCTGGTAGATCCGGCCCTTGTCGGCGGCGTACGCCTCCATGGTGCCGTGCCAGTCCAGGTGGTCGGGCGCCAGGTTGAGCACCACCGCGGAGTGCGGGCGCAGGCTGGGCGCCCAGTGCAGCTGGTAGCTGGAGAGCTCGACCGCGAGCACCTCGTACGGCTCCTCGGCGAGCACGGCGTCCAGCACCGAGACGCCGACGTTGCCGACGGCGGCGGTGCGCCGGCCGGCCGCGCCGAGGATCGCGGCGAGCATCTGCACGGTGGTGGTCTTGCCGTTGGTGCCGGTGACGGCCAGCCAGGGCGCGTACTCGCCGGTGTCCGGGAGCGGGCGGCGCAGGCGCCAGGCCAGCTCGACGTCGCCCCAGACCGGCACGTCGGCGAGCGCGGCCTCGGTGAACAGCGGGCTGGTGGGCGCCCAGCCGGGCGAGGTGACGATCAGCCGGGTGCCGGTCGGCAGGGTCTCGCCGTCGCCGAGGCGCACGGTGACGCCCTGGGCCTCGAGTTCGGCGGCCTTGGCCTGCTGGGCCGGACCCTCGCTGCCGTCCACCACGGTGACCCGCGCGCCGAGGCCGTGCAGCACCCGGGCGGCGCTGATCCCGGAGAGACCGAGGCCGGCCACCACCACCGGCAGGCCCGGCCACTCGGGGTTGGGGGTCATCCGGCTACCCATCCTGTGTAGAAGAGTCCGAGGCCGACCGCGACGCACAGGCCCTGGATGATCCAGAACCGGACCACGATCAGCACCTCGCTCCAGCCCTTGAGTTCGAAGTGGTGCTGGAGCGGTGCCATCTTGAAGACGCGCTTGCCGGTCATCCGGAACGAGCCGACCTGGATGATCACCGAGAGGGTGATGACCACGAACAGGCCGCCCAGCAGGGCGAGCAGCAGCTCGGTGCGGGAGCAGATCGCCAGGCCGGCCAGCGCGCCACCGAGGGCGAGCGAGCCGGTGTCGCCCATGAAGATCTTGGCGGGCGAGGTGTTCCACCACAGGAAGCCGAAGCAGGAGCCCATCAGGGCGGCGGCCACGACGGCCAGGTCGAGCGGGTCGCGGACGTCGTAGCAGCCGGCGGTCGCGGTGATCGCGTACGCACAGCTCTGGCTGTACTCCCAGACGCCGATGAAGGTGTAGGCGCCGAAGACCATCACCGAGGCGCCGGTGGCCAGGCCGTCCAGACCGTCCGTCAGGTTCACGCCGTTCGACATCGCGGCGATCATGAAGTAGGCGAAGATCACGAACAGCACCGGGCCGACCGACCAGCCGAAGTCCCGGACGAAGGACAGGTGCTGGGAGGCCGGGGTGAGGTCGCGGCCGTCCTTGAACTGGAGCGCGAGGATCGCGAAGGCGAGACCCACCAGGGACTGGCCGGCCAGCTTCGCCTTGGCCCGCAGGCCCAGCGAGCGGCGCTTGACCACCTTGATGTAGTCGTCCAGGAAGCCGACCAGGCCCAGACCCGCCGTCAGGAACAGCACCAGCAGGCCGGAGGCGGTGGGCGACTCGCCCGTTATCGCCTTGGTCGCCGCGTAGGCGATCAGTGTCGCCAGGATGAAGGCGATGCCACCCATGGTCGGGGTGCCGCGCTTGCTGTGGTGGGCCTTGGGGCCGTCGTCGCGGATGTACTGGCCGTAGCCGTGCTTGGCCAGCAACTTGATCAGGGCCGGGGTCCCGAGCAGGGACAGCACCAGGCCGATCATGCCCGAGAAGAGGATCTGCTTCACTGTGCGGCTCCGTCCGAGAGCAGCGCCTCAGCGACCTTCTCCAGACCCACCGAACGGGAGGCCTTCACCAGCACCACGTCCCCCGGCCGCACCTGACTGCGCAGCAGCTCGACCGCCGCGTCCGCGTCGGACACCAGCACCGACTCCTCACCCCACGAACCTTCGTTCCTAGCGCCCAGTTCCATGCAGGCCGCCTCGCGTCCGCCGACCGCCACCAGCTTGGTGACGTCGAGCCGGACCGCGAGCCGCCCGATGGCGTCGTGCTCGTCGAGGCTCTCCTCGCCGAGCTCCCGCATCTCTCCGAGCACCGCCCAGGTGCGGCGGCGCTCCGGACCGCGGCCCGCCATCGTCGCGAGCGCCCGCAGCGCGGCCCGCATCGAGTCGGGGTTCGCGTTGTAGGCGTCGTTGACGACGGTGACACCATCGGCCCGGTCGACGACCTCCATGCGCCAGCGGGACAGCGCGCCCGCCTCGCCGAGGGCTTCGGCGGTGTCGTCGACGGACATCCCGAGCTCCACCGCCACCGCTGCGGCGGCGAGGGCGTTCGAGACGTGGTGCTCACCGTACAGGCGCAGCTTCACGGGTGCGGAACCGGCTGGGGTGACAAGCGTGAACGATGGCCGTCCGGTGTCGTCCAGGCGAACGTGCTCCGCCCTGACCGCGGCCTCGCGGCTCTCGCCGAAGAACACCACCCGGGCCTTGGTCCGCTCGGCCATCGCCCGCACCAGCGGGTCGTCCGCGTTGAGGATCGCGATGCCGTCGCTGGTCAGTGCCTCGACCAGCTCGCCCTTGGCCTCGGCGATGGCCTGCTTGGAGCCGAACTCCCCGACGTGCGCGGTGCCGACGTTGAGCACCACGCCGACGGTGGGCGGCACGATGCCGGTCAGGTAGTCGATGTGGCCCTTGCCGCGGGCGCCCATCTCCAGCACCAGGTGCCGGGTGGTGTCGGTGATCCGCAGCGCCGTCAGCGGCATGCCGATCTCGTTGTTGAAGGAGCCGGGCGGGAAGACGGTCTCGCCGCGGCGGCCGAGCAGCTGGCCGATCAGGTCCTTGGTGGAGGTCTTGCCGGCCGAGCCGGTGAGCGCCACCACGGCGGTCTCCCGGGCCCGTTCGACCACCGCGCGGGCGAGCCGGCCGAGCGCGGTCACCACGTCGTCCACCAGGATCGCGGGCACGCCGACCGGACGGGAGGCCAGCACGGCCACCGCCCCGGCGGCGACGGCGCGCTCGGCGTAGTCGTGGCCGTCCACGTGCTCGCCGACCACGGCGGCGAACAGGCCGCCCGGCTCGACGAGTCGGGAGTCCACCACCACGGCGCCGGTGACCCGCGCCTGCGGGTCGGCGGCGTCCAGGGTGCCGCCGACCGCCGTGGCGGCCTCGGCCAGGGTGAGAGCGATCACCGGTCCTCCTCCTGAAGCTGGGCGATGGCCTCGCGCAGCACCTCGCGGTCGTCGAACGGCCGCACCTCACCTCGGACGTACTGCCCCAGCTCGTGCCCCTTGCCGGCCACCAGCACCGCGTCACCGGCGTGCGCCCGGGCCACCGCCAGGGCGATCGCCTCGGCCCGGTCCGGCACCGCCAGCACCTCGCCGCGCTCGGCCTCGGGCACCTCGGCGGCGCCGGTCAGCATGGTCGCCAGGATCGCCAGCGGGTCCTCGGAACGCGGGTTGTCGCTGGTCAGCACGGCGGTGTCGGCGAGCCGGGCGGCGATCGCGCCCATCGGCCCGCGCTTGTACGGGTCACGGTCGCCGCCGCAGCCCACCACCACGTGCAGCCGGCCCTTGGTCACCTCGCGCAGCGACCTGAGCACCGCCTCCAGGGCGTCCGGCTTGTGCGCGTAGTCGACCACGGCCACGTACGGCTGGCCCGCGTCCACCCGCTCCAGCCGGCCGGGCACGCCCGGGACGGCGGCCACACCGGCGACCGCGGCGGCCAGCGGCACCCCGGCGGTGGCCAGCGCGGCGATCGCGCCGAGCGCGTTGGCCACGTTGAACGGGCCGGGCAGCGGCACCGAGGCGTCGGCCCGGACGCCGTCGGGCCCGGCCACCTGGAAGGTCGAGCCGGCCGGGCCGAGCTGGACCTCCAGCGCGCGCCAGTCCGCGTCCGGGTCGCCCTGCGCGGAGAAGGTGGTCATCGGGATCGGCGCCTCGCCGGCCAGCCGGCGACCGTACGGGTCGTCCAGGTTGGCCAGGCCGCGGCGGGCCTTGTCCGGCTGGAAGAGCCGCGCCTTGGCGCGGAAGTAGTCCTCCATGTCCGGGTGGAAGTCCAGGTGCTCGGGCGTGAGGTTGTTGAACAGCGCCACGTCGTAGACCACGCCGTCGACCCGGCCGAAGACCAGCGCGTGGCTGGAGACCTCCATCACCACCGCGTCCGCGCCCCGCTCGCGCATCACCGCGAGGACGCCGTGCAGGTCGGTGGACTCCGGGGTGGTTCGCTCGCTCTTGATCCGCTCGTCGCCGACCCGCATCTCCACCGTGCCGATCACCCCGGGCAGCCGTCCGGCGCCGCGCAGGCCGCCCTCGACCAGGTACGAGGTGGTGGTCTTGCCGTTGGTGCCGGTCAGCCCGATCATCAGCAGCCGCTCGCTCGGGCGGCCGTAGACCGCCGCCGCCAGCTCGCCCATGGCCGCCCGGGGGCTCTCCACCACCAGCAGCGGCGCACCGCAGTCCGCGGCCAGCTCGGCGCCGGCCGCGTCGGTCAGCACCGCTGCCGCGCCGGCCGCGACCGCGGCGGCGGCGAAGGCCGCGCCGTGATGGTTGGCGCCGGGGAAGGCCACGTACACGTCGCCGGGCCGCACCGCCCGGGAGTCATGGGTGATACCGGTGACCTGCGGCCCGTCCAGGGGGTCGAGGCCCAGCAGGCGGGCCACCTCGGCGAGCGGCATCGCCGCCTCCTCGGTGGGACGGGGCGGGCTCGCGGAGATTTGATCGGGTTTCGGCACGGCGGGCAGGCTATCGGCCGAAGTGCCCCCAGGGCCAAAACGGGGGGAAGCTTTCTGCGTGCCGGGCCCCCCGACCCCGGTCGTTCCGGTACCTACGGGGCGCGGTGCGCCGGTGCTGCGATCGGGGGCGTCGCTCATCAGGGCTTCCAGTCGACGGGCAGGTTGGGCGCGTCGCTGCCGCTCGGCGGTACCTGCAGGGACTTCAGGGTGAACTCCATCACCTGCTTGAACACCGGCCCGCACAGCTGGCCGCCGAAGTGGCCGTTGACCGGGTCCTGGATGACGCAGGAGACCGTCACCCGGGGTTGGTCGGCCGGCGCGAAGCCGATGAAGGATGCGGTGTAGCCGGAGTACTTGCCGGTCTTCGGGTCCACCCGGTTGGCGGTGCCGGTCTTGCCGGCCACCCGGTAGCCCGGGATGGCGGCCTTGGTGCCGGTGCCCTGCTCGTCGGTGACCACCGATTCCAGCATCTCGGTCAGCGTCTTCGCGGTCTGCTCGCCCACCACCCGCGAGGTGGGCGCGGCCGGGGCCGGGGTGTACCGGCCGTCCGGCCCGGTGGTGCCCATCAGCAGGCTCGGCTGCACCCGCACCCCGCCGTTGGCGATGGTGGAGAACACCGAGGTGGCCTGGAGCGCGTTGACCGACAGGCCCTGGCCGAACGGGATGGTGAACTGCTGCGAGCCCTTCCAGTCCTCCGGCTCGGCCAGGATGCCGCGGGTCTCGCCGGGGAAGCCGAGCCCGGTGGGGCGGCCGATGCCGAACTTGTCCAGGTAGCCGGCCAGCACCCGGTTGGACTCGGCCTGGTCGGCGCCCAGCGTCTCGGCCGCCTCGATGGTGCCGATGTTGGAGGACTTGGCCAGCACCCCGGCCAGGGTCAGGTACCAGGTCTCGTGGTCCACGTCGTCGTGGAACACCCGGTCGGAGCGCTGCAGCGTGTTGGGCACGGTGACCCGGGTGTCCCAGGTCGCCTTGCCGGTGTCCAGCACCGCCGCCATGGTCATCAGCTTCGCGGTGGAGCCGGGCTCGTAGGCGTCCTGGAGGGCGGCGTTGCCGAGCTGGTCGGACTTGGCCGCCGACAGGTCGTTCGGGTTGAAGCCGGGTGAGGTGGCCATCGCCAGCACCTGGCCGTTCCGCACGTCCTGGACCACCACGTAGCCCTTCTCCGCACCGGCGTTGGCCACCTGGTCGGTGATCGCCCGCTGGGCCGCCCACTGGATGTCGGGGTGCAGGGTGAGCTTGAGGTCGGCGCCGGGCACCGGGTCCTGGCGGCTGCCGCCGGCGGTGGCGACCATCCGGCCGCCGGCCGAGGCGTAGGTGGTGCGGCCGCTCTGCCCGGCCAGCTGCTGCTGGTACTGCAGCTCCAGCCCGCCGGTGCCGACGCCCTCGGCGTTGACGAAGCCGACCAGGTTGGCGGCCAACCCGTCGGCCGGGTAGACCCGGCGGCTGCTCTCGGTGCTGGCGATCGAGGTCAGCGGGTTGACGCAGGCCGCGTCGAGGGACGGCCGGCCGCCCTGCTCGGCGGGCTTGCCGAGCAGCTGGCGCTGGCCGCGGCAGGCCGCGGTGTCGGTCTGCTTGGCCAGGGTGCTCCTGAGCTCGGTGATCCGGTTCTTGACGTCCGGGGTCTGCCGGAAGGCCAGCGGCGCGTACTGGCTCTTGGGGTTCTTGGGGTTGAGGTGCAGCGCGGCGGCCAGCTTCTCCTTCGGCTGCCCGAGGATCGGCGCGAGCAGCGCGGCGGCCTGCTCGGGCCCGTCGGCCACCTTCAGGGCGGCCGGGGTGAGCAGCGTCGGGTCGCCCACGATGTCGTAGGCGTCCACGGTGGTGGCGAGCACGGTGCCGTCGGCGGCCGTTATCGAGCCGCGCTCGGCGGGCAGCTCCATCTTCACGTACTTGTTGGCGCCGGCCGCGGCGGCCAGCGCGTCCGAGTCGAGCAGCTGGAGCTGGACCAGCCGGCCGGCGAAGATGGTGAGGACGACCGTCAGCGCGACCTTGACCAGGCGCAGCCGGCGCCGCGGGTCGGCCAGCTTGATCGGCCGCGAGTGCGGCCGGGCGGAGGGGCGGCGGGCGGCCGGGCGGCGCGGGGCGGGGCGGCGTTGCTCACCCGGGCGCGGCCGGGGCGCGCGCGGCCGCTGCTCGCCCGGGCGGGCGGGCCGGGGCGGGCGGCGCTCGCCCGCCCCTCGGGACGGCTGACGGGGCGTGCTCATCGCGGCGTACCTCCGGCCGGAACTGACGGGGCGGCGGAACCGGTGGCCGGGGGCAGCGGGGCGATCTCCACCCCGCCGTCCGCGGCGGCCGGGGGGGTCGGCTGGGCCGGCGGCTGCCCGGTGGGCGGCGCGCTCGGGCCGGGGCTCGGCTGCGGGGTGGCCGGCTGGGCGGCGGCGCCGGGCTGCTGCCACAGGCCGTTGTCGGTGCGCTTGACCGGCGGGCCGTCCTGGGCCTGGGCCGGCTTGCCGAGCACCGAGCCGTCGTCCTTGAGGAAGGCCGGGTCGCCGCCCGAGACCATGCCGAGCTCCCGGGCCCGGCGCTCCAGCGCGTCGGGGGCGGAGTACTGGTCGATCTCGTGCTGGAGGGACTGCTTGCGGTCCGTCAGCTCGGTGGTCTGGCGCTTGAGCCGGGAGAGCTCGAAGGAGTTCTCGTTCAGCGCCGTGTTGAGCGTCAGCAGTCCGAGCAGTCCGGCCGTCAGCAGCGCCACCACCAGGACGGCGAACGGGGTGCGCCCCCGGATCTGCCGCGCCCCGGGGCGCACGGTGATCCGCGCCCTGCCGCTCTGCCCCGGGAGCCGACCGCTCCCCCAGGCCCCCTGGCCGGCCACCGGCACCGCTGCCCTCCCTCTCGGTCCCTCTCGGTCTTCCGCACTCACCCGCGGGCGGGTCAGCCCCGGTTTTCCCTGATCCTCTCCGCCACCCGCAGCCGTACGGGTGCGGCGCGCCGGTTCTCCTCGATCTCCTGCTCGGTGGCCAGTTCGGCCCCCCGGGTGTGCAGCTTCAGCCAGGGCTGGTGCTCCTCCGGAATGATCGGCAGCCCGGGCGGCGCGGTGTTGGTCGCGCCGGCGGCGAAGTACTGCTTGACCAGGCGGTCCTCCAGCGACTGGTACGACATCACCACGATCCGCCCGCCGAGGGCGAGCGAGTCCAGCGCGCCCGGGATGGCCCGGTCCAGCACCTCCAGCTCGCCGTTGACCTCGATCCGCAGCGCCTGGAAGGTGCGCTTGGCCGGGTTCCCCCCGGTCCGCCGGGTGGCGGCGGGGATGGCGTTGCGTACCAACTCGACCAGACGCGCACTGGTGGTGAACGGTTCCTTCTCGCGCTCGCGCAGGATCACCGAAGCGATCTTGCCCGCGAACCGCTCCTCGCCGTAGACCTTGAGGATCCGGGCGAGCTGGCCGTGGCTGTAGGTGTTCAGCACCTCGGCGGCGCTCAGCCCCCGGGTCTGGTCCATCCGCATGTCCAGCGGGGCGTCCTGGGCGTAGGCGAAGCCGCGGTCGGCCTCGTCCAGCTGCATCGAAGAGACGCCCAGGTCGAACAGGATGCCCTGGACCTCGGGGATGCCCAGGTCGGCCAGCACCTGCGGGATCTCGTCGTAGACGGCGTGCACCAGGGTGGCCCGGTCGCCGAAGGGGGCGAGCCGCTCGGCGGAGAGTTCCAGCGCGGCCAGGTCGCGGTCCACCGCGACCAGCCGGACCTCGGGAAACTGGGTGAGCAGGGCCTCGCTGTGCCCGCCGAGGCCGAGGGTGGCGTCCACCACCACCGCTCCCGGCGCGGAGATCGCCGGCGCCAGCGCGTCCACGCAGCGCTGCAGCATCACCGGGACGTGCTTGGGTGCCGGAGCGTCGTTCGTCATTGCGCGGTGGCGCCCTTCCTCGGTGCTGCCGCCCAGGACCGGACGGCTGCTCCCATTCTGGCCCACCGGGCCGCCGCGGCGGGACGCCGCCCGTGGTCCCCGCCCGCTCACCTGGGGAAGAAGGGGCCGCCAGGCACCGGGGAAGGTGTGCCGGGAGGCCAGAGCGGGTGGAGGCCGCGGGCGGCGCACGGGCCGCAGCGACCGGCTGGGGAGACACAGTTGACGATCTGTGCGGACTGTGCTCCGGTGCGCCGCCAGACTATCGCGGGCCGGTGGCCAGTCAACGGTCCGCACCGGTGAGCCACCCGGCCGGAGGTATGGATATCCGCAGGTCGGGGCGGGCGCACCGGCAGCGCGGCGAACAGGCGCACGGCGGAACTCCGCGCCGGGACAGAACGGTGCAACCCGGCCATCACCACTGACCGGCGGCTCGAATTCCGCTATGGGTTCGGTCACAGCGGCAATTCGAGGAGTGACCGGCCCCCCACGGCCGCGGAAATCCTATTACCGTCATCCCCATGACAGTGACCCCTGACCGGCCCGCGCCGACCGCCGCTGCCACCCCCGAGTCGATCATCGACCGCTTCGTCGAGGCCAACCGGGCCTACGCCGTCGACTTCCGCGACGGCGGCATGGACGCCCGCCCCGTGCAGAAGGTCGCCGTGGTCGCCTGCATGGACGCCCGGCTCGACCTGTTCGCCGCGCTGGGCCTGGAGCTCGGCGACGCGCACATCATCCGCAACGCGGGCGGGGTGGTCACCGACGACACCATCCGCTCGCTCACCATCAGCCAGCGGGCCCTGGGCACCAGGTCGGTCGCGCTGATCCACCACACCGGCTGCGGCCTGCTCGGGCTGACCGAGGACTTCCGCCGGGAGCTGGAGCTGGAGGTCGGCCAGCGGCCGCAGTGGGCGGTGGAGTCCTTCGTGGACCTCGACGGCGACGTCCGCCAGTCGATGCAGCGGGTGCGCACCTCGCCCTTCCTGCTGCACACCGACGACGTCCGGGGCTTCGTCTTCGACGTCCACACCGGGCTGCTCCGCGAGGTGCACGGCCAGGACCTGCCCGGCAACGCCTGAGACCCTTCCCGGCCGGTCACGGGCACCCACCGTGACCGGCCGCTCGCGTCGGGCCGCCGATCGTTCCGGGGACGAACCGGGACAGCGCCCCGCGGGTCGGTGGCCCGCGGCCAGAGGGTGACTTCTGCCCGGCCGGCAGGGGAGAATGCGCCTGCGGACCCGGCCCCGAACCACCTGGGGCGGTCCGGCCACGAGCCCGCCGGAACGGTTCCGCACGGAACCACCGGGTGTCCGGGCCCGTGTCATCGGGGTGGGCGGGGCCGTGACGAGGCCCGGCATGTGAACGGCCAAATGGGAGCAACGGGTGACGACCTACAACGGGCAGAGCGCAGCGGGGACATCGCCTTCGACGGGCCCCGGCGGGCACCGCGAGAAGGCGGCCCCGGCGGAGCTGGCCGCGGTGGCCGAGCGGATCCGCGGCTCGGTGGAGAGCGTGATCGAGGGCAAGCCGGAGGCCGTCCGGATCGCCCTGACCGTCCTGCTGGCCGAGGGCCACCTGCTGCTGGAGGACGTGCCCGGGGTGGGCAAGACCATGCTGGCCAAGGCGCTGGCCAAGTCGGTCGACTGCACCGTGCGCCGGATCCAGTTCACGCCGGACCTGCTGCCCTCGGACGTGACCGGCACCAACGTCTTCGACCAGCACCAGCGCGACTTCGAGTTCCGGCCGGGCGCGATCTTCGCCCAGATCGTGGTCGGCGACGAGATCAACCGGGCCTCGCCCAAGACCCAGTCCGCGCTGCTGGAGTCGATGGAGGAGCGCCAGGTCACCATCGACGGCACCAGCTACGAGCTGCCGTCGCCGTTCATGGTGGTGGCCACCCAGAACCCGGTCGAGATGGAGGGCACCTACCCCCTCCCCGAGGCCCAGCGCGACCGCTTCATGGCCCGGATCTCGATCGGCTACCCCAGCCCGGACGCCGAGTTCGCCATGCTCGACCTGCACGGCGGCGCCAACCCGCTGGACGACCTGCTGCCGGTCGCGCACGCCCACGACATCCTCAAGCTGATCGAGCTGGTCCGCACCGTCTACGTCTCCGACCCGGTCCGCCGCTACGCGGTCGAGCTGGTGGGCGCCACCCGCACCTCCCCGGAGCTGCGCCTGGGTGCCTCCCCCCGGGCCACCCTGCACCTGGTGCGGGCCGCCCGCGCCGCCGCCGCCCTGGACGGCCGGGACTACGTGCTGCCGGACGACATCCAGGCGCTGGCCGTCCCCGTGCTGGCCCACCGGCTGCTGCCCACCGCCGAGACCCAGCTGAGCCGGCGCACCGCCGAGCAGGTGGTGCTCGACCTGGTGGCACGGCTGCCGATCCCGCGCCCGCAGGGCCGCTGACGTGCCCGGCTCGGAGAACCCGTCGGGGCTCCGGACGGGCCTGCGCGGCCTGACCACCCGCGGCCGGTCCTTCCTGGCCGCCGGCGCCACCGCGGCGCTCTGCGCGTTCCTCTTCGGGCAGGACGCGCTGCTGCGGATCGGCGTCCTGCTCGCGGCACTTCCGCTGGCCTCGGCCATGCTGCTGCTGCGCACCCGCTACCGGGTGGCCAGCGGGCGCCGGCTCAGCCCGCACCGCGCGGCCGCCGGCCAGGAGGCCCGGGTGCACCTGCGCCTGGACAACGTCTCCCGGGTGCCCACCGGCCTGCTGCTGCTGGAGGACAAGGTCCCGTACGTGCTCGGGCCGCGCCCGCGGTTCGTGCTCGACCGGGTGGAGCCGCGCGGCTTCCGGGAGGTCTCCTACCGGGTCCGCTCGGACCTGCGCGGCCGCTACCCGCTCGGCCCGCTCCAGCTGCGGCTGTCCGACCCGTTCGGGATGTGCGAGCTGACCAGGGCGTTCGCCGCCTCCGACGTGCTGACCGTGGTGCCGCAGGTGCAGAGCCTGCCGCCGGTCCGGCTGCCGGGCGAGTGGTCGGGCCAGGGCGAGAGCAGCTCGCACGCGCTGGCGCTGGCCGGCGACGACGACGTGATCCCGCGCGAGTACCGGCACGGCGACGACCTGCGCCGGGTGCACTGGAAGTCCACCGCCCGCTACGGCGAGCTGATGGTCCGCCGCGAGGAGCAGCCGCTGAAGGCCAAGGCCACCGTGCTGCTGGACACCCGCGAGATCGGCCACCGCGGCAGCGGCCCGGCCTCCTCCTTCGAGTGGGCGGTCAGCTGCGCGGCCTCGGTCGGCGTGCACCTGGCCGAGCGCGGCTACCAGATCAGGCTGCTGACCGACACCGGACACCTGACGCCCGCACCCGGCATCGGGGTGAGCACCGTCGGCGAGGCCACCGGGCTGCTGCTGGACTCCCTCGCGGTGGTCGAGCACTCCGACGGCGGCGGGTTCTCCCGGGCCGAGGAGGCGCTCCGGCTGGGCGGCGAGGGCCTGCTGGTGGCGGTCCTCGGCGAGCTGGACGAGGAGCAGGTCACCCGGCTCGCCCGGCTGCGCCGCCGCAGCGCGGGCGCGGTGGCCTTCCTGCTGGACACCGGCTCGTGGTCCGGTCTCGGGACGCTGATGGCGGACGGGTCCGCGAGCGAACTCGACGAGCAGATCAAGCGGCTGCGCCTGGCCGGCTGGACGGTGCTGCCGACCAGGGCCGGCGACTCCGTCGCCCAGCTGTGGCGGTCCGCCGACCGTACCGAGGGGCCCGGCCGGGCCGGCAGCTCCTCCCCCTACCGAGACGAGGTGGGCCGATGACCACCCGGGCCAAACTGACCGTGTTCGCGGCGCTGGCCACCACGCTGGTGACCTTCAGCCTGCTCCCGGTCCTGCACCCGAGCGGCTGGGTGGCGCACGCGATCCTGCTGATCGCGGCCGCCGGGGCGATCGGCGCCGGCCTGCGGCGGCTGCCGGTGCCCCGGATACTGGTGCTCCCGCTCCAGCTGCTGGCCATGGTCTACCTGGTGATGCTGGGCTTCGTGCAGTCCTCGATGACGGCCGGGCTGCTGCCCGGCCCGGCGGCGCTGGACGCCCTGGGCAGCGTGCTCGCCGACGGCGGCGGGAACATCCAGGAGTACGCGATCCCGGCACCGGCCACCGCGGGGCTGCGGCTCATCGTGGTCGGCTCGGTCGCGCTGGTCGCCGCCCTGGTGGACGCGGTCGCGGTGACCTACCGCCGGGCCGCCGCCGCGGGCCTGCCGCTGCTCGCGCTGTACTCGGTGGGCACCGGGCTGTCCGGCGGCACCGCGGCCGGCTGGCTGTGGTTCCTGCTGGCCGGCGCCGGCTACCTGGCGCTGCTGCACACCGAGGGCCAGGACCGGATCTCGCGCTGGGGCCGGGTGTTCCACGGCACCGGCCGCGACGGCGCCGGTTCCACGGCCCACGGCGGGCGGCAGGCCGGCGTGATCGCGCTGGCGGTGGCCCTGGTGGTGCCGCTGCTGATCGGCCCGGTCGGCCTCGGCCTGGTGGCCGGCTTCGGCGGCCACGGCTCGGGCGGGGGCGGCGGGGGCGGCGCCGGCCTCAAGGCGCTCAGCCCGGTGGTCACCCTGGCCGCCAGCCTGAAGAGCAACGACAACACGGTGCTGTTCAACTACTCCACCGACGGCCCGAACGCGGACGAGATGTACCTGCGGGTCGCCGCGCTGGACGAGTTCGACGGTGTGGAGTGGAAGTTCGGCGACCAGTCGCTGAGCCCGCTCGGCTCGCCGTTCCCGCCGCCGGACGGGCTGGCGCAGAACGCCACCCCCGCCACGGTGCACACCAACGTCCGGGTGACCGACAGCCTGAGCAGCGACTGGCTGGCGATGCCCTACCCCGCCACCGCCGTCAAGGTGCCCGGCCACTGGCGCTTCGACCCGGTGACCCGGATGGTCAGCGGCGAGAACGGCCAGAAGACCAACGGCCTGGCCTACGAGGTCACCAGCCTCGACGTACGGCCCACGGCCGAGCAGCTGCGGTCCGCCGCGGCGCCGTCCAAGGAGATCACCGACCGCTACCTGCAGCTGCCGGACAACCTGCCGCCGGAGGTGCGGACGGCCGCGCTGACGGTCACGGCCGGCCTGAACAACCCGTACGACCGGGCGCTGGCGCTGCAGAGCTGGTTCACCAGCGGCCGGTTCACCTACTCCACCAAGATCGACGCCGGCACCGGCCCGGACGCGATCAAGAAGTTCCTGGAGACCCGCGAGGGCTTCTGCGTGCACTTCGCGGCGACCATGGCGGCGATGGCGCGCTCGCTGGGCATCCCCGCCCGGGTCGCGGTCGGCTTCACCCCGGGCCAGGACATGGGCGGGAACAACCGCCAGGTCCGCAGCCTGGACTACCACGCCTGGCCCGAGCTGTTCTTCCCGGGCACCGGCTGGACCAGGTTCGAGCCCACCCCGAGCCGCGGCTCGGCGCCGGTCTACACCCGCGACAAGAACGCGCCGCAGACCACCACCCCGACCCAGCAGCCCTCCGCCGCCGCCTCCGACACCGCCGCCCCGACCACGTCCGCCGACAGCTCCTGCGACCCCAAGCTGCGCCGGATCGGCGAGTGCGGCGCCGACCGCCCCGCCGCCGCGGCGGGGGCCGGTCAGCAGGACTGGTGGGTCAGCCCGCCGGTGCTGGCCGGGGCCGCCGTGACGGCGCTGCTGCTGGCGCTGCTCGGCACCCCGATGGTGTGGCGCGCCCGGATCCGCCGCCGGCGGCTCGGGACGGGCCGCTACCGGGCGGGCGCCGACCGGGTCGAGCTGACCGACGCCCAGGTGCTCGCCGCCTGGCAGGAACTGGTCGACTCGGCCTGGGACCTCGGCATCCCGCCGGACGACGCGCGCACCCCGCGCCGCACCGTCCAGCGGCTCACCGAGACCGCCGACCTCGGCCCCGCGGCGGCCGAGGCGGCCGGACGGGTGGCCCTCGCCACCGAGCAGGTGCTGTACGCCCGCGAGCTCGGCCCGCTGGCCCCGCTCGGACCGGACGTGCGGGCCGCCCGGGAAGGCCTGCGGGCCCGCACCGGCCGGGTCGGCCGGATCCGTGCGGTGCTGCTGCCGGCCTCGATGGCACGGGTCTGGTGGCGGGCCGCCGACCGGGTCATGGCGGTGCGTCAGGCCACCAGGGAGCGGGCGGGCCGGCTGGCCGGCGCGGTCCGGTCGGCGGCCACCAAGCCGTTCCGGCGGGGCTGACCGCCGGGGGCACGCACGAGACCGCGAGGGCGGACAGTCGGTGACTGTCCGCCCTCGCGGTCTCTGCTCGTGGTCCAGCTGGAAGCCGTGGTGCCCGGCGCTCCGGCCCTGGTCTACAGGCCGTCGTGCTCGTCCCTGCGGCGCTGCCAGCGCTGCTCCATACGATCCATGACACCGGCCTTGCGGCGCGGTGCCGAGGCTGTCCTCGGGCCCGTGTGGGACCCGATCGGGCCCCGTCTCCACGCGGTGACGGCGAGGACCGCACAACCCAGCATCACCAGAAACCCGACCACGCTGACCCAGATGATCTGAGCGACCATGCCGCCCATCAGCAGCGCGATGCCCGCCACGAACCCGGCGGCGGCGAGATAGACCCTCCGACGGGTGTAGGTGCGCAGCCCGGTTCCCTCAAGCGCTGACGCGAACTTGGGATCTTCGGCGTACAGCGCTCGCTCCATCTGCTCGAGCAGTCGCTGCTCGTGCTCCGAGAGCGGCACGGAGTCCTCCTACTCGTCGGTCGCGGGGCGACCGGTCCGCCACCCCTGGCTGGCCCTGTGTGGTCCATATGCCCCAGGGGTCCGGGTGTCATGCTTTCCGGCTTTACCCAGATCATACGGTCCAGCGGGCCGCTTCGGCGTGGTCAATCCAGCGTGGCTCGGGACACTTAGGCACAGTGCCCGCACGCTGCCCAACGCCGCAGCCCGGGGACAAGTGCCCGAGTCGACGGAATCACCTGGTCGGGCCGGTGCCGACCCGCGCGCGACGGGCCGGGGACCGGCCGGCGAAGGACGGACGACGGGCGGGTGACGGGTGGCGGAACGCCCTCCTGCCGGAGCCTCAGACCAGCTCGGCCAGCAGGTGCAGCTGGGTCGCCACGGCGTGGAAGGCGGGCTGCTCGGCGGCGGCCAGCTCCAGCTTCAGCAGCGCCTCCATGGCACCGGGCTCGGTGTCCACCAGGACGCCGGGGACGAGGTCGGCGAAGACCCGGACGCCGTGCACCGAGGCGACCCGCAGCCCGGCCGCACCGGCCAGCCCGGTGAGCTCCTCGCCGGTGAAGCGGCGGGGCATCGGGTCGCCCGCACCCCAGCGGCCGTCGGCGCCCTCGAGCACCGTACGGGCCTCGGCGAAGTGGCCGGCCAGCGCGCGGGCCAGCACGGCGCCGTTGCGGTTGGCGGCGAGCAGGCTGACCAGGCCGCCCTTGCGCAGCGTCCCGGTGAGGCTGCCCAGGGCCTCCGCCGGGTCGTCCACCACCTCCAGCACGCCGTGGCAGAGCACCGCGTCCGCCGAGCCCCGCTCGACCAGGTCGGGGAGGGTCTGGGTGTCGCCCTGGACGGCCCGCACCAGGTCCGTCACGCCGGCCTCGGCGGCCCGGCGCTCCAGCGCGAACAGCGCGTCCGGGCTCGGGTCGACGACTGTCACCCGGTGGCCGAGCCGGGCCACCGGCACGGCGAAGTTGCCCGTGCCGCCGCCCGTGTCGAGGACGTCCAGCACCGGCTGGTCCAACTCGGCGGCCCGCCGCTCCAGGGCCGCCCGCACCACCTCCCAGACCACAGCGGTACGCAGGGCACTGCGGGGACGAGTCGGGTACAAGGGTGGGCTCCTCGGGCACGGTGGGTCGGCGGACGGCTCCACCTTAGACCGACCCGACCCGGACCGACCCGCCCGCTCACCCCGGGCGCCGCCCTGCGGCGCGGGCGCTCAGCCGGCCTCCTCCAGCGGCAGCGGCTGGGCCGGCGGCGCCGGTGACAGCCCGAGCAGGCGCTGCACGATCCGCAGGTACAGCGCGGTGTTGCGGATCAGGTCGTCCGCGTCCCGGGCACTGGCCGCGCCGGTGATGCCCGCCTCGGCGGCGGCCCGGCGGCGGGCCCCGGCGGCGAAGTACACCGCCCACTCGGCGAGCTCGGGGGCCACCTCGGGCAGCAGCTCCCAGGCGCTGCGGATGGCCTGCCGGCGGCGCGGGTGGCGCTCCGGCCGGCCGTGCACCGCCAGCACCGCGGCCGTGGTGCGCAGCGCGGCCAGGTGGGCGGTGGCGTAGCGCTCCAGCGGGTCCTGGAGCGCCCGGGCCTGTTCGAGGGTGCCGTGGGCGTGCTTGAGCAGGTCGAGGGCGGCCGGTGGGGCGGTGGACCTGCGGGGTACGGGGTGGACGTCGCCGCCCCGGGCGTGCGGCAGCCGGGCCGGGCCGGCACCGGCCCGTGGGTCGGTGGCCGGCGGGGCCGGCAGCGGGGCCAGGGGCAGGGTGGCGCCGGGCGTGGGGGTGGCGGGCGACTGGTCGGCGACAGGGCGGCGGGTGACGGGCTCAGGACGGCTGATGGTCATGGTCTCCCCCGGTCCGAGGCGAGCGCCCGGGCCGGTCGGCCCGTGCCCCTCCATCGTGAACGGCACCACTGACAGTCCGGCCGTCGGTGCGGCCCCGAAGCGTCCTTCCCCGGCACGGGCGGGGGCCGCTCCGAGCCGGTCGGCTCCCCTGTTGCCGACCGGCCCGGCCCCGCCCGCGGACCCCCCTGGCGCCCCGTGCCGGCCCTCCCCCGGGCCGGCCGCGCCCCGCACACTCTGCCGTTCGCGCAGGTGGGAGGCCATCCGCTCGGGTACTCAAGTGCGAAACTGAGTATCCGTACTCATTCCCGCCGCCGACCCCGGCGGCGGGAACCGTACGGACCCGCGGCGCGTCCTGACAGCGCCGGGCCCGTCATGGGGCCGGTTGCGGTCCGGGGAGCGGGCGGGGCAGGCGAAGGGGAGCACTGGGTTGAGCATCATTCCGCTGATCTTCACCAGCGGCTGGGCGAGCGGGATCAACGCCTATGCCGTGCTGCTGCTGCTGGGCCTGTTCGGCCGCTTCGGCGGCGCGGACAGCGTGCCGCCGGTGCTGGAGCGCACCGACGTGCTGGTCGCGGCCTGCCTGCTGTTCCTCTGCGAGGCGGTCGCCGACAAGATCCCGTACGTGGACACGGTCTGGGACGGGATCCACACCGCGATCCGCCCCGCCGCCGGCGCCACCGTGGCCGCGCTGATGGCCTCGCACGACCCGGGCTCGCTGGGCGAGGTCGCCGCCGGGGCGCTGGGCGGCACCACCGCGCTGGTCAGCCATCTGATCAAGGCCTCGCTGCGGATGGCGGTCAACACCTCCCCGGAGCCGGCCTCCAACATCATCGTGAGTCTGCTGGAGGACCTCTCGGTGGCCGGCGTGGTCACCCTGGCGGTCTTCCACCCCTGGGCGGCGGCGTCGGTGGCCGCGGTGCTGCTGGCGCTCGGCGTACTGCTGGTGCTGTTCGCGGTCTCCCGGATCCGCCGCTTCCTGCAGCGCCGCCGGGAGCGCCGGGCCGCCCGGACGGCCCCCGCACCCGCCTACTGATCGCGCGCGGACGGGCGGCCCGCCGCGCGCGAAGGGGCGGCCCCGGCACGCCCTAGGATCTTCTGCCATGGCACGGATCGTCATCATCGGCGCGGGAATGAGCGGGCTCGCCGCCGCCGCCAGGCTGGCCACCGTCGGGCACCGGGTGACCGTCTGCGAGGCCACCGGCGGCTACGGCGGCGTGCTCGGCCGGTACGAGCGGGACGGCTTCGCCTTCGACACCGGCCCCGGGCTGCTCAGCCTGCCGGCCGTCTACCGGGACCTCGCCCTGAAGACCGGCAAGGAGCCGCTGGAGCAGCTGGTCGAGCTGGTCCCGGTCGAACCGGAGAGCCGGCACCTGTTCCCGGACGGCACCGAGGTGGTGCTGCCCAACGCCTCCCGCGGCGGGGTCGGCCAGGCCCTGGACGCGGCCTTCGGGCCCGGCTCCGGCGCCCGCTGGGGCGAGGTGATGAACCGCGGCCGGGCTGTCTGGGAGGCCACCCGGCGCCCGCTGCTGGAGGAGCCCCTGCCGGCGGACCCGGCCCCGCTGCACGCGGACCCCTACGCCCGCCCGCCGCGCCGCGGCCTGGCCCGGCTGCGCCGCCCGGGCACCTGGACGCTGGCCGACGTGGCCCGCGAGGAGCTCGGCGACCACCCCGACCTGGCCCGGCTGCTGCACGAGTACGCGCTGCGCCACGGCCTGGACCCGCGCGAGGCGCCCGCCGGGGCCACCGTGCTGGCGTACATGGAGCAGTCGTTCGGCGTCTGGTACGTCCGGGGCGGTCTGCGGGCGCTGGCCGAGGCCGTGCGGCGGCGGTGCGAGCTGCGCCGGGTGGAGTTCCGGTTCGACACGCCCGTCACCGAGGTGCTGACCGACGACGGGCGGGCGAGCGGGATCGTGGCGGGCGGCGAGCGGCTGGACGCGGACCTGGTGATCGCGGCCGGCGGGCACGAGCAGCTGGCGTCCGCCGGGGGCGCCCGCCCCGTCCCGGGCGCCGCCGTACGGCAGCTGAAGGTGCTGCTCGCGCTGCGCGGCGGGCGGCCGGACAGGGTGGCGCACCGCACGGTGGTGCACGCCGCCGACCAGCGGCGCGAGTGGGAGCAGCTGTTCGACGCGCCCGGCGTGCCGCCCGAGCGGCCCACCGTGGAGGTGCTGCGCCCGGCGGACCCGGCGCTGGTGCCCGGCCCGGAGCACGAGGCGGTCACGCTGACGGTGGCGGTGCCCGAGGGGGTCACCGCGGAGGACCTGGCCGGCTACCCGGAGCACCTGCTGGAGCACCTGGCGGCGGCCGGCCTCGACCTGCGCGGGCGGATCCGCTGGCAGGAGGTGCGCACCGGCGCCCCGCTCGCCCCGCCGGCACTGGCCGGTGCGGGCGGCGCCTTCCTCGGCCTGCCGAACCGGACCGCGCTGCCCGGCCTGTACCTGGTCGGCGGTGCGGCCCACCCGGGCGGCGGGCTGGCCAGGACCGGGATGTCGGCGGCCGTCACGGCGGGCCTGATCGGCCCGGCCTGATCCGTACGGGTGCCCGGCCGGGGCGCGGCGCCTCAGCCCTGCTGCTGGTAGTCCCAGGGCTGCGGCTGGTAACCGGCCGCCGCCGGGTACTCCGACCCGGGCTGCTGGGGCCCGGCCTGCTGCGGGACGCCCTGGTACGGCTGTTGCTGCTGGTACTCGCTCCACGGCTGGACCGGCTGCTGCTGCCCGTACGGGTCCTGGTACTGGGGCTGGGCGTACGGGTCCTGGTACTGGGGCTGGTACTGCGGCTGTCCGTAGGCGTCGTACTGGTACCCGCCCTGCTGCTGCCACTGCTGGTCGGCGTAGCCGGTCTGCTGGTACTCGCCCTGGTAGTACGCCTGCTGCTGCTCCTGCTGGTACGCCACGGGCTGCTCGGCGTAGACCCCGTCGTCGGCTCCGAGTTCCTGGTACTGCTCGTAGGCGTGCGCGGTCTCGGGCTCCTCGGCCTCGACCGGGCCGACCTCGCCGACCGCGGCGGGGGCCTCGACGGCGGCCGCCGCGGCCGCACCGCCGGTGGCGGCGCCGAGCAGCGGGACCTTGGAGAGCGGGCCGGGCAGGGCGCCGTCGGGTCGCCGCAGCGACCAGCCGACCGGCCGGCCGCGCTTGACGGCCAGGGTGACGAAGGACTGCCCGAGCGCGAAGGTCGCGGCGCCGGCCCCTATCACCAGGACCGAGCCCGCCCGCATCCCCACGACCACGCAGCAGAACCCGGCGAGCGCGACGGCCCGCCAGACCAGCGGGGCCCGGCTCTGCAGCAGCAACTCGGCCACCAGCCAGAGCGCCACCAGCGCCAACGCGACGTACAGCAGCAGGTATCCGATGCTCATCCCCGCTACCTCCAGTCGCGTACCGCGCGGTTGCGGGCGACTGTACCGGTTCCCGGCCGCCGGACCCACATCCCCGACCGGCTGTTCCGGGCGCGCGCCTCAGCGCTGGTGCAGCCCCAGGTTCTGGTAGATCTCCAGGGTGGAGGTCGAGTGGTTCAGCGTGATGAAGTGCAGCCCCGGCGCGCCCTCGGCGAGCAGCCGCTCGGACATCGCCGTGGCGTGTTCGATGCCGATCGCCCGGACGGCCTCCGGGTCCTCCGCGGCGGCCCGGAACCGGCGCTCCAGATCGGCCGGGAAGGCGGAGCCGGAGAGCTGGGGGAAGCGCTCCAGCTGCTTGATGTTGGTGACCGGCATGATCTCCGGGATGATCGGCGTCGTGCAACCCGCCGCGGCGACCCGGTCGCGCAGCCGCAGGTAGTCCTCGACCTCGAAGAACATCTGGGTGATCGCGTAGTCGGCGCCGGCCCGGCACTTCGCGACGAAGTGCCGGATGTCGGAGTCCCAGTCGGCCGAGCGCGGGTGCATCTGCGGGAAGGCGGCCACGCCCACGCAGAAGTCGCCGATCCCCTTGATCAGCTCGACCAGCTCGTAGGCGTAGGTGACCCCCTGCGGGTGGCACACCCACGGGCCCATCGGGTCGCCGGGCGGGTCGCCGCGGACCGCCAGGACGTTGCGCACGCCCTGGTCGGCGTACTGGCCGATGATGTTGCGCAGTTCGGCGATCGAGTGGTCGACGGCCGTCAGGTGGGCGACCGGGGTCAGCGTGGTCTCGGTGGCGATCCGGCCGACCAGGTCGACGGTCCGCCCGCGCGAGGAGCCGCCGGCGCCGTAGGTCATGCAGACGAAGTTGGGGTCGAGCGATTCGACCCGGCGGATCGCGTCCCAGAGCCGGCGCTCGGCGGCCTCGGTGCGCGGCGGCATGAACTCGAAGGAGAACGAGCGGTCACCTGCCGCCAGCAGATCGCGCACGGTCTGCGCACGGTCGGTCCTGGTGGAGGGAATCCCGAGTGCCATGCTCGCAGGTTAGCCGGGATCCGGAGAGGCCGACCAAACCGGGTCCACGGATTGAGACGGGTGTCGAGACGCCGGTTCGCCCCCGATCCACCGCCGCCGAGGGCCCGATCCACCGCCGCCGGGCGCCCGCTCCGACCGCGACGAGAAGCCCTACAAACACCCCGATAGTCTGATTGTCAGCCAATCGATCCGGAGTCTCCCGTGCGTTCGCCCAGCGGTCTGCCCACCCACCCCATCGACGCGGAAGCCGTACGCGAGCGCGTCAACGCGGCCCTCGCCGAGTTCATGGACGGCCGAACCGCCCTGCTCGCCGGCATCTCGCCCCAGCTCGGACCGGTCTCCGCGGCGCTGCGCGACTTCCTGCTGGACGGCGGCAAGCGGCTGCGCCCGGCGTTCTGCTACTGGGGCTGGCGCGGGGCCGGCGGGGCCGGCGACGACCACGGGATCGCCCGGGCCGCGGCCGCGCTCGAATTGCTCCAGGCGAGTGCACTGGTGCACGACGACCTGATGGACCGCAGCGACACCCGCCGCGGCCTGCCCTCGGTGCACCGCCGCTTCGAGGCCCTGCACCGCGCCAGCGGCTGGCGCGGCGACCGCGAGCAGTACGGCGCCTCGGCGGCGGTGCTGCTCGGCGACCTGCTGCTGATCTGGTGCGACGAGCTGTTCAACGGCTGCGGGCTGGACCCGGCCGCGGTGCGGCGCGCCAAGCCCGCCTTCGACCTGATGCGCACCGAGGTCATGGTCGGCCAGTACCTCGACGTGCTGGAGCCGGTGGCCGGAGACTCCGCCGACCCGCAGGCGCTGGAGCGGGCGCAGACCGTCCTGCACTACAAGTCCGCGAAGTACACCATCGAGCGCCCGCTCCAGGTCGGCGCGCTGCTGGCCGGGGCCGGGCCGGAGCTGGTGGAGGCCTACGCGGCCTTCGGCCTGCCGCTCGGCGAGGCCTTCCAGCTGCGGGACGACCTGCTCGGCGTGTTCGGCGACCCGGGGGTCACCGGCAAACCGGCCGGCGACGACCTGCGCGAGGGCAAGCGCACCCTGCTGGTGGCGCACGCGATGCGCGGCCTGCCGCCCGGCGAGGCCCGGCAGCTGGACGAGCGGCTCGGCGCCCCCGACCTGACCGCCGGCGAGATCCCCGGGCTGCGCGCGCTGATCGAGCGCAGCGGGGCGGCCGACCTGGTCGAGAAGCGGATCGACGAGCTGATGCACCGCTCGCTGGCGGCGCTGGAGGCGGCCCCGCTGGCCGCCGGACCGGCCCGGCCGGTCCTGCTGGCGCTGGCCGAGGCCGCCACCGTCCGCACGTACTGAGCGGTCAGATCTCCCGCAGCCGGCGGGCCAGCTCCGCGGCGGCCGCACCGGGGTCGTCGGCCTCGGTGATCGCCCGGACCACCACCACCCGGCGGGCACCGGCCTCCAGCACCTGGTCCAGGTTGCCGAGGTCGATGCCGCCGATCGCGAACCACGGACGGTCCGTCACCTGCTGCGCCGCGTACGAGACCAGGCCGAGCCCGGGTGCGTACCGGCCGGGCTTGGTCGGGGTGGGCCAGACCGGGCCGGTGCAGAAGTAGTCGACGCCCGGCTCGGCCAGCGCGGTGTCCACCTCGGACTCGGCGTGGCAGGAGCGGCCGATCAGCACCTCGGGGCCGAGGATCGCCCGGGCGGCCGGCACCGGCAGGTCGTCCTGGCCGAGGTGCAGCACCTGCGGCCGGGCGGCGTGCGCCACGTCGGCGCGGTCGTTGACCGAGAACAGCCGGCCGTGCCGGCGGGCGGCCTCGGCGAAGAACTCCAGGTACTCCAGCTCCTGCTTCGCCTCCAGCCCCTTGTCCCGCAGCTGGACCACGTCGACGCCGCCGGCCAGCGCCGCGTCCAGGAACTCGGGCAGGTCGCCCTGCTCCCGGCGGGCGTCGGTGCACAGGTAGAGGCGGGCGTCGGCGAGGGCGGCGCGCGGATCGGCCGTCACAGCAGCATGGCCTGGGCGCGGCGCTTCACCTCGGTGCCGCGGTTCTCCCGGAGCGCCTGGATCGGGCTGCCGGGCAGCGACGGGTCCTCGGTGAACATCCACTCGAGGATCTCCTCGTCGTTGAGCCCGCAGTCGCGCAGCACGGTCAGCGTGCCGACCAGGTGCTTCACCGGGCCCTCGGGCTCGATGAAGGCGGCGGGCACCTGGAGCGAGTTGTTCGGGCCGCGCCGGACGGCCAGCAGGGTCCGGTTCTTCACCTGGTCCCGGACCTCGGTGATCTGCACCCCCCACAGCTCCGAGATGTCGGGCAGGTACAGCCACGCAGGGACAAGGGCTTCAATCTTGGGATCAATCGTGCTCACGCCCCCAGCCTGCCACCTCCGGCGCCCCGGGCGCACCTGTCACCCGCTCAGGCCGCCGCCGCCTTGAGCTGGACGGCGGGATCCGCCGCCATCGCCCGGTCCAGCGCCGCGCCCGAGCCGATCAGCCGGCGGGCCTGGTTGAGGTCGCGCGGCCGGTCCACCGACAGGGCCGCCACCAGCACGCCGTCCCGCAGCCACAGCACCGTCCAGGACGGCTCCTCGGGCGAGCCGCGGTGCAGCAGCTCGTCCGCCCCGGCGTGCCGGCCGGCGTACTGCACCATCCGCCCGAACTGCTCGGACCAGAAGTACGGCACCGGGTCGTAGGGCGCGTCCGAGCCGAGCAGCGAGGCCGCCACCGCGCCGCCGGACTGCAGGGCGTGGTCCCAGTGCTGCACGGCCAGCCGGGCACCGGCGCGGGCCGACGGGTAGCTGACGCAGTCGCCGGCCGCCCAGACGCCGGGGGCGGTGGTGCGCAGCCGCTCGTCCACCAGGACGGTGCCGGCGGCGTCGAGCCCGACCGCGGAGCCGGCCAGCCAGCCGGTGGCGGGGCGGGCGCCGATCCCGACCAGCAGCTCGTCCGCGTGCAGCCGGGTGCCGTCGGTGAGCACCACCGCGCCGGGCTCGGCCGCCAGCACGCCCACGCCGCAGTGCAGCGCCACCCCGGCCGCGGCGTACCAGCCGGCCATCACCGCGCCCAGCGACCCGGGCAGCGCGCCGGCCAGCGGCGCCGGGCCGGCCTCCACCACCGTCACCTCGCAACCGAGCTGCCGGGCCACGGTGGCGGTCTCCGCGCCGATCCAGCCCGCGCCGGCCAGCACCAGCCGCACCCCGGGCCGCAGCCGCTCGCGCAGCGCCCGCGCGTCGTCCAGGGTGCGCAGCAGCCGGGCCCCCGGGGCGCCGGGCAGCGGGCGCGGCTCGGCGCCGGTGGCGATCACCAGCGCCTCGTACGGCAGCTCGCCGGCGTCGGTGCGCAGCAGGCCGGGCTCCAGGGCGAGCGCCCGGCGGCCGGGCAGCAGCTCGACGCCCAGGTGCTCCCAGTCGATGTCGAACGCGGTGTCCGCGACCGTGCCGAGCAGCACGTTCTTGGACAGCGGCGGCCGGTCGTACGGGCGGTGCGGCTCGTCGCCGAGCAGCGAGATCCGACCCTCCCAGCCCCCGCGCCGCAGGCCCAGCGCGGCCTGCGCGCCCGCCATGCCCGCCCCGACCACGACCACCCGTCCGGTTCTCTTCAGTTCGACCACCGGGTCAGCCTATCGACCGCGGTGTCCACCCTCCGTACGCACCTTCGGGCCGGGGCGCGCCCGGCGTTATGGTGGACGGACACCTCACACGGGAGCCCGGCGCACCGGGCTGAGAGGCGGGCTGCGGCGGCCCGCGACCGTCCGAACCTGATCCGGGTCATGCCGGCGAAGGGAGTATCGACTTTGGCACGGACACCTGACGTCCTGGTGGTCGGCGGCGGGATCATCGGTCTCGGCGTGGCCTGGCGCACGGCGCAGCGCGGGCTGGCGGTCACCGTCCTCGACCCGGCCCCCGGCGGCGGCGCGGCGCAGGTCGCGGCCGGCATGCTGGCGCCGGTCACCGAGCTCCAGTACGGCGAGGAGCCGCTGCTGCGCCTGGGCATGGCCTCCAACGAGCGGTACGCGGCCTTCGCCGCCGAGCTGACCGAGGCGACCGGCCTGGACACCGGCTACCGGCCGACCGGCACGCTGGCGGTGGCGCTGGACTCCGACGACCGCGCCGAGCTGCGCGAGCTGCTCGCCTTCCACCAGCGGCTCGGCCTGGAGTCGCACTGGCTGACCGGCCGCGAGTGCCGCCGGCTGGAGCCGATGCTGGCCCCCGGCGTGCGCGGCGGCCTCCAGGTGACGGGCGATCACCAGGTCGACGGACGCCGGATGTCGGCCGCCCTGGTCGCCGCCTGCGAGCGGGCCGGCGTGGTGCTGCACCGGGCCGAGGCCGCCGAGCTGCTGGTCGCCGAGGGCCGGGCGACCGGCGTCCGGCTGGCCGACGGCACCCGGCTGACCGCCCCGCGGGTGGTGCTGGCCGCCGGCTGCCGCAGCCATCTGCTGCCCGGCCTGCCGGCCGGGGTGCTGCCGGCGATCCGCCCGGTCAAGGGCCAGGTGCTGCGGCTGCGGATCCCGCGCCCGTACGCGCCGTTCCTGTCCCGCAACGTCCGGGCGGTGGTCCGCGGGCAGCACATCTATCTGGTGCCGCGGGCCGACGGCGAGCTGGTGATCGGGGCGACCAGCGAGGAGCTGGGCCACGACACCACCGTCACCGCCGGCGGGGTGTACGAGCTGCTGCGCGACGCGCACGAGCTGATCCCCGGCATCACCGAGCTGCCGCTGGTGGAGACCGGTGCCGGGCTGCGGCCCGGGTCGCCGGACAACGCCCCGCTGCTCGGGCCGACCGCGCTGCCCGGCCTCGCCGTGGCGACCGGCCACTACCGCAACGGCGTGCTGCTCACCCCGGTCACCGCCGACCTGCTCGCCGAGCACCTGGCGACCGGGGCCGTGCCCGAGCTGGCCGCCCCCTTCACCCCCGCCCGCTTCACCCCCACCCGCTCCACCGCAGAGGTCCCGTCATGAACCAGATCCCGCTCACCGTCAACGGCGAGCCCCGCGAACTGCCCGCCGCGATCACGCTGGCCGAGGTGGTCGCGCAGCTGAGCAAGGCGCCGTCCGGGGTGGCCGCGGCGCTCAACGAGGCCGTGGTGCCGCGCGGCGCCTGGTCCGAGACCGTGCTGAGCCCGGGCGACCGGGTGGAGATCCTCACCGCCGTCCAGGGCGGCTGAGCGCGATGGCCGACGACCTGCTGACCATCGCCGACACCACCTTCACCTCCCGCCTGATCATGGGCACCGGCGGCGCCCCCAGCCTGGAGGTGCTGGAGCAGGCGCTGCTGGTGTCCGGCACGGAGCTGACCACGGTGGCGATGCGCCGGGTCGATCCGGGCACCCAGGGCTCGGTGCTGGACGTGCTGACCCGCAACGGCATCCGGGTGCTGCCCAACACGGCCGGCTGCTTCACCGCCGGCGAGGCCGTGCTGACGGCCCGCCTGGCCCGCGAGGCGCTCGGCACCGACTGGGTGAAGCTGGAGGTGATCGCGGACGAGCGCACCCTGCTGCCCGACCCGATCGAGCTGCTGGACGCCGCCGAGACGCTGGTCGACGACGGCTTCACGGTGCTCCCCTACACCAACGACGACCCGGTGCTGGCGCGGAAGCTGGAGGACGTGGGCTGCGCCGCGATCATGCCGCTGGGCTCGCCGATCGGCTCCGGGCTCGGCATCCGCAACCCGCACAACTTCCAGCTGATCGTGGAGAACGCGGGCGTGCCGGTGGTGCTGGACGCGGGCGCCGGCACCGCCTCCGACGTGGCGCTGGCGATGGAGCTGGGCTGCGCCGCGGTGATGCTGGCCTCGGCCGTGACGCGCGCTCAGGACCCGGTGCTGATGGCGGAGGCGATGCGCCGCGGGGTGGAGGCCGGCCGGCTCGCCCACCGCGCCGGGCGGATCCCGCGCCGCTTCCACGCCGAGGCCTCCTCGGCGATGGCCGGACGGGCCGAGCTCGACGTCCGCGAGCGCCCCGCCTTCTGAGCCGCGCCGGGTCTCAACTTCGGCACAGACCGCCCGCCGCGGCCGGCCTCCCCGGCCCGGCGGGCGGCCCCGCCCCTACACTCCTCAGGTGGACATGACGCTGCGCGACCCCCTCATCGGAACCCTGCTCGACGGTCGGTACCGGGTCGAGCAGCGGATCGCCGCCGGCGGGATGGCCACCGTCTACCGGGGGATGGACACCCGGCTGGACCGGGTGGTCGCGCTGAAGGTGATGCACCCCTCGCTGGTGGGCGACAGCGACTTCACCGAGCGCTTCATCCGCGAGGCCAAGGCGATCGCCCGGCTCGCCCACCCCAACGTGGTGAACGTCTTCGACCAGGGCGCCGACGGCCAGGCGGTCTTCCTGGCGATGGAGTACGTGCCCGGCAGCAACCTGCGCGACGTGCTGCGCGACCGCGGCGCGCTCTCGGTCCGGGCCGCGCTGGACGTCCTGGAGCCGATCCTGGCCGCGCTCGGCGCGGCGCACCGGGCCGGCCTGGTGCACCGGGACATCAAGCCGGAGAACGTCCTGATCACCGAGGGCGGCATGGTCAAGGTGGCCGACTTCGGCCTGGTCCGGCTGCTCTCCGGCACCGAGGGCGCGGTCACCAGCACCACCGAGGCCGGCACCGTGCTGGGCACCGTCTCCTACCTGGCGCCGGAGCAGATCCGGCAGGACCCGACCGACCAGCGGGTGGACGTCTACGCGGCCGGCATCCTGCTGTACGAGCTGCTCACCGGCGCCAAGCCGCACACCGGCGACCACCCGGCCCAGGTGATGTACCGCCACCTGCACGAGCACGTCCCGGCGCCCTCGCTGTCCGCGCCGGCCGTCGCCCCCGAGCTGGACGCGATAGTGGCCGCCGCCACCGCCCGCGACCCGCAGGACCGGCCCTGGGACGCGGTCGAGCTGCTGGCCACCCTGCAGCGGGTGCGCCGCAACCTGACCCAGGCCCAGCTGGACGCCGAGCCGCCGGCCTCCTCCCGGCTCACCCCGCAGTACTCGACCGGCGAGGTGACCTCGGTGATCACCCCGCCGGTGGAGCGCACCAGCGTGCTGGAGGTCCCGCCGGACCTGCTGCCGCCGCGCCCCGTGGTCGGCGAGGAGCCGGGCGCCGACCACACGGTGCAGCTGCGCGCGGTCCGGCCGGGCCGGGCGGCGCGGCGGCGGCGCTCGCGCAAGCCGTTCGTCTGGGCCGCGGTGGTGGCCGTGGTGCTGGCGCTGGTCGGCGTCGCCACGTACACGCTGTCCGGCGCGGTGTACACCAAGATGCCGAGCGTGCTCGGCCAGAGCCAGGCGCAGGCCCAGGCGACGCTGGACAAGGCCGGCCTGCACGGCAGTTACGTCCAGGAGTTCAGCGAGTCGGTCGAGGCCGGGCAGGTGATCTCGACCGATCCCGACGTGGGCCGCAAGGTGCGCAAGAGCGACTCGGTGAAGGTGCGGGTCTCCCGCGGCCCGGAGCGGATCGCGGTGCCCGACCTGGCCGGCAAGCCGCTGGAGGCCGCCCGCAAGGCGCTCACCGACGCCCGGCTGACGCCCGGGACGGTCACCGAGGCGTTCGACGACACGGTGCCCAAGGGCGCGGTGGTCAGCGCCGCCCCCGCCGCCGGCCAGCAGCTCCCGGTCGGCGCCCCGGTCGCGCTGGTGGTCAGCAAGGGCATGGTCCTGGTGCCGAACGTGGTCGGGATGGACAAGGACGCGGCCACCAAGGCGCTCGCCGACGCCGGGTTCAAGGCGCAGATCACCGGCCGTGACCTGTTCGGCCTGCTGAACACCGTGAACAAGCAGAACCCGGCCGCCGGCCAGCCCCGTCCGCAGGGCACCACCGTGACGCTGGACTTCGGGCTGTTCTAGGCCGCGGGCGCGGTTGCCCGCTCCGGCCGCCCGACGGCAAAGAGCAGCCCATCTTTCCGCGATGACTTCATCACAACCGCCCCGGGGCGGCCGCTCACGAGCTGATCGGCGCCCCGGGTCGGGTAACTTGACGCACCGTCCGAACGTCAGTTCAGCACGGGGAGAGTCATGAGCACGGGGTTCCAGGTCCAACCGGACGCACTCGATCGGTACGCTTCGGCACTGGAGCAGGCCGGGCAGCGGATCTCGCAGCTCATGAGCTCGCTGGGCTCGGTCGACGTCCCCGAGGACGCCTTCGGCAAGCTCCCCGACTCGCACGGGTTGGCCGCCTCGTACCAGGAGCACCACGACGCGGACGTGCAGAACCTGGCCGACCTCGCCCAGCTGCTGTCCGAGACCGCCGAGGGCCTGACCGGCACGGCCGACAGCTACCGCACCCTGGACGCCGAGCTGGCCGGCGCGATGGGCGGCATCCCCGCATGAGCGTGATGAGCGAGCAGGGCACCTCGGACGCGTACGGCTGGACCAGGCGGTCCGCGCGGCCCGACTTCCCGGCGATACCCGAGGCCAAGAGCCCGGACCGGGACGGCATCAGCGGCGCGCTGGACGAGGCCGTCGAGTGGACCCTGGAGAAGACCGGCGTCCTGGAGTGGCTGGAGAAGATCACCGGAGCACCCGAGCTGCTGTCGCAGGCCGCCCACGGCTGGCGCGACCGGGCCGTCGACCTGGCCGGGGTCGCGGACGAGCTGCGGGCCGGCGCCGCCCCGCTGGCCCAGCAGTGGCAGGGCGTCGCCTCGGACAACTTCGCCCGGCACACCGGGCAGGTCGTCGAGGCGATCGACGCGACCGCGCAGGACATGGGCCGGACCGCGCAGATCCTCGGGCAGGCCGCCAAGGAGTGCGAGCTGGCCGAGGAGACGGTGATCCACCTGATCTCCGAGCTGATCGACCTGCTGATCGCCCAGCTGGCCACCAGCTTCATCCTCGACCTGGTCAGCTTCGGCCTCGCCACCGTGGTCGACGCGCTGGTCAGCGGCGCCGAGGTGGCGGTCTACGTGGAGCGGATCTCGGCCGTCTCGGTACGGCTCGGCAAGGCGCTGGAGGAGCTGCTGAAGGCGGTCAAGGAACTCAAGGAGGCGCAGCGGGCCGGCAAGCCGATCAAGGAGATCCTGGCCGAGGCCAAGAAGGTCCGGTCCGCCGCCGCCGACCTGCGCAAGACCGCCAAGGCGCTGAGCGGCAAGGAGGGCAAGGAGGAGGGCCTGGGCTTCCTGCAGCGCCAGGCGATCGGGGCGCCCGCCAAGCTCGTCGGCAAGGGGCTCAAGGAGGTCGGCATCGACAAGAAGTGGACCGGCCCGCTGAAGGACTTCGCGAAGGACGCGAACGGCCGCCGGTCGCTGCTGGACGACGGCGAGGAGGCCCCGCCCGCGTACCACGTGGACCGCGGCCGGATCGAGCAGGCCTTCGGATGAGCTGGACGAACGCGATGGGCGGGGCGAACGCGATGAGCACCTCGTACCCGGTCGGGCCGGGCCCGTTCGCCCCCGTCCTGGCCCCGCACCTGTGGCCCGGCGAGCAGCTGCTGCTGGTCCTCCAGTGCGATCTGGACGACCTGCTGCCGCTGAAGGTGCCGCGGGCCCACCGCCGCCCGCGCCCGGGTGGGCGGGACGCCGAGAGCTGGTTCGGTGCGGTCTTCGAACAGCTGCTGCCCGAATGGCTGAACCCGTTCGCGGTGAGCTGGCACGGCCCCGCCTTCGGCCGCCGCTCCTACCGCGCGGTGCGCCGGGCCTTCCACGGCGGCTCCTGGTCGGGCGACTGGTCCGGTACGGCCGGCGGCGTGCTGGCCGCGGTCCGCGGGTCGGCCCGGCTGCGGCCGGTGCGCTGGGACGACGACAACCTCCTGGTCGCCGTGACCGACCGGCGTCTGCTGGTGCTGACCGACGGATCCACCCCGAGCCGCCCGCAACCCGAGGAACTGCTGGCCGCGATCCCCAGGGGCGGCTACCACCGCCGCCGCGAGCCGCACCCGGCCCGCCAGACCCGCCGGGTCGACCTGGCCTTCGCCGACGGCTCCTGGCTGGCCCTGCGGATGGACCGCACCGAGGACGTGGCCGCACTGCACGCCGTCCTGGACTGACCGGGCGGGCGGGCCGCCGCTAGGGCTTGTCTGACAAGCCCTAGCGCAGCGGCCCGTCGCCCGGCTCCTCCTGGTACGAGTAGCGCTGCTCGGCCCAGGGGTCGGCCAGGTTGTGGTAGCCCCGCTCCTCCCAGAAGCCGCGCCGGTCGGCCCGCATGTACTCGACCGCGCGGACCCACTTGGGCCCCTTCCAGGCGTACAGGTGGGGCACCACCAGGCGGACCGGGAAGCCGTGCTCGAGGGTGAGCGGCTCGGCGTTGTGGTGGGTGGCGAACACGGTCGCCGGGTCGGCGAAGTCGGCCAGCCGCAGGTTGGCGCTGTAGCCGTACTCGGCCCAGACCATGACGTGGGTGACGCCGGGCGCGGGGGGCACCAGGTCGAGGACGGTCTTGGCGGCCACGCCGCCCCACTCGTTGCCCAGCATCGAGAACTTGGTCACGCAGTGCAGGTCGCCACGGACGGTGACCCGGGGAAGGGCGTGGAAGGCGGTGAAGTCCCAGCTCTGCTTCTCGGCCGAGGCGGTCGCACCGAACACCTGGAAGTCCCAGCTCAGCGGCTTGAAGCGGGGCACCGGCCCGTAGTGCAGCACCGGCCAGCCGCGCTGCAGGCGCTGGCCCGGGGGGAGCCGCGGGTCGGTCGGCCGAGGTTGTTCCGGTTGGTGCTGACCCATACGTCCATGGTGACAGACGGCGGGCGCCGCGCCGTGCGCGCCCCTCGTTCACGCCCCCACTTGACGCATATCGGACAATCCGACACATGTCCTAGTGAGTGTGAACTTACTGGAATTCGCGCGCGCAACGGTGCCACGATGCCCTCAATCGCGGTAGCGCGAGTGACGCATGGGACAGGAAGGCACCGCCATGAAGGGCGACCCCGAGGTCATCGAATTCCTCAACGAGCAGCTCACCGCCGAGCTGACCGCGATCAACCAGTACTTCCTGCACGCCAAGATGCAGGAGAACAACGGCTGGACCAAGCTCGCCAAGTACACCCGGCACGAGTCGTTCGACGAGATGAAGCACGCCGAGACGCTCACCGACCGGATCCTGTTCCTCGACGCCCTGCCCAACTACCAGCGGCTGTTCCACGTCCGGATCGGGCAGACCGTGAAGGAGATGTTCGAGGCGGACCGCCAGGTCGAGGTCGAGGCGATCGACCGGCTGCGCCGGGGCATCGTGGTGATGCGGGCCAAGAACGACGTCACCTCGGCCAACATCTTCGAGGACATCCTGGCCGACGAGGAGCACCACATCGACTACCTCGACACCCAGCTGGAACTCCTGGAGAAGCTCGGCGAGCCGCTCTACCTGGCCCAGCTGATCGAGCAGCCGGAGTCCTGAGCCGACCGGCGGGCCGCCGCAGGTCCCTCCCGGGGGCCTAGGGCGACCAGGGTGTCACGCCGCCAGCGGTTCGGAACCGGGCTCCGCGAGCCCGAGCCTGGCCGCCAGCCTCGATGTCGGGCACGGGCGGGCACCGTGCTCCCCGAGCAGCGCCTGGATCCGCCGCACGCACGAGCCGCAGTCCGTACCGGCCTTGCAGCCCTTGGCTATCTGGCGCGGGGTGACGGCGCCGGCGTCGATCTCGTCCTTCACCTGGGCCTCGGTGACCGCATGGCACATGCAGACATACATCGCGGTCTCTCCCGGTGGTGCTGGACGGTACTGGCGGTACTGGTAGTTCTGCGCCGGCGGCCTAGCACCGGCGGTTCGGCGGGCAAGATCAGTAGAGCCTTGCCTTACCTCGCTAAGCCTTACCTTACCCGGCGATCGGGGCGCGAAAAAGCCCCTCCCCACTCGGATCACCCGAGTGGGGAGGGGCTTTCGTCACACCGGACGCGGCCGGGCACCGTCGGGCACCCGCCGCCGGGCCTCAGTGGCCGCGGTACATCTCCGCCACCAGGAAGGCCAGGTCCAGCGACTGGCTGCGGTTGAGCCGCGGGTCGCAGGCCGTCTCGTAGCGCTGGTGCAGGTCGTCCTCGAACACCTCGTCGCCGCCGCCGACGCACTCGGTGACGTCGTCACCGGTCAGCTCGACGTGGATGCCGCCCGGGTGGGTGCCGAGCGCGCGGTGCACCTCGAAGAAGCCCTTGACCTCGTCGAGCACGTCGTCGAAGCGGCGGGTCTTGTGGCCGGTCTCGGCCTCGTAGGTGTTGCCGTGCATCGGGTCGCAGATCCACACCACCTGGGCGCCGGAGGCGGTGACCTTCTCGACCAGGTTGGGCAGGTGCTCGCGGACCTTGCCCGCACCCATCCGGGTGATGAAGGTCAGCCGGCCGGGCTCGCGGTCCGGGTCGAGCCGGTCGATCAGGGTGAGCGCCTCGTCGACCGAGGTGGTCGGGCCGAGCTTGACCCCGATCGGGTTGCGGATCTTCGAGGCGAACTCGATGTGCGCGTGGTCCAGCTGCCTGGTCCGCTCGCCGATCCAGACCATGTGGCCGGAGACGTCGTACAGGTGGCCGGTCCGCGAGTCCGTCCGGGTGAGGGCGGTCTCGTAGTCCAGGATCAGCGCCTCGTGCGAGGAGAAGAACTCGACCGTCTTGAACTCCTCGGGAGCGACCCCGCAGGCGTTCATGAAGGCCAGCGCGTTGTCGATCTCGCGGGCCAGCTTCTCGTACCGCTGGCCGGCCGGCGAGTTGCGCACGAAGTCCTGGTTCCAGGCGTGCACCTGGCGCAGGTCCGCGTAGCCACCGGTGGTGAACGCGCGGACCAGGTTCAGGGTGGCGGCGGAGGCGTTGTACATCCGCTTCAGCCGGTCCGGGTCCGGGATCCGGGACTCGGGGGTGAACTCGAAGCCGTTCACCGAGTCGCCGCGGTAGACCGGCAGGGTCACCCCGTCGCGGGTCTCGGTCGACTTGGAGCGGGGCTTGGAGTACTGCCCGGCGATCCGGCCGACCTTCACCACCGGCACCGAGGCCGCGTACGTGAGCACGGCGGCCATCTGCAGCAGCGTCTTCAGCTTGTTGCGGATCTGCTCGGCCGAGACCCCGTCGAAGGCCTCGGCGCAGTCACCGCCCTGGAGCAGGAACGCCTCGCCCCGCGCGACGGCACCGAGCCGGGCGCGCAGCTGGTCGCACTCGCCGGCGAAGACGAGCGGCGGATAGGAGGCGAGGTCCGCAAGGGTCTTGCGCAGCGCCTCTTGGTCCGGCCATTCAGGCTGCTGCGCCGCGGGCAGGGACTGCCAGGAGTGGCCAGTCCTCGATGTCTCAGTCGTCACGGTCACAGGATCAAGGCTACGGGGTGCGACAAGCGGATTGTGACCGCCGCCCGCTGGATGAGACACCCGGTGGACATTTCGGTGATCCGTTTCACACGCCCGGGCCATCGGTTACGCTCGTCCCCATGAACGCGCCGCACACCCTCAGCTGGTGGTGGACCAACCCGTCGGGTGGTCCACGAATCGCGCGTCCCTGAGACGAACGACGGCCGCCCCTCGGGGCGGCCGTCGGCGTATCGAGGCTCTGACGGCCCTCCCGGACAGCGGACCGGAGCACAGCTCCCCGCCCACCTTCCCGGAAGGAAGCCGCACCGTGACCACCAGTCCCGCCGCCCTGCTCGCCCGTCTCACCGCCCCCGGCGCGCCCGCCTTCGCCCTGCTGCACCGCCGCACCCCCCGGCTCGCCCCGGACACCGTCGAGGTGCTGCTCGGCACCGTCGGCCGCTACCAGGAGCTGGCCGACCTGCCGGTCCGGGCCGGGATCCCGGCCGACGGGCCGCGCCACGACCTGCTCGCCCTGGTCCCGTACCGGCAGATCCGCGAACGCGGCTTCGAGGCGCACGACGACGGCGCCCCGCTGCAGGCGCTGCTGGTCGAGGAGCAGTACGCCTTCGGCCTGGCCGAGCTGGTCGCGGCGCTGCCCGACGAGGCGGTCCGGCTGCGCGGCGGCGCCTTCGACATCGACGACGAGGAGTACGCCGGGATCGTCCGCCGGGTGATCCGGGACGAGATCGGCAACGGCGAGGGCGCCAACTTCGTCATCCGGCGCGACTTCGACGCGACGCTGGAGGACTTCGGGACGGGCACCGCGCTCGCCCTGTTCCGCCGGCTGCTGGCGCAGGAGCAGGGCGCGTACTGGACCTTCCTGGTGCACACCGGCGACCGGGTGCTGGTCGGCGCCTCCCCCGAGGTCCACGTCCGGCAGTCCGGCGGCACGGTGGTGATGAACCCGATCTCCGGCACCTACCGCTACCCGGCCGCCGGCTCCGACATCGACTCGCTGCTCGACTTCCTGCACGACCCCAAGGAGCTGGAGGAGCTCACCATGGTGGTCGACGAGGAGCTGAAGATGATGTGCACCGTCGGCGACCTCGGCGGCCAGGTGCTCGGCCCCCGGCTCAAGGAGATGGCCCACCTCGCGCACACCGAGTACGAGCTGCGCGGGCGCACCTCGCTGGACGTCCGGGAGGTGCTGAAGGAGACCATGTTCGCCGCCACCGTCACCGGCAGCCCGGTACAGAACGCCACCCGCGTGATCAAGCGGTACGAGCGCGGCGGGCGCGGCTACTACTCCGGCGCGCTGGCCCTGATCGGCCGCGGCGCCAGCGGCGGGCAGCAGCTGGACTCGCCGATCTGCATCCGGGCGGCCGACATCGACCCCGCCACCGGCGCCCTGGTGGTCCGGGTCGGCGCCACGCTGGTCCGGCACTCCGACCCGTACTCCGAGGTCGCCGAGACGCACGCCAAGGCGGCCGGCGTGCTCGCCGCGATCGGCGCCCGGCCGGGGCCGGCCCGGGCCGGCGGCTCGGGCGGTGCGGGTGGGGGCGCGGTGGACGGCGGTGGCGGCGCGGCCGGCGGCGGCGCCCGGCGGCTGGCCGACGACCACCGGGTGCAGGCCGCGCTGGACGCGCGCCGGGGCGGGCTGGCCCCGTTCTGGCTGCGGATGCAACAGCCCGTCACCCCGGTGCCCGGTCAGGACACCCTGGTGGTGGACGGCGAGGACACCTTCACCTCGATGCTCGCCCACCTGCTCCGCTCGCTCGGCCACCGGGTCGAGGTGCTGCGCTACGACGCCCGGGGGCTGCGGGAGACGGCGGCGGCGCACCGCGGTCCGCTGGTGCTCGGCCCCGGCCCCGGCGATCCGGCCGATGCGGCCGACCCCAAGATGGCGCTGCTGCGCGCGGTCACCGCCGACGCCCTGGCGGCCGCCCGCTCCGGCACCCGCACCGCGCCGCTGCTCGCGGTCTGCCTCAGCCACCAGCTGACCGCCCACCGGCTCGGTCTGCCGCTGACGCGCAAGCACATCCCGTACCAGGGCGCCCAGGAGAGCATCGACCTGTTCGGCGTGCGCCGCACCGTGGGGTTCTACAACACCTTCACCGCCCGCTGCGGCGACGCCGACGCGGCCCGGCTCGCCCTGGACGGCATCGAGGTCGCCCGCGACCCGCTGACCGGCGACGTCCACGCCCTGCGCGGCCCGGGCTTCGCCACCCTCCAGTTCCACCCGGAGTCCGTCCTCACCCGCGAGGGCGTCGACATCGTCGCCGGCCTCCTCCAGGGGGCGACCAGCCCGGTGGGAGGCTGAGCGGACGTCAGCCGTACCCTGGGGCAAGGTCGGCCGAGCATCCGGAGGCGGCTCGTGGTGCTGGAGGACCTCGGGGCGCGGGAGGGTGTTCACCTGGCCCTGACCTGCAGCACCTGACCTGGTGATCAGTAGGATCGGCAGGCCGCCCCGTGCGGCCCGGACCGTTCGATCCCCGAGGCGCACACCATGGCACGTGATCTCCTGACCGTCGTCCTTCCCCCGACCCCGCCGGGCGAGGTGATGGCAGCGCTGGACGCTGCCATGGCCCCCTTCGACTACAACTTCGACGAGCAGCCGGGTGGGCCCGCCTGGCAAGGCAAATGGGACTGGTGGCACGTCTACGGCGGGTACGACGGCGACGGTTTCCGGGTCACCCCGGAGCACGAGGCGGACCCCCGGCTGATCTTCGAGCCGTCCATGCCCACCGGCACCATCCGCGAACGGACGCCGCTGCGCTGGGACGGCGGGCCCCGGGGCCTGCTCGACTTCGACGCCGCCCGGGCGCCGGTGGCCGAACGCGCTGCGGAACGTCGCCGGGCGTGGGACCTCTTCTCGGCCGGTTACCCTCCCGCGGTCCCTTTCGAGGACTTCATCGAGCGCGCCCGCCGTGACCTCACGGCCTACCCCGTCGCTCGGGCACGCGAGGACTTCCTCGCACAGCCACTGATCAACGCTGCCGACGCCCCCGGCGAGGCGTGCGGGCTCTTCCCGCGGATGACCGATCCGCTCGGCCATTTCCGCGGCAGCCCGGAGGAGTTCGTCCAGCGTGAGACGTCGAGGGTGGTTCCGACGAACTACCTGCTGACCCTGGACGGCCACTGGATCGACGGCACCTCCGACCACTGGGGAAGCAAGCTCGGCCGCACGGGCGACTACCACCGATTCGCCGACGACCACTTGGACAACCTCGCGCCGGACTGTCTCGTGGTTCGGATGCGGTTCCACTTCTGACGACCCGCCCGTGGCCCGTCGGGCTCAGCGCAGGTCGTCGTCCAGGCCCTGTTCGATGGCGTAGCGGACCAGTTCGACCCGGTTGTGGAGCTGGAGCTTGCCGAGGGTGTTCTGGACGTGGTTCTGGACGGTCCGGTGCGAGAGCACCAGCCGTTCGGCGATCTGGCGGTACGACAGCCCCTTGGCCACCAGCCGCAGGACCTCGGTCTCCCGGGCGGTCAGCTGCGGGGCGACCGGTGCGGCCGGGGCCGCGGGTTCGGTGGCCAGCCGGCGGAACTCTCCGAGCACCAGGCCCGCCAGGCCCGGGGTGAAGACCGGGTCGCCGGCTGCCGTGCGCCGGACCGCCTCGATCAGCTCCTCGCGCCCGGCCGACTTCAGCAGGTAGCCGGTGGCGCCGGACTTGACCGCCTCCAGCACGTCCGCGTGCTCGCCGCTGGCGGAGAGCACCAGGACCCGCAAGGTCGGGTCGTGCTGCACCAGTTGGCGGCACACCTCCGCACCGGGCAGGCTCGGCAGGTTGAGGTCGAGCACCAGGACCTGCGGCCCGGCCGCCCGCGCCCGGCGCAGCGCCTCCTCACCGTCGCCGGCGGTGGCGACCACCTGGAAGCCCGCCTCGGCGAGGTCGCGTGAGACCGCGTCCCGCCACATCGGGTGGTCGTCGACCACCATCACCCGGACCTGCTCGGTCATCACAACCCCTCCCTGGGAACCCGGAGTTCCACCTCGACGCCCTCCCCGGGCACCGCGTACAGCTCCGCGCTGCCGCCCAGGTCGAGCAGCCGGCCGCGGATCGATTGCGAGACGCCGAGCCGTCCGGCCCGCTCCGCCTCACCGAGCCGGCCGGCCTCGAAACCCGGGCCGTCGTCGCGGACCGAGACGGTGACGGCCTCCGGCTCGTCCTCGATCAGGATCCAGGCCCGGGCGGCCGGCCCGGCGTGCTTGCGGACGTTGTCGACGGCTGCGCCGACCGCGGCCGCCAGCTCGGTCGCCACCGCGCCGGCCAGCAGGACCGGGGTGGCCGGCGCCGAGACGGTGATCCGCTCGTCCGCGTACGGGGCGAGCAGCTGCCGCAGGTCCTGCGCCGCGGCGGCCTGCGCCGGCACCGGAGCACCCGTCATCAGGGTGCGCAGCGCCCGCTCCTGCTTCCCGGCCAGCCGGCCCAGGTCGCCGAGGTCGCCGGGGCCGCCGGCGGCCGCGCCCTGCCGCTGCACCATGGCGAGCACCTGGAGGACGCCGTCGTGGATGTCCCGGGAGAGCCGCTCGCGTTCCCGGGTGGCGGCCTCGACCTGGAGCGCGCGGGTGAGCACCGCCTCGCTGGCGCGGGCGAGTTCGATCACGTAGCCGATCGCGCAACCGGCCATCAGCAGCAGCACGATGTTGTGCAGGTTGTCGGGGCTGATACCGCCGTGGCCGCCGATGTTGGCGATCCCGATCAGGGTGGCGGCGAACGCGGCCGCCTTCCAGCCGCCCTTGCAGGCGAAGCCCAGTACGGTGCCGCAGGCCCAGATGGTGGGCAGGGTGAGGGCGCCCGCGTGGATCCGGGCCGGGGTGTCGATGAAGCCGCTCATCACGACGCCGGTCAGCGCCATCGTGAGGTCGAAGCCGAGCACCGCCCAGGTGCAGCGCAGCGGGTTGGCGAAGGCCCGGGTGGAGGCGAGCGTCCACAGGGTGAGCGCGCCGAGGTAGATCCAGCCGGAGACCGGGTGGCGGAAGTCGAGGTAGGAGTCGAAGTACCGGACCACCGCGTAGGCGAGGGCCAGCATCCGGAAGTAGGAGATGGCCCGCCAGAGCGGCAGTTCGACCGACATGCCGCCGGCCGCGAGGCTGCCGCGCAGCGGGGCGCTCAGGGCGCGGGCGACCTCGACGGGGCCGCCGCGGTCCGGGCCGCCGCGGTCCGACCCGGCGAGGCCCGTGCCGGTGGGCCCGGCGGTGGTGCCACCGGCCGTCGCCAGGTCCGCTGCCGGGCCGGTCCCGGCCGTGGCCGGGCCGCCGGAGCCGTGCTCCGCCATCCGCTCCCCCTCGCCCCGCCCGGGGCTACTTCTCCCCGGCCTCGTCCTGCTTCGCCGTCTCGGTGGCAGCGGTCTCGGCCTCGGTACCGGCGGCGGCAGCGGCCTCGGCGGCGGCCCGCTCGGCCTCCTTCTCGGCTTCCTTCTCCGCCTTCTGGGCCGCCTTCTGCTCGGCCGCCTCGGCCTTCTGGACGGCCTTGCGCTCCGCGTCGGCGCGCTTCTTGTCCTCGGTGAGCTGCCGCTTGGCCGCCGTGGCGTAGATGTCGACGTACTCCTGGCCGGAGAGCCGCATGATCTCGTACATCACCTCGTCCGTCACCGAACGGAGGATGAAGCGGTCGTTCTCCATGCCCTGGTAGCGGGAGAAGTCCAGCGGGCGGCCGATCCGGATGCCGGGGCGGATGCCGAAGTTGGGCACCACCTGGCCGGGGGGCTGCACCTTCTCGGTGTTGATCATCGCGACCGGGATCACCGGGGCGCCGGTGGCCAGCGCCACCCGGGCCAGGCCGCCGACCTTGCCGCGGTACAGCTTGCCGTCGGGCGAGCGGGTGCCCTCGGGGTAGACGCCGAAGACCTCGCCGCGCTCGATCACCGCGATGCCGCTGCGGATCGCCGCCTCGCCGGCGCCACGGGCACCCGAGCGGTCGACCGGCAGCTGGCCGACGCCCTTGAAGAAGGCGGCGGTGAGCCGGCCCTTGAGGCCGGGGGTGGTGAAGTACTCCGCCTTCGCGATGAAGGTGACCCGGCGCTTGAGCAGCGCGGGCAGGAAGAAGGAGTCGGAGAAGGACAGGTGGTTGCTGGCGAGGATCGCCGGCCCCTCGTCGGGGATGTTCTCCTCGCCCTCCATCCAGGGCCGGAAGAAGATCCGCAGCAGCGGTGCGACGATCATCTTCATCAGTCGGTAGAACAACCCGGGCCTCCTGTTATGCGGACCGGTCGATCCTAATGCCCACGGCAGCGGGCTCAGTACCGGCGGGGCCGTCCCGTTTCCCCGCCCGGCGCCCGCCCGGGCCCCGGCTCCCCGGCCGGGGCACGCCCTGTACGGGCCGCGCCGGTCGTGGGACGATCGGCCGACCCCGTCCCCGCCCCGCCGAGGAGCCCGTAGATGCCGCCACTGCCCGGTGCCGAACCATTCCGCCATCAGGGCGGCCCGGTCGGCGTGCTGCTGGTGCACGGATTCACCGGCTCGCCGCAGTCGCTGCGCCCGTGGGCCGACCACCTGGCCGCGGCCGGGCTGACCGTCTCGCTGCCGCTGCTCCCCGGCCACGGCACCCGCTGGCAGGACATGCAGCTCACCCGCTGGGAGGACTGGTACGCCGAGGTCGACCGGGAGTTGCGGACCCTGCTGGCCGAGTGCGAGCAGGTCTTCGTCTGCGCGCTGTCGATGGGCGGTTCGCTGGCGCTGCGGCTGGCCTCCCGGCACCGCTCGGCGATCTCCGGACTGGTGCTCGTCAACCCGTCCGTCCGCTCGGACAACCCCGCGAGTGTGCTGTTGCCGGCGCTGCGCCACCTGGTGCCGAGCCTGCCCGGGGTCGCCAACGACATCGCGCTGGAGGGCTCCACCGAGCTGGCCTACGACCGGACGCCGCTGCACGCGGCCTGGTCGCTGTCCCGGCTGTGGAAGGACGTCCAATCGGTGCTGCCGGAAATAGAGCAGCCCGTCCTGTTGCTGCACAGCCCGCAGGACCACGTGGTCTCGCCGGCCAACTCGGAACTGGTACTCGCCCGGATATCCTCGACCGATGTGACCGAGCTGCTACTTGAACGCAGCTACCACGTGGCAACACTGGACCACGACGCCGGGCTGATCTTCGAGGCGAGCCTCGACTTCATCCGTCGGCTGGCACCGGTGGCGACAGTCGAAGCCGACAACCACTCGGGCTGAAGGGCCGGCAGTGCACGAGACCAACAAGGCGGGCGGCGACGAGGAGCTGCCCCGGGGCGGCGCCGAGAGCGAGCCCGCCGACCAGGACACGGCCGAGCCGGCCGGCGCCGCACCGCGCCGTCCCGCCGCCGGCAGCCAGGCCGAGCAGGACGCGATCTTCGCCGCCCTGGTCGCCCAGTTCGACGACCCGGTGGACCTCACCGACCCGGAGTGGCCGGAGATCGAGAACCTGCGCGCGGCCACCGAGCGGCCGGCCGACCCCGTCCTGCACGAGCTGGCGCCGCAGCCCCGCCCCCGCCGGGGCGAGGGCGGGCCCCGCGACTACGTGGCGGCGGAGGACCCGGACGAGGGCCACTTCGTACCGCCGGAGCCGCCGCCGCTGCCCCCGGCCGACACCACCGCCAAGTTCGCCTGGCTCGCGGTGCTGGGCGGCCCGGCCCTGCTGCTGTTCGACGCGCTGGTCTGGCGAGAGGTCTCCGGCTGGCCGGCCTGGGTCGGGGTGAGCGCCTTCCTCGGCGGCTTCGTGACCCTGGTGGCGCGGATGAAGGCCGGCGACGACGACGAACCGGAGGACCCGACCGGCGGCGCGGTGGTCTGAGCGGCCGTCCCCTCGGGCCCGGGCCGCGGGCTCAGCCGGCAGCACCGAGCAGGCCGCGGACCCGCAGGCGGCGGCGGGAGATCTTGGCGAGCAGGAACACCACCCCCGCCGCACAGGTCACCGCCGCCCAGGCCGGCAGGAGCAGCGCGGCGGGCAGCAGGACGCCGAGGGTGAGCACCAGGCAGGGCGCGTACCAGCGCAGCACCACCCGGCCACCGTCGCCGTAGCGCAGCGCGATGGCGGCGTTGGCGGTGTAGAACGCGAGCACGCCCCCGCACAGCGCCCAGCAGGACCCGGACGGCAGGTGGTGGTCGGGCTCGGCGACCGCGGTGCCGAGCGCGGCCGCGATCACGGTGATCCCGGCGACCAGGACGAACGGCAGGTACATCACGGTGTCCCGGATCGCCCTGGTCGAACCGCCGGCCTGGGCCCGGTCCAGGCCGCGGGCGGCGCTGGTGGTGCCCCAGGCGAAGAAGACCATGGCCAGCTCGGCGACCACCACGAAACCGGCCAGCGCGGCGCCGGCCGAGGCCGTGGTGAAGTGGTCGGCCAGCGTGGCCACCACCGTGAACACGCTCTCGCCGAGCACGATCACCACGAACAGGCTGATCCGCTCCACCAGGTGCTCGGTGGACAACCGGCCGTAGAACTCATCGGTCAGCCCGGTCCGGACCGCCAGCAGGACCACCTCCAGCGCGATCGCCACCCCCCAGAGCACGAACCGCCCGCTGCCCGGCAGCGCCGCCGACACCGCCCAGAGCAGCGCGGGGAGCAGCCCGTAGGCAAGCGGGCGCCAGAGCGGCACCGGGTCGTCACCGCGCCGGGCCCGGTCGTACCAGATCACGAAGAACACCAGCCGCACCCAGGCGGCGCCCAGCGCGTACGCCCAGGCCCGGTCGCCCAGCCCCTCGGGCGCGGCGGCGGCCATCAGCCCGAGCCCCGGCATCGCGCACAGCAGCATCGCCTGCACGCCCGGCCGGGCCGAACCGAAGACGTTGACGGTCACCATCAGGTTGGCCCAGGCCCACCAGGCCGGGAAGAACAGCACCACGAAGGTGCCGAAGTCCGCCGCGTCCGGGTCGCCGTGCAGGGCGCGGGCCAGCACGCTGACCGTCACCACGAAGACCAGGTCGAAGAACAGCTCGAACCAGCCCGCCCGGTGGTCCTCCGGGTCCGCCGCCGTCGTCGTCTCGCTCACGCCCATACTCTGCGCGGCCCCCGGGGTCCTTGGCCAGCGGCTCGCCGGGCGGATCCGGCGCCCGACCGGCCCCCGGGGGCCGTCCCAAAGGCCGTCCCGGGCGCCCGTGGCGTGGCCGTGGACGGGCCCAGGCCGCGCCCGGCAGGCGGGAGTTCGCCGCCCGGACCTACCCTGGAGAGTGCTGGACGGGAACACTCCGCCGATCGAGGAGGGGGTGGACCGTGCGTGCCGCTCACCGTGCCCGTGCCGCCGTGGCCTGCGCCGCCCTCGCTCTGGGCCTCCTGGTCGGCTGCGGATCCCCGCAGGTCACCACCGCCCCGGTCACGAGCACCCCCGCCACGAGCACCCCGGCCGCCGGGAGTTCGGCCGCCCGGAGCTCATCCCAGCGGGCCGTGATCGGCGACTCCCTGGAACTCACCGGCTTCGACGCGGGCGAGCGGATGACGGTGACGGCGACCCAGGTCGTCGACCCGGCCCGGCCGACCTCGGAGGTCGTCGCCCCCAGCCCCGGCCACCGCCTGGTGGCCGTCCAGTTCCGGCTGCAGAACACCGGCACCGCCGACTACGCCGACGCCCCCTCGAACGGGGCCACCCTGATCGACTCCCAGGGGCAGAGCTTCAACGCCACGATCGCTCCGACCACCGCCGGCCCGCCCTTCGCGACCCCGCTGCGGATCGCCCGGGGCGAGAGCGCGCTCGGGGTCATCAGCTTCGACCTGCCGGTGGGATCGACCCCCGCCAAGGTCCAGTTCACCCTGGAGTCCGGCCTCGCCGCGCAGACCGGCCAGTGGACGGTCACCGGGGGGCCGGCCACGACCCCGGCCGTCCCCACCACCCCGTCGGCGCCCGCCGGTTCGACCGTCACCACGGCACCGACCGCCACGGCGACCACCACCGCCACCGTGACGGCCGCGGACCCGGCGCAGGTGGTGCGCGACTACTACGCCGCCATCAACGCCCATGACTACGCCCGCGCCTGGGCCCTCGGCGGGCGCAACCTCAGCCCCAGCCTGGCGGCGTTCAGCGCCGGATTCGCCGACACCGCCGCCGACACGCTCACCGTCACCGGGGTCCACGGCAACACCGTCGAGGTCACCCTGGACGCGGTCCAACGCGACGGCAGCCACCGCCACTTCGCGGGCAGCTACACGGTGGTGGACGGCGTGATCACCGGCGCCTCGATCCGCTGATCGGCCGGTACCCGCAGCACCGCCAGCACCGGCAGGTGGTCGGTGGCGGCCCGTAGGTCGGCCGGGTCCAGCCCCGGCAGCCCGTGCGGGACCCCGCAGGCCAGCACGGACACCCCAGGGGTGGCGAAGACCGCGTCGATCCGCTGGTACGGCTTCTCCGGTACGGAGGTGAAGGTGCCGCCCCAGGGCGCGGTGACGTGGGCGTCCTGGAAGCGCTCGGCCAGCGAGCGCCAACCCGGGCCGTCCGGGTGCTCGTTGAGGTCACCGGCGATCACGCCCGCCTCGCCCGGGTCCAACTGGCCCGGCAGCAGGGCGAACTGGCGGCGGCGCTCGTCCGCGTCGAGGCTGAGGTGGCAGCTGGTGACCGAGAACGGCACCGAGTGGCCGATCCGGACCAGCGCGGTGGCGAAGCCGCGGGCGTGCAGGCCGCGGGACTTGGGCAGCAGCCGGTCCCTGGTGCCCAGCACGTCGACCCGCAGCCGGCCGAGCACCAGCGGGCCGGCGGCGATCCGGCCGCCGCCCGCGAGGATGATCAAGCCGGTCCGGTGCGCGAGCCGGGCGGCCTGCTTGACCGGCTTCCAGTAGCGCGGGGACTCCTGGATGCACACCAGGTCGGGCGCGCAGGCCCGGATCACCCGGGCCACCGCCTCGCGGTCGTCGCGCAGCGAACGGATGTTGTAGCTGAGCACCCGGACCCGCTGGGCCCCGTCGGGCTCGGCGCCGGAGGTGGGCAGTTCGGGCAGCTCGGGCGGCTCGGTCGCTGACGTCACGCAGCCGATGCTAGGCCCTGCCGGGTACGTGACGCAGGATCAGCACGCGGATCGGGCGCATCGGGGCAGCCGGACCGCCGGCCCCGATGCGGTTTCCGGGGCCGGCGGCGGGCGGCGCGGAGTCAGGTCCGGGCGAGGTCCGCGGCGCCGGCGATGCCGGCGGCGGAGCCCATCGAGGCGAGCACCACGTCGGCGCGCGGCCGGTGGACACCACCGGTCAGGTACCGGCCGAAGGCGGCCGCGACCGGCTCCAGCAGCAGCCGGCCGGAGTCGGAGACGCCACCGCCGAGCACGAACACCCCGGGGTCGAAGAGCGCGGCGAGGTCGGCCATGCCGCGGCCGAGCCAGTCGGCGAGCTCCGCGTAGCACTCCAGGGCGAGCGGGTCGCCGTCCTCGGCCGCCTCGGTGATGTGGATGCCGCGGATGGTCTCGGCGACGCCGTCGTTGAGCTCCAGCATCCGCTTGCCGGCGATCGGGTCGGCGGCGGCCTTCTCCCGGCCGTAGCGGCGCAGCGCGCGGCCGGAGCCGTACTGCTCCCAGCAGCCGTGGCCGCCGCAGCCGCAGAGCAGGCCGTCAGGAACCATGTTGAGGTGGCCGATCTCGCCCGCGACGCCGAACCGGCCGCGGTGCAGCCGGCCGTCGAGCACGATGCCGCCGCCGATGCCGGTGCCGACGGTGATCAGCACCATGTCCTCGTGGGCGGCCGCGGCACCGAACCGGAACTCGGCCCAGGCGGCGCAGTTGGCGTCGTTCTCGACCACGGTGGGAAGGCCGGTGAGCTCCTCGATCCGGGCCTTGAGCGGCTCGTTCTCCCAGTCGATGTTGGGCGCGAAGATCACCGTGGAACGGTCCCGGTCGACGAAGCCGGGGGCGCCCACGCCCACACCGGCCACGCCCGGGTACTGCTCCTTGAGCTCGCGGACGGCCTGCGCGATCGCGTCGACCGCCCACTGGGGGTCGGCCGGGGTGGGTACCCGCGTCCTGGCCAGGATCTCGCCGGTCTCGTCGACCACACCGGCCGCGATCTTGGTCCCGCCGACATCGACGCCGATGGTCAGAGCCATGTGTCCCTCAGCTATTCACTCGTTCCCGCTGAGCGAAACGCTACCCGCTGACCCGTACTCCCGTACACAGTGCGACATACATAAATCGAAGACAATTTTCGAGAATATGCCCGAGTCGCCTTCAAAAGTCGTAATGTTCGCCCCTCAGAGTGACATGAGCAGGACCTTCGGTCACCATGGCTGAGCTGCAGCTTCAGAAGTTGTCGGACGGCTCGTCGACGTCGATGCGCTCGGAGTCGGCGTGTCCGGGCCCCGACCAGCGGCGTTCGTGGCCGGTCACGGCCGCCCGGTACGCGGCGAGCAGCTCACCACCGGCGGCGGCCAGGTGTCCGTACACCTCGGGGTTGCTCTCCCGGAACCGGACCCCGAACTCCAGGGCCTTGCCGCCGACCGCCTCGGCGAACCGGCGGACCTCGTCCACCAGCGGCCCGAGCTCCGGACCGAACGGCTCGCCGGAGCCCTCCGGCCGCTCGGTCCGGTCGCCCTGCTGCTCCGCCATCACTGGTCCCTCTCGCCGCGGTGAACCCCCGACGCTACCGGAACCGGCCCCCGCCCCGGGTCGCCCGAGCGTGCGGACCGACCCGGGCGGGCACGGCTCCTAGCCGCGGGGACCCGCCGGCCAGAGCGCGGGGTCGGGCACGAACCGCAGCGACAGCACCCCGTCGGCCAGCGCGGCCCCGCCCACGTCGCAGCGGCGCAGCGCCGAGGGCAGCAGCAGGATCCGCCGGTACGGGCCGACCCCCAGCACCAGCTCGTCGCCGCGCCGGACCAGCTCCAGCTCGCCGCGGTCGGCGCCGGGCAGCGGCAGGTGCCAGAGCAGCAGGCCGTCCTCGGCCAGCCGGTCCTCGACCCGGGGCGCCGGGGCGGGCTCGGGGGTGGGCTCCCCCGCCGCGTACAGCTGGGCGGCCACCTGCTCCAGGGTCACGTCGGGCCGGCGGCCGATCAGCAGCGGCGGGCCGAGCTCGGCGGCGAGTTCGGCGAGGCGGTCGCGCTCGCGGGCGGCGAGCTCGGCCAGCCACGGGTCCGGGGAGTCGGTGGCGCCGGCGGGCAGGGCCCGGTGGGCGACCACGGCGTCCGGCCGGTGCCCGTGCAGGGCGAGTCCGGCCAGGATCCGGCGGAGCTCCTCGGGGCGGTGGGTCTCGGCGTCGACCACCAGCCGGACGCTGGTCCGCGGCGAGGCGAGCACCGCACGGGCCTCGGCGAGCGCCTGCCGGGCGGTGGCCCCGGCCTCGAACAGCCACTCGGCGGGCATCGGGACGCCGGCCACGGCGGCCAGCAGCGGGCGCAGCGCGCGGGCGGCCTGGCGCTGCTCGGGCAGCAGCCGGGCCAGGTAACGCTCCAGCTGTTCGGGCAGGGCGAGGGTGGCGATCAGCTCGGCCGGGGCCGGGGCCGCGACCACGACCACCTCGGCATCCACGGTGCGCAGCCGGCGCAGCAGGGCGAGCTGGCGGGTGCCGGGGAGCGGGGTCAGCTCCTCGGGGTCGAGCGGCTCGGCGCCGATCAGCGCGAGGGCGGGGGCGAGCCGGCCCTCCAGCGCTCCGAGGGCGTCGCGGAAGGCGCTCTGCTCGTCGATCCGGGCCACCGTCAGATGGTCGGCGCAGCGGGTGGGATCGGTGCCGATCCGGGTGCCGAGCAGGGTGTCCAGGGTGCGGTGCGGGTCGTCGGCGGCCAGCAGCAGGGTGCGTCGGCCGGTGCCGGCGGCGTGCAGCGCGGTGGCGGCGGCGACGGTGGCGGCCGCCCCTTCGGCGCCGCTGACCAGGATCGTGCGGGGTGCCACGGGGTGTCTCCGCTCGGCGTCGGGTGGGGAGGCGTCGGGGTCGGGAAGGCCCGGGGCGGGCCGGGCGTCAGCCCTCGACGCGCTTCTTCAGGCCGGCGAGCGCGCGGTCGATGATGACCTTCTCGGCCTTGCGCTTGATCATCCCGAGCATGGGGATCTTCACGTCCACGGCCAGCTGGTAGGTCACCTCGGTGGAGCCGCTGCGCAGCGGGGCCAGCGCGTACGACCCGTCCAGGGCGCGGAGCATCTGACTCTTCACCAGCGTCCAGGAGACCTCGCGGTCGCCGTCCCAGGTGTAGGCGAGGACGTGCTCGTCGCGGATCGCCCCGGCGTCCAGCAGCAGCCGGACCTCGGCGGCGCGGCCGTCCTCGGCGGTGGCCAGCACCTCGATCTCCTTGACCTCCCCGGTCCAGGCCGGGTACGCGGCGAAGTCCGCGATCACGGCCATCACCTCGGCCGGGGTGGCGTCGATGATGATGCTCGACCTGGTGTGCTCCGCCATGACGGCCCTCCGCGTCTCTCCAGCTGTGCGCCCAGGGCAGGCTATCGCGATCCGGCCGCCGCCCGGCCCGCCGCCCCTGGCACCGCCGTGACCAGCGGCCCGGGGCGCACCCGCTACCGATCGGTCACCTGGGGGCTGTCGTAAGGTGCGGAGGGGAACAGAGCTGCCCGGGTCACCCGATGTGACGGGTGTGACTATCGGAACACCGAAGCCAACCCCCCTGGTCGAATCGACCTACCGGGCAGTAACGTCCTGCCGTCCCGCAGCGTCGCAGACGAGGAGCAGTCTTGCTCGAGTTCAGCCTTCCGGCCCTCTACCAGGTACCGAGCGGCGGTAACCTCTCCGACCTCGTCCACCAGAACGCCGAGCGGCACCCGGACGTGGCCGTCCTCGGGCGCAAGGTGGACGGAGTCTGGCAGGACGTCACCGCGGTGCAGTTCCTGGCCGAGGTCCACTCCGCGGCCAAGGGCCTGATCGCGGCCGGCATCGAGCCGGGCGACCGGGTCGGCGTCCTCTCCCGCACCCGGTACGAGTGGACCCTGCTGGACTTCGCGATCTGGTCCGCGGGCGCGGTCACCGTGCCGGTCTACGAGACCTCCTCCGCCGAGCAGGTGCGCTGGATCCTCGGCGACTCCGGCGCCGTCGCCGTGATCACCGAGACCGACGCGCACACCGCCGTGGTGGCCGGACTGCGGGCCGAGCTGCCGGAGCTGGCGCACACCTGGCAGATCGAGGCCGGGGCGCTGGCGCAGCTGGCCGAGGCCGGCGCGAAGGTCACCGACGCCACGGTCACCGAGCGCCGCTCGATCGCCACCGAGGACTCGCTCGCCACCATCGTCTACACCTCGGGCACCACCGGCCGCCCGAAGGGCTGTCAGCTGACGCACGCGAACTTCATCTCCGAGCTCGGCAACGTGACCGCCCGCCTGGAGCCGCTGTTCCGCACCGGTGAGAGCTCCACGCTGCTGTTCCTGCCGCTGGCCCACGTGCTCGGCCGGATCGCCGAGATCGCCGCCGCGATCACCCCGATCAAGCTGGGGCACGTCTCCGACATCAAGAACGTCACGGCCGAGCTGGGCTCGTTCCGGCCGACCCTGATCCTGGGCGTGCCGCGGGTCTTCGAGAAGGTCTACAACACCGCGCGGGCCAAGGCCCAGGCGGACGGCAAGGGCAAGATCTTCGACCGGGCGACCGACACCGCGATCGCGTACAGCCGCGCGCTGGACGCCGGCCGGGTCCCGCTCGGGCTGCGGATCCGGCACGCGGTCTTCGACAAGCTGGTCTACAGCAAGCTGCGCGCCGCGCTGGGCGGCCGCTGCACCCACGCGATCTCCGGCGGCGCCCCGCTGGGCGAGCGCCTGGGCCACTTCTACCGCGGCATCGGCTTCACCGTCCTGGAGGGCTACGGCCTGACCGAGACCTGTGCGGCGATCGCCTTCAACCCGCACGACAAGCCGAAGATCGGCACCGTCGGCCAGCCGGTGCCCGGCTCCGCGGTGAAGATCGCCGAGGACGGCGAGGTGCTGCTCAAGGGCCCGCAGGTGTTCACCGGCTACTGGAACAACCCCGACGCCAGCGCCGAGGTGCTGCGCGACGGCTGGTTCGCCAGCGGTGACATCGGCACCCTGGACGACGAGGGCTACCTGACCATCACCGGCCGGAAGAAGGAGATCATCGTCACGGCGGGCGGCAAGAACGTCGCCCCCGCAGTGATCGAGGACCGGATCCGCGCCCACGCCCTGGTCGGCGAGGTGATGGTGGTCGGCGACCGCAGGCCGTTCATCGCCTGCCTGATCACCGTCGACCCGGAGTTCTTCCCGAAGTGGAAGGAGCTCAACGGCAAGCCGGCCGAGGCCACGCTGGCCGAGCTGCGCGAGGACCTGGACCTGCTGGCCGCCCTCCAGGCGGCGGTCGACGAGGGCAACCAGGCCGTCTCGCACGCCGAGGCGGTCAAGAAGTTCCGCCTGCTGGACACCGTCTTCTCCGAGGACAGCGGCCACCTGACGCCCTCGCTCAAGCTGAAGCGCAACGTGGTGCTCAAGGACTACGCGGCCGAGATCGAGGCGCTCTACCAGCGCTGACCGCCGCCGGACGCCCGATGGCCCGCCCGCTCCGAGGGGAGCGGGCGGGCCATCGGCGTCGGGGCGCGGGCCGGTGCCGGGCTCAGCCGGCCAGCAGCGAGGTCAGCCGCCCGGCCAGCAGGTCCCAGCGCCAGGAGCGCTCGACCCAGCGGCGCCCGGCCTCGCCCATCCGCCGGCGCAGCTCCTCGTCCTGGAGCAGCCGGACGATCCGCTCGGCCGTGATCTCGGTGGAGCGGCCCGGCACGACGTAGCCGGTCTCCCCCTCCAGGACGGCGTCCGGCGCACCACCGGAGTCCCCGGCCACCACCGGCAGCCCGGTCGCCGAGGCCTCCAGGTAGACGATCCCGAGCCCCTCCACGTCCAGCCCGCCGCGCCTGGTCCGGCAGGGCATCGCGAACACGTCGCCCGCGCCGTAGTGGGCCGGCAGCTCCTCCCAGGGCACCGCGCCGGTGAACCGGACCGCCTCGCGCACGCCGGTGGCGTCCACCAGCTTCTCCAGGTCGGCCCGGTAGGGGCCGCCGCCGACGATCAGCAGCACCGCGTCCGGCACCTCGGCCAGGATCCGCGGCATCGCCGAGACCAGGGTGTCCTGCCCCTTGCGCGGCACCAGCCGCGAGACGCAGACCACCACCGGACGGTCGGTGAGGCCGAGCCGGGCCCGCACGGCGGCGCCGCCGGAGTCCGGGCGGAAGGTCTGCTCGTCCACCCCCGGCGGCAGCTGCACCATCCGCCCGGCCGCCTCGGGGCCGACCGCGGCGGCGATCCGGGAGCGGGTGTACTCGCCGAGGTAGGTGAGGGTGTCGGTGCCCGCGCCGATCCGGCGCAGCAGCTGCCGGGAGCCGGGCAGCTGGGCCCAGGCCGCCTCGTGCCCGTGGGTCATCCCGAGCAGCCGCGCCGCGCCGGCCCGGCGCAGCGCGGGCGCCATCAGGCCGAGCGGCGCGGCCGCACCGAACCAGACCGAGCTGCAGCCCTCGGCCCGCAGGATCTCGGCGGCCCGGCGGGTCACCCGCGGGGTCGGCACCATCATCCTGGTCCGGTCGCGGATCACCGGGAACGGCTGCTCCGCGTCGAACCGGGCCACCTCGCTGCCGTCCCGCCAGGTCGAGGCGTAGACCACAATGCTGCCCGCCGGCTGGCGGACGGCCATATTGTGGACGAAGGCCTGGATGCCGCCGGGCCGGGGCGGGAAGTCGTTGGTGACGATCAGGGTCTTGTGCATGCCACGGCTCGCTCGGTCGGGGGGTGCTCGGTGTACCGCTCGCTGATCCGTACCATAGGTCAACACCCCGGCGCGTCGGGAACGAAGCATGCCCGCGCAACCGTTTCGGCTCGGGGCGGGTCCTAGCAGGTGGGCCCCGGGGGGAGCAGCTGTTGGCACGCCGCGGGTGCGCGGCCCACGGCGTCCGACCTCCGACCGCGGCCGCGGCCCGGGAGCCGGACGCGTCTGTGACGAACGAAGGAGAGTCGTGGAGTTGGCCCCGGCCGGCAGAGCCGAGCGCAGCGTCGGCAACACCGAGCGCCCCGCGCTGTCCCCGTCGGCTCCCAGCCCGGCCGGCGGCGCGCTCTGGGGGCTCGGCGCGGGCTGGCTCGCCACCCGGGTGCTGATCGTGCTGATGGTGCTGGGCATCGTCCGGTTCTCCGGCGCCGACGTCTCCACCGACGTCTCGGTGATCTACCACGGCTGGTTCGAGGTGCTGCGCACCGGCACCTTCCCGCTGGACGACGTGACCTGGCAGTACCCGCCCGGCGCCGCCCTGGTGATCATGCTGCCCGGGGTGCTGCCCTGGTCGTACCTGGTCTCGTTCTTCGTGCTCTGCGGCCTGTTCGACGCGCTGACCATGGGCCTGCTGATGCGGGTCGGCCAGCGCAAGGGGCGCAGCTTCACCGGCGCCTGGATGTGGGTGGTCGGGGTGCCGCTGCTCGGGCCGACGGTCTACTGCCGGTACGACATCATCGTCACCGCGATCACCGTGATCGGGCTGCTGGTCGTGCTGCGCAAGCCCGCGGTCGGCGGGCTGCTGCTGGGGCTGGGCGCGCTGATCAAGGTCTGGCCGGTGCTGGCGCTGACCGGCACCCCGCGCGGCCGGCGGACCAGGCGGTCCTGGACGGCCGCGGCCGCCACCGCGGGCGCGCTCGGCTTCCTGCTGACCGCCGGGATGAACGGCGCCTTCGACTTCCTGAAGTTCCAGAAGGAGCGCGGGATCGAGATCGAGTCGCTGGGCGCCCTGCCGCTGCACTTCGCCCGGCTGTTCGGCGCCTGGCACGGCCAGGTCACCATGAACTACGGCGCCCAGGAGATGCTGGGCCCGTGGGTGCCGGTGATCGCCAAGCTGTCGCTGGCGGGCACCGCGGTCGGCTTCGGCTGGCTGCTGATCTGGCGGCTGCGGGCGGCCCGCTGGCAGGCGGCGACGCCGTTCGACGCGGCGCTGGCGGCGCTGCTGGTGTTCACCGTGACCAGCCGGGTGATCAGCCCGCAGTACATGATCTGGCTGATCGGGCTGGCGGCGGTCTGCCTGACCGTGCGGGGCACCAGCCAGAAGCCGGTGGCGGTGCTGATCCTGGTCGCCGCGGTGCTGACCACCCTGGAGTTCCCGCTGCTCTTCGGCCAGGTGCAGAAGAGCCAGCTGCTCGGCGTGATCGTGATCAGCGCGCGCAACCTGACCCTGCTGGCGGCGACCTTGATCTCCTGCCGCCGGCTGTGGCGCTCCACCCGCCGGATCGAGCCGGTCACCACCGTGGTGCTGCCCGCCACCGCCGAGCCGGTCGCCGTCGGCTACCCCGTCCGGCCGGGCATCGCGTACGAGCAGGCGCTGCTGGACGGGCTGGACCAGCCGGTGGGGCGGAGCACGGCCTCCTGAGCCGACCGCCGGGGAGATCCGGCGCTCGACGGCAGTTGGAAACTTGCTGCAAGGTCTTGCAGGAGCGGTGGCGCCGCTCCTGCAAGGTCTTGCAGGAGCGGCGCCACCCCTGGCAGCATCGGGCACCGTCCTGCCCACCTGGTCTCCGGGAGCCGCCTTGTCCGAGTACGACGTCCTGGTGGTCGGCGGCGCCGGGGTCGACACCATCGTCCGGGTCGACCGGCTGGAGCTGCCGGACGCGGACTCGGTGCAGGTCCCGCCGGTGCACGACCACGTCGGCCACACCGGCAGCGGCGTCGCCCTCGGCTGCCACACGCTCGGCCTGCGGACCAAGTTCCTCGACTTCCTCGGCGACGACCCGCAGGGCGAACTGGTGCTGGCCGCCTTCCGCCGCCACGGCCTGGACTTCGGCCACCTGATCTCGCCCGCCGGTACCCCGCGCGGGGTCAACCTGGTGGACGGCGCGGGGCGGCGGCTGTCCTTCTACGACGGCCGGCACCCGGCCGACCTCCGGCTCCCCCGCGCCTTCTGGCTGCCCTTCCTGGAGCGCTCGCGCCACGTCCACCTGTCGATCACCGGTGTCAACCGCGACCTCGACCCCGACATCCGGCGCCTCGGGGTGAGCTGCTCCACCGACCTGCACGCCTGGGACGGCGTCGAGGAGCACCACCGCTCCTACGCGCACCGCGCCGACCTGGTGTTCCTGTCCACCGCCGGCTGCGCGGGCCGGCACAAGCAGGTGATGCGCTCGATCCTGGCCGGGGGCCGGGCCGAGCTGGTGGTGGCCACCGCCGGCGCCCGGGGCAGCTACCTGCTGACCCGGGACGGCGACGAGGTCCGGCACTTCCCGGCCACCGACCCCGGGCTGCCCGTGCTGGACAGCAACGGCGCCGGGGACGCCTTCGTCAGTGGGTTCCTCGCCCGCCGGCTGGCCGGGCGCCCGGTGGAGGAGTGCATGCGGGCCGGTGCCGCCGCCGGGGCGTACGCCTGCACCCGGCCGGGCACGCACACCGCGCTGATCGACCCGGCCCGGCTGCGGGCCGCGCTGGGCGCGACCGCCGTCCGGGGGTGAGCGGGCCTTCGGGGGTGAGCGGGGGGAGCGGCGGTCAGGCCAGCCGGGCGGCCTCGGCGGTCCACAGCGCGGTGAAATCGGCCACGCCGATCCCGAGCCGGCCGCGCAGCAGCCGGTCCAGCACCGCGTCCGGGCTCTCCCCCGCCGCCGGCCGTCCCGACTCGCCGACGTCCTGGTAGAACCGGACCAGGCTGCGCTCGCCGAACTCCCGGGCGATCACCCCGCAGGCCAGCCAGGACAGCTCGTAGGCCTGCCCGATCCGGGCGGCGCCCGCGGTGAAGTCGGCGTCCGAGGGCAGCGTCCGGGGGATCCGGCCGGCCGCCACGTCCTGCGCCAGCCCGGGGGCGATCTGCCGGGCGCTGCGCCCGGTGTCCAGGTACGCCGTGTGGTCGGCGACGCCCTCCGAGAGCCACATCGGGGTCCAGCCGCGGGTGTAGGCCCGGGTGGCGACATGGGTGGCCTCGTGCGTGACGACCACCCGGCGGCCCAGCTCGCTGAGCCCGCGGTACGCCTCCGGGTTGACCAGGATCCGGTCGGCCGGGGTGTGCTCCGGGGCGCCGGAGACCGCCACGGTGACCGCGGCGATGCCCTGGTACGACTCCGGCTGCACATCCAGCAGGCGGGCGAACTCGCTCTCCGAGCCGGGCAGTTCGAGCAGCAGCCGGCCCGGCCAGGCGTCCCCCCAGACGGCCCCGACGGCCGGCACCGCCTGGTCCGCCCGGGCGGCGAGGGTGGCCAGCTCGGTCTGCTCGGCGAGCCCGAGCACCAGGCAGCGCGCCCCGCGCACCGCGCGGACCGGCCCGAGGTCCCAGAGTGCCGGGGCGCCGGACGGCTCGTCCTCGGCCAGCCGCCAGCCCTCCGGGAGCCGGACGAACGCCAGTCGCCGGGACACCACCGCGGGGTACTGGTCCAGGTCGGTCAGCCGGTGGTCGAGCTCGGCGGCGACGACGATCCGGTCCGCCTCCGGCGGCGGCTCGGTGAAGGAGGTGATCCGGTAGCCGAGCTCCGCGAACGGGACCTCGGCCAGCCGGTCGAGCAGCGCGAGCTGGGCCTGCGCCGCGTCCGGTGCCGTTCCGGCGGCCAGCGCCGCCCGGTCGTGGCGCAGCAGCGCCGCCGCCCGTTCGGCCAGCAGCCCCTCGACCACCGGCCGCACCCCGGGCCGGGCCGCCTCGGGCACCGCGGACGGGCGCGCCGCCGGGCGCAGCAGCGGCACCGAGGCCTGGGCCAGCCCGCCGGCCGCGAGCAGCAGCGCGGCCCGCCGGGACAGCCGGGACCGCCCTGCCGGCGGCTGCGGCGGCAGGTCGGTCACCAGCTGTTCCGGCTCGCCGCTCAGACCCGTACCACCCCGGCGACGGGCATCGCGTTGACGCTCTCGTAGCGGACCCGGGCGCCCGGGTACGGGGCGTGCACGACCACGCCGCCGCCGGCGTACATGCCGACGTGGTGCATGTCCTTGTAGAAGATCACCAGGTCTCCGGGCCGTGCTTCTCCGAGGCTGATCCGCTGCCCCGCCGAGGCCTGCGCCTGCGAGGTGCGGGGCAGGGTCACTCCGGCCTGCCGCCACGCCCAGTACATCAGACCGGAGCAGTCGAAGGTACGGGGGCCGGTCGATCCGTAGACGTACGGTGATCCGATCTTGCTGATCGCGGCGGCCAGCGCGGCCGCCGCCCGGCCCGAGGAGGGCGGCTGGTCGCCGAGGTCGAGCCGGTCCGTGCCGCGGGTCGCGCGCTGCTCGGCCTCCCGGGCGTCGTCGGCCGCCATCCGGGCCCGCTCGACCGTGCCCAGCCCGTTCAGCAGGTGCTGCGCCTTCACCAGCCGCTGGTGGATCTCGGTCTTGCTCTCCGCGAGGGTCCGCCGGACGTCCTCCAGCTCGGTGAGCTTGGCGCCGACCTCCTGGCGGCGCTGGTCCAGCCGGCGCTGGCGGTCCAGGACCTGGTGCAGCGCGTCGTTCTGCCGCTGCGCGGCCTGGTCGAGCACGCGGGCCCCGGCCAGGTAGGCGTCGGGGTCGGAGTCGAGCATCAGCCGCACCCCCGGGTCCATCCCGCCGGAGCGGTACTGCTCGGCCGCCAGCGACCCGAGGTCCTGGCGGAGCCGGTTGAGGTCCTCCTGGCCGGCCGCGACCTGGCCCTGCAGCAGGGTGGTCTCGCGCTGCAGCCGCTTCTGGTACTCCTGGGCGGCGTTGTACTTCTCGGACGCCTGCTCGGCCTCGTCGTAGAGCTGGTCGATCTGCGCCTTCACGTCCTTCTTGGCGGTCGGCTCGACCGGGGCGCCGGGGAGGGCATGGGCACTGCCCGCGACCGTCACACCGAGGGCGGTGGTGGCGGCGGCCGTGACCGCGAGTGCGCGGGCGAGCCGCCGCACGCCTGGCAGTTGGGGACGGCGGTGCACGGTCATGCTGCGGCGGCTCCGTTCCTGCGACCGGGCCACCGCCGCCGCCCGGACCGGGTCGGCCGTCCTCGCGGAGGTCCGGGGGCAGACCCTAGCGAGTCGCGGCGATCCAGTCCAAACCCCTCCAGGAGCGAATATTTGAGCACTAATCGGACAGCTGGCCCAATCCCCGGCCCGCCGCAGGTCGGCGGGTACGACGACGCCGGCCCGGTGCTCGTGGGAGCACCGGGCCGGCGGACGGCGTGACACGGGGTCAGGGGCGGACGATCTTCGAGATCGGCATCGCGGTCGCCGACTCGTAGCGCACCGGGACACCGGTGCGCGGCGCGTGGATGATCTGGCCGTTGCCGATGTACATCCCGACGTGGTGCTGGTCGCCGTAGTAGATGATCAGGTCGCCCGGCTGGGCGTTGGCCACGTTGGTGCCGATGCTGGTGCCGGCGCCGGCCTGGTCCTGCGAGGTGCGCGGCAGCGACACGCCCGCCTGGGCGTAGGCCCACTTCATCAGACCGGAGCAGTCGAAGGCGCTCGGGCCGGCCGCGCCGTACGAGTACGGCGAGCCGAGCTTGGAGGTGGCCGCGGCGATCGCGGCGGCGGCGTGCGAGCCGGCCGGCACGTTGACCGGCACGTCGGCGCGGGCGGAGTCGCGGGAGGCGCGCTCGGGCGCCGGGGCGGAGGTCGCCTTGGCCTTCGCCTCGGCCGCGGACTTCGCCTCGGCGGCGGCGAGGTCGTCCCGCTCCTTCTGGGTGAGCGAGTCGAGCAGGCTCTGCGCCTTGGCGAGCTTGCCGAGGATCTCTTCCTTGTCGGCCTTCAGCCGCTTGGTGGTGGCGTCCAGCTCGGCGAGCTTCTGCTCGGCCTCCACCTTCTGCTGGTCGAGCTTGGCCTGCTGGTCCTTGAACGACTTCAGCACGTCGGCCTGCGAGCTGCCGACCTGGTTGGCCGCGCCGGCCTGGTTGAGGAAGGAGTCCGGGCTGGCGGAGAGCATCAGCTGCACGGTCTGCGGGATCCCGCCGGTGCGGTACTGCTCCGCGGCGAGCTCGCCCAGGGTGCCCTGGATGCCGCTGACCTGCGCCTGCTGCCGGGCCACCTGGTCCTGGAGCTGCCCGACCTGCTTCTGCAGGTCCTGCTCGCGCTCGGTGGCGGCGTTGAACGCCTCGGTCTTGACCTCGGCCTGCTCGTTGAGCTCATCGACCTGCTGCTTGACCTGGTCCTTGGTGGGGGCCGGGTCGGCGTGCGCGCCGGTCTGCGCGGAGAGCGCCACCGCGGTGGCCGCGGCGGCCGTCAGGATCGAGACACGGGCCCGACCGGCGGGCTTGGGACGACGATGGGACGCCACGAAGGCGGACTCCTTCTTCCTCACACCGCCTACCGGGTGAGCTGACGGGTTCGGGCCGGAAGAGATGCCCTACGACGCCTCACCGACCACCCGTCAGGTGCGCGGTCCTCCGCGCACCGCCGGAGCGGCGGCCTGGCGCCGATTCACCCCGAGGAACGTGGTTCCCCGGCTCCGATCGACAGCACCCCCAACGGGGGCTTCCCCCTGGGCAGTCGGGCTGCCCAGCTGCGTCTCGGACTCGGCGGCGACCACCGTTGTCACCCTGGTTGGGTGAGCGACTGGGCGGCGGTCCGTGGGATGACCCTAGTAACCCATCCGTGATCCGTTCAAATCCTTGTCGGAAAAAAGTCGAAATCCTTGCCCTGTTCGATTGCGATTGCGACCGACAGTGACAGCTTCCCTACGCAGGGATGATGGATATCCCGGAAACGGCCGGAATGCGAAACACCCGAACGTGTCGGAGATCACAAGGAGATCTCGACCCGCCCGGGCGTGTCATGGGCCGTCAGTTCGCCGGAAGTACGGGCAAATGTCCGATATGGGACGGGCCGTCAGGGGCCCGCCGCCGGCGCGGCCGAGGTGGCTCAGACCCGGCGGATGGTCTTGATCGGCATGGCGTCGGCCGCCATCACCTTCACCACGTCACCGGTGTGCGGGGCGTGCACCACCAGGCCGTTGCCGATGTACATCCCGACGTGGTGCGCGTCGCTGTGGTAGATCACCAGGTCGCCGGGCTGGGCGTTGGCGATGTTGGTGCCGACGTTGGTACCCACGCTGGCCTGCGACTGCGAGGTGCGCGGCAGCGAGACACCGGCCTTGGCGTACGCCCAGACCATCAGGCCGGAGCAGTCGAAGGTGCTCGGGCCGGTGGCGCCCCAGACGTACGCCGAACCGCGCTTGCTCATCGCGGCCGCGACCGCCGCCGCGGCGTAGCCGCTGGGGGCCGGCAGGTTCGCCAGGTCGTAGCGGGAGTCGCTGCGGGATGCCTTGTCGCCCATCACCGCGGCCCGGTCGGCGGCGCTCAGCTGGCTCAGCAGCTGCTGCGCCTCCTTGAGCTTGGCCTGGACGTCGTTCTTCGCGTCGTTCAGCGCCTGGGTGCTGCGGTCCAGCTCGGCGAGGACGGTCGCCGCCTCCTGCTTCTGCTGGTCCAGCCGGCGCTGCTGGTCCTTCAGCGACTTCAGGGTGTCCGCCTGGGTGCTGGCCGCCTGCTCGAAGCTGGAGGCCTGCGCCAGGTAGCCGTCCGGGTTGGTGGAGAGCATCAGCTGCATCGACGGGTCGATGCCGCCGGAGCGGTACTCCTGCCCGGCCACCGCGGCCAGCCCGGAGGCCAGCTCGGTCATCTGGCCCTGGCCGCGGGCGACCTGGTCCTGGAGCTGGTCGGCCTGCTTGCGCAGCTGGTCGGCCCGCTCCTTGGCGCCGTTGTAGCGCTCGGCGGCCTGCTCCTGCTCGTCCAGCAGCTTGTCGACCTGCGCCTTGACCTCGTCCTTGTTCGGCTTGGCGGGCGCGGCGTGCGCGCTCACCTGGGCGGACAGGGCGACCGCGGTCGCTGCGGCAGCGGTCAGCACGGTCACCCGCGCACGGCTCGGCTGCTTAGGACGGCGGTGGGAGGCCAAGGGGGTAGCTCCTTCTTCCTGCTGGACTCACCCGAACGAGCGAAAGTCCGGAATATAGGTTTGACGCCAGACCCTAGTGAAGATCATGCTCCGGCGCCACTCCCCTACCGGAACGAACTTCCTACCCGCCACGGGACTTCACGCCGCCGACACATCCCGTCAACCAGGGGCTGACGACGGCTCACCGATTCAGGCCCGGGCCAACCGATTCAGCAGCAGGATCGAGGCCACCGGGCGCGCGCCGGCCTTGCGCACGCCGTCCGCCACCTCCTTGTCGGTGGACACCACCACCACCGGACGCCCCTGCGGCTCGGCCCGCACCAGACGGCGGATCAGCTCGTCCGCGGTCTCCCCGGTCCGGCTGAACCGCACCCGTACCCCGCGCGGCGGCGCCATCATCACCGGCACGTCCAGGTCCTGCCCGTCGAACACGCAGGTCACCTCGGCCTGGGTGCGCTGCGCCAGCATCGCCAGCCCGCCGAGCAGCCGCATCCGCTGCTGCTCCAGCGGCAGCGCCGGGTACCCGGACTTGGTCACGTTGTAGCCGTCCACCACCAGGTGCACCTGCGGGATCGCCAGCAGCTGGTCCAGCAGCGCCGGATCGTCCTCGGCCAGCCCGCGACGGGCCACGTCGTTGGGCGAGGCGGAGACCGGCTCCACCGCGTCCACCAGATCCGCCGGACGCAGCTGGACCACCGGCAGCGCCAGCTCCCGCTGGAGCCCCTGGGCCGAGTGCAGCACGGTGTCCAGCAGCAGCCGCAGCCGCATGTCCTCCACCGTGCGGCCCTCGCGGGCGGAGCGCCGGCCGGTCTCCACGGCCGTCTCCAGCTCGGTGATCCGGTGCTTGAGCCGGCGCACCTCGCTGTCGGCGGTGCTGCGCTCGGTCGCGCCCGCGGTGCGCAGCGCCTCCAGCTCGCTCAGCAGCTTTCGGCTCTCGGCCTGCGCCCGCCGGGTGTCGCTCTCCAGCGTGCGGACCCGCTTGCGCAGGGCCTCCGCCTCCTTGCGGACGCCCTCCGCCTCGGCCCGCTGGCGCTCCAGGTCGGCCCGCGCCCCTGCGCGGGCCTCGGCCAGTTCCTCCTGCAACTTCTCGACCAGCCGGGCGGCCTCCGCGGCGGCGCCCTCCGCGCCGGCCCGCTCGACCTCCTCGCCGGCCTCCACCACGACCCTGGTCCAGCCGGCCGTGCGCAGCAGGTACGCACCGGCGGCCACGTCCATCGGGTCGGCCGCACCGGGCACGGTGCCCGACTCGAGGGACTTCACCAGGTCCGGCTGGCCCAGCCGCAGGCGGTCGGCTATCCGCAGCCGGAACGCCGGGTCCGCCTCCAGCGCGGCGGCCAGCGCCGTCCCGGCGTACTTGGCCCGCCGGGCCGGCGTGAACTTGGCGTACTGGCGCAGCGAGGCGGGCAGGTCGGCGGCGGGGATCCCGCCGAGCGCGTCGGCGGCCAGCCCGACCACCCGGCGGCGGACGCCCTCGGGCAGCGGCCGGTCCAGCTGCTCGGGCGCGCCCGGGTCCTCCGCCCCGGGGTCGGGCTCGACCGTCGCCGCGGCGTCGTCCGGGCCGGGGAGCACCGGGTCCGCGGCGGGCTGCTGCCCCTGCGGCTCGGCGGGCCCCCTCGCTGCGTCCACCACGTGCTCGGCTCCGATCCTGGTCCGGCGGGGTCCGCACGGCCCTGTGCCGCTGCCCTGGAACTCACCGCTCTCTGCAATTGTCCCGTCTACCGTGCCCCACCGACAGCACGCCACACATCGGGGCGGGCCGTCCGGGCGCCGGGCCGGTCAGGCCCCGGGTGCTTCGTCCGCGGCCTCGTCGGCGCCGGGACGCGCCACCAGCTCGACCTGGTCGACCGCGTTGCACCAGCGGCAGCGCACCGACTCGATGGTCTCGCTGAGCACCTCGGTCTCCTCGACCTTCGACTCGCCGGCCAGGTCGAAGTGCAGGTACTCGACCACCCGGGCACTGCGCGTCACGTCGAAGCGGGTGAGGTTCCCGCACAGCGTGCAGCGCCAGCGGGTCTCGGCAGTGGGGGCGGCGATGGTCATCGGAGGTCCTCTCGGATCGTCCCGGTTCCGGGCCCTCCAGCCTATTGCCTGCGCCCCCGCGCCCCGGCACCGGTCCACCACCGGCGCCCTCACCCGCGCGCAGTAGTCCCGCGGTGCCCCCCGTCCCCGGCCGGGCAATGCTCGGAGGATGGCGCTCCCCCTCCTCGACCGGACCGTCCGTCCGCAGGCCGTAGGCCGGCTCCGGGCGCCGCAGGTCACCTACGCGCTGATCGCGCTGAGCGCCCTGGTCCTGCTCTGCGGCCCGAGCTTCGGTCTCAACCCGGTGTACGGCACCGGCGCCGCCCGGGCCTGCGCCGAGCAGCGCTACGAGCAGCGCTGGGGGGCCGTTCCGGCCGAACTGCTGAGCCGGCATCCGCTGACGGCGGACCAGCTGGCCGCCCTGCCCACCGCGGCGGACGGCTGCACGCTGCACGCCACCCCGGGCAAGAGCCCGGCGCTGTCGGTGCTGACCTCGTTGTTCGTGCACGCGGGATGGCTGCACCTGCTCGGCAACATGCTCTTCCTGTTCGTCTTCGGCCCCGGGGTGGAGGAGCGCCTGGGCCGGGTCAGGTTCCTGCTGCTGTACCTGGGGATCGGCTACCTGGCGACCTACGGCTACGCGCTGGCCGAGGCACACTCGGCGGACTCGGTGCGCGCGCTGGTCGGTGCCTCGGGCGCGATCGCCGGCGTGCTCGGCGCCTACCTGCGGCTGTTCCCGCGGGCCCGGGTGACAACCCTGGTGCCGGTCCTGCTCTTCCTGCCGCTGCGCTTCCCGGCCTGGCTGGTGCTCGGGCTGTGGTTCGCCCTGCAGGGGTGGTCGGTCAGCTCGGGCGGCTCGGGGGTGGCCTACCTGGTCCACGTGATCGGCTTCGCGGTGGGCTGGTCGGCCGCCTGGGCCGGCTGCGCGCGGGCCAGGAGACGCGCCACCTGACGGCCGATACGCTGGGCCCGTCCCCTCACACAGGAGTCCAGCGTGATCACCGCCATCGTCCTCATCAAGACCAGCGTCGACCGGATCCCCGAGATCGCCGAGGCGATCGCTTCGATCGAGGGCGTCAGCGAGGTCTACTCGGTCACCGGCAGCTACGACCTGGTGGCGATGGTCCGGGTGCGGCAGCACGACGACCTGGCCGAGGTGATCCCCGGCCAGGTCAACAAGGTGCCCGGGGTGGAGCACACCGAGACCCACATCGCCTTCCGCACCTACTCGCAGCACGACCTGGAGGCCGCCTTCGCGCTCGGTCTGGAGTGACCGGCCCGGAGTGACCGGCCCGGAGTGACCGGCCCGGAGTGACCGGCCCGGAGCGGGCGTTCAGCGGCGGGTGTCGGCCACGCAGCGCCCGCCCTCGTTGCGGTAGCTCCAGCGGGCGCCGTCGGCGACCAGCTCGCGGACCGCGCCCAGGAAGCGGTCCAGGTGCTCGTCCGGGGTGCCGGCACCGAAGCTGACCCGGATCGCGTTCAGGCTGCGCTCGCCGGGCAGCGAGGCCTCCGGCGCCCCGCACTCGGAGGGCGCCGCCTCCTCGCCGCCGAGCAGGGTCCGCACCAGCGGATGCGCGCAGAACAGGCCGTCGCGCACCCCGATGCCGTACTCGGCGGACAGCGCGGCCGAGAAGTGCGAGCTGTTCCAGCCCCGCACCACGAAGGAGAGCACCCCGACCCGGGCCGCGTCGGTGCCGAACAGGCTGAGCACCTTGACCTCCGGGATCGCGGCCAGCCCGGTCTGCAGCCGCTCGATCAGCTCCTGCTCCCTGGCCTGGAGCGCGTCGAAGCCGGCCTCGGTGAGCGCCCGGCAGGCCGAGGCGATCGCATAGGCGCCGATCACGTTGGGCGAGCCGGCCTCGTGCCGGGACGGGCCCGTGTGCCACTCGACGGCCACCGAGCCGTCCACCTCCCGGGCCACCGTCCGGCTGGCGCCGCCGCCGGCCAGGTACGGCTCGGCCGCGTCCAGCCAGTCGCTGCGCCCGGCCAGCACCCCGGCGCCGAACGGCGCGTACAGCTTGTGCCCGGAGAAGGCGATCCAGTCCACGCCCAGCTCGCGGACCGAGACCCGGTGGTGCGGGGCCAGCTGCGCCGCGTCCAGCACCACCCGGGCGCCGTGGCGGTGGGCGACCTCGGTCAGCTCGGCGACCGGCCACAGCTCGCCGGTGACGTTGGAGGCGCCGGTGACGCAGAACAGCCGCGGGCCCTCGGGGTGCTGGGTGAGCGCCGCCTCCAGCGCGGCGACCGCCTCGGCGTGCGAGCGCGGGGCGCGCAGGTAGCTGACGGTCAGGCCGTCCCGGCGCCAGGGCAGCAGCGAGGCGTGGTGCTCGGTCTCGAAGGCGAACACCCGGGTGCCGGCGGGCACCGCCGCGGCCAGCAGGTTGAGCGAGTCGGTGGTGGCGCGGGTGAAGACCACCTGGTCGCCCTCGCGCAGGTCGAGGAAGTCGGCGACGGCCTGCCGGCTCTGCTCGAACAGGTCGGTGGAGAGCTGGGAGAGGTAGCCGGCGCCGCGGTGCACGCTGCCGTAGTAGGGGGCGTAGGCGGCGACGTCGTCCCACACCCGCTGGAGCGCGGGGGCGCTGGCCGCGTAGTCGAGCGCGGCGTAGGTGACCTTCTCGCCGCCGACCAGCGGCACCTGGACGTCGTGGCCGAGCACGGCCAGCGGGGCACAGGAGGCCGGCTCGCCCTCGGGGGCGGCGGGCAGGGTGATGGTGGCAAGGGACATGGGATGCACTCCTCCTGGGGAAAGGACCCCGGGAGTGCGATGCCGGAGGTCCGCGCTTGCCACGCGGACGGATCGCCGAGTGGCCCGGTCCTCACCCAGGGCACCCCGCCACGGACGGAGGGTTGCCGGACAGCAAGCTGGGGCTTGTCGCTGTCACTCATGACCTGTCGTGGACTCTAGGACAGCATCCGGAGGGTGGTCAAACACCGTTCCGGCATCCGGACGCACCGGGGCCCGCCGCGCTTTCGGCACGGCGGGCCCCGGTCGGCTCCGGCGCTCGTCCGGTCGGCTCCGCTCAGTCGCGGGCGGTGGCCGCCACCCAGTCCTTCAGGGTCGCCTCGGCCTCGCCCGAGTCGATCGCGGCGGCGGTCCGCGCCATCCCGGCCGCCAGCTGCTCGGCCAGGGGCGCGTCGGTCAGGTCCAGCGCCACCAGCGCGGCCGCCGCGTTCAGCAGGACGGCGTCCCGCACCGGGCCGCGCTCGCCGGCCACCAGCCGCCGCACCACGCTCGCGTTGTACTCGGCGTCGGCGCCGCGCAGCGCCTCGATGCCGACCAGCTCGATGCCCACCTCGCGCGGGTCGAAGCTGCTCTCCTCCACCCGGCCGTCGCGCACCAGCCAGATCCGCGAGGTGGTGGAGATGGTGAGCTCGTCCAGCCCGTCGTCACCGCGGAAGACCAGCGCGGTGGAGCCGCGCCGGGCCAGCACGCCGGCGATCAGGCCGGCCAGCCGGGTGTCGAAGCAGCCGATGGCGTGCGCGGTCACCTTGGCCGGGTTGGTGAGCGGGCCGAGGATGTTGAAGGCGGTGGGCACGCCCAGGTCGCGGCGGGCCTGCGCGGCGTGCCGCATCGCGGGGTGGAACTTGGCCGCGAAGCAGAAGGTCAGGCCGGTCTCCTCGGCGACCTCGGCGACCCGCCGGGCGCTCAGGTCGAGCCGGATGCCGAGCTTCTCCAGCACGTCGGAGGAGCCGCTGGCCGAGGAGGCGGCCCGGTTGCCGTGCTTGACCACCTTGGCGCCGGCCGCCGCCGCCACGATCGCCGACATGGTCGAGATGTTGACCGTCTTGGCCCGGTCGCCGCCGGTGCCGACGATGTCCACCGCCGGGCCCGGGATGTACAGCGGCTCGGCGTGCGCGTACATCGCGTCGACCAGGCCGGAGACCTCCTCGACCGTCTCGCCCTTGGCCCGCAGCGCCACCATGAAGCCGGCCACCTGGACCGGGGTGGCCTCGCCGGTCATGATCCGGTCCATCGCCCAGGCCGCGTCGGCCTGGGCGAGGTCCTCCCCCTTCAACAGCATCGTCAGGACGTCCGGCCAGGTGCGGACCACCTGCGCGGGGTCGTCGCCGCCGTTCGCAGGGTGCACGTTCACCATGGCTGACTCCAGCTCTCAATCGGTACATCGCCGTCGGGTCGGAGCCAGCCTAGCGACCGGCGCGGGGCCCGCGCCGAAATCCCGGGACGGCTTCTCTCCTGGTGAGACGACCGACCGGACGACCGCCGGACGACCGGCGGACGAGCGGTGAGAGCGGTCCGGTCAGCGGTGCGCCGGGGTCCGCCGGGAGATCCGGTCCCGCAGCAGGGTGGCGGCGGCACCGGCCAGCGCCACCGGGTCGACCGGGTGCGAGACCGCGGCGTCGGCCCGGCTCCAGGCGGCCAGCCAGGCGTCCTGCGGGCGGCCGATCACCACCAGCAGCGGCGGGCAGCCGTAGATCTCGTCCTTCAGCTGGCGGGCGAGGCCCAGCCCGCCGGCCGGCACCGCCTCGCCGTCGAGCACGCAGAGGTCGATCCCGCCCTTCTCCAGCGCCCGCAGCACGGCCGGGGTGGTCGCGCACTCCAGGTACGTGACCTCGGGAAGGTCGGTGGCGGGGCGGCGCCCGAGCGCCAGGGTGACCTGCTCGCGGGTGTTGCGGTCGTCGCTGTAGACGAGAACGGTGAGCGTCTCGTCGGTCCTGTGCGCCATGGGCCCTGCTCCCGGGTGCTCGTCCCCATTAATAGGTGTCGTGCGTGTCGGCTCCGCGCGGCCGGTGTGATCCGGACCACGTTCACCTCCGGATGCTACTCCCGCCCACCCCCCGTGGTGAGCCCCTGACGCGATCTCGCTCAAGCCGCCGCGCGCACCGCTCACTCCTACGGGTGTACCGCCGTCACCCTGTGCGCCGCGGACCACCCGGACGGCTCCGCCTTTACACCCCTGCCACCCCGGGGCCCCGGGGGACACACGGAGCAGACGAGTGGCCGGGCCCGCCAGGGGCCCACCGAACAACCGTCAGAAATCGGACAATGCCCAGCGAGCGGCACCCGGCGGCCGCCGCCGCGCGTCCAACGGGGCATACCGCACGCACCGGACACTCCGAGGGAGACCCCCCGACGTGAAGACGGAATAAGGGACCGACATAATGTCCGTCGTGGCGACAGCAACAGCAACAGAAACCGGACACGCGCACGGAGCGGTCAACAGGCCGAACCTGGTCAGCGTCGGAACCATTGTCTGGCTGAGCTCCGAGCTGATGTTCTTCGCGGCCCTGTTCGCGATGTACTTCACGCTCCGCTCGGTCAAGGGCTCGGAGTTCTGGACCGAGAAGGCGAGCGCCCTCAACGTCCCGTTCTCCTCGGTGAACACCACGATCCTGGTGCTCTCCTCGCTCACCTGCCAGCTCGGCGTCTTCGCCGCCGAGCGCGGTGACGTGAAGAAGCTCCGCTCGTGGTTCACCATCACCTTCGTGATGGGCGCGATCTTCATCGGTGGTCAGATCTTCGAGTACACCGAGCTGGTGAAGACGGACGGGCTCTCGCTCTCCTCCGACCCGTACGGCACGGTGTTCTACCTGACCACCGGCTTCCACGGTCTGCACGTGACGGGTGGTCTGATCGCCTTCCTGCTGGTCCTGGGACGGACGTACGCAGCCAAGCGGTTCACGCACGAGCAGGCCACCGCCGCGATCGTGGTGTCGTACTACTGGCACTTCGTCGACGTCGTGTGGATCGGCCTGTTCGCGACCATCTACCTGATCAAGTAACCAGCTGATCAGGTCGCTGGCCGCCGGCCGGAGACCGTGCCTGCCCCCGGGCAGGCGCCCCACCGACCCGACCTCGCGTCCCCTTGCCCGGCCTGAGCAGCCGAGGCACCCGGACGCAGCCACCAGCCGACCAGATCCTGACACCGGGGTTATTCCGTGAAAAAGCTCTCCGCACGACGGCGCCACCCACTGGCGGCGCTGGTCGTCCTACTTCTCGCCCTGGCGGCCACCGGGGGGCTGTACGCCGCTTTCGCGCCGGCCGAGAAGGCCCAGGCCGACACCGCCGCGCAGTCCCTGCAGATCGACGAGGGCCGCAAGCTCTTCGCCGTGGGCTGCTCCTCCTGCCACGGGCTGAACGGCCAGGGCAGCTCCGACGGTCCGAGCCTGGTCGGCGTCGGTTCCGCCGCGGTCGACTTCCAGGTCGGCACCGGCCGCATGCCCGCGCAGCAGCCCGGCGCCCAGGTGCCGGCGAAGAAGAACATCTACTCGCAGGACGACATCGACAAGATGGCGGCCTTCGTGGCCTCGCTCGGCCCCGGCCCGGTGACCCCGACCGCGGAGCAGTACACCGCGACGGACCCGAACGCCGTGGCCAAGGGCGGCGAGCTGTTCCGCACCAACTGCGCCCAGTGCCACAACTTCGCCGGCCAGGGCGGTGCGCTCACCAAGGGCAAGTACGCGCCGTCGCTGGAGGGTGTCGACTCGAAGCACATCTACGAGGCCATGCAGACCGGCCCGCAGAACATGCCGTCGTTCCCCGACACCACCATGCCGGAGGAGCAGAAGAAGCAGATCGTGGCCTTCGTCCGCCACACCACCAACGAGGAGCCCAACCCCGGTGGTCTCACGCTGGGCAGCCTCGGTCCGGTGACCGAGGGCCTGTTCGGTTGGATCTTCGGTCTCGGCGTCCTCATTGCGGTCGCGATCTGGGTCGCCGCCCACACCACCAAGGCCAAGAAGTCATGAGCCACGACATCTCTGAAGAGAACCTGCCGGAGTCGCACGGCGACTCCCACGGCCACGCGGTCGCCGTCCACGACGACCCGTTCGCCGACCCGGGCCTGCCGGTCCACCAGCCGCGCCGCACCGACATCGACGAGCGGGCCGCCCAGCGGGCCGAGCGCCAGGTGTCGCTGATGTTCGTGGTCTCGATGCTGGCGACCGTGGGCTTCATCGCCTCGTACGTGATCTTCCCGATCGACAAGATCGTCTACGTCTTCCCGATCGGCAAGGTCAGCGCGCTCAACTTCGCGCTCGGCCTGACCCTCGGTGTGGCGCTCTTCTGCATCGGCGCCGGCGCGGTCCACTGGGCCCGCACGCTGATGTCGGACCACGAGATCCCGGCCGAGCGGCACCCGATCGAGGCCGACGACGAGCTGCGCGCGGACGTCATCGAGCAGTTCAAGACCGGCGCCGGCGAGTCCGGCTTCGGCCGCCGCAAGATGATCCGCAACACCCTGATCGGTTCGATGGCCCTGGTGCCGCTGTCCGGCGTCGTGCTGCTGCGCGACCTCGGCCCGCTGCCGGAGCAGAAGCTGAACCACACCGGCTGGGAGGTCGCGACCCCCCAGAAGCCGCTGCAGCTGATCAACATGAACACCAACGAGCCGATGAAGGCCGAGGACATCATCGTCGGCTCGCTCACCTTCGCCAAGCCCGAGGGCCTGGAGGAGGACGCGGAGGACTTCCAGGTCCAGATCGCCAAGGACGCCCTGATGCTGGTCCGGATCGCTCCGGAGGACATCAAGGACACCACCTCCCGCGACCTGGGCTTCGAGGGCATCCTGGCCTACTCGAAGATCTGCACCCACGTCGGCTGCCCGATCAGCCTGTACGAGCAGCAGACCCACCACGCGCTCTGCCCCTGCCACCAGTCGACCTTCGACCTGGCGGACGGCGCCCGCGTCATCTTCGGCCCGGCCGGTCACCCGCTTCCGCAGCTGAAGATCACCACTGACGAGCGCGGCTTCCTGGTCGCCACCGGCGACTTCGACGAGCCCGTCGGTCCGAGCTTCTGGGAGCGCAAGCGATGAGCACGACGAGCGGCGCGACCTCCAGCGCCTCCAAGCCGGCCAGCACCCGCGCCAAGCCCGCCAACAAGGCGGAGTCGGTCGCGGACTGGGCGGACGGCCGACTGGGCATCTACACCCTGGCCAAGTCCAACCTGCGCAAGATCTTCCCGGACCACTGGTCCTTCATGCTCGGCGAGATCTGCCTCTACAGCTTCGTCATCATCATCCTCACGGGTGTGTACCTGACGCTGTTCTTCAAGCCGAGCATGGCCGAGGTCGTCTACCACGGCCCGTACGCCCCGCTCGACGGCATCCGGATGTCCGAGGCCTACGCCTCGACCATGAACATCAGCTTCGAGATCCGCGGCGGTCTGCTGATCCGCCAGATCCACCACTGGGCCGCGCTGGTCTTCGTGGCGGCGATGCTCGTGCACATGATGCGCGTCTTCTTCACCGGCGCGTTCCGCAAGCCCCGTGAGATCAACTGGGTCTTCGGCTTCCTGCTACTCGTGCTCGGCATGTTCGACGGCTTCTTCGGCTACTCGCTCCCCGACGACCTGCTGTCGGGCACCGGTATCCGGTTCATGGAAGGCGCGATCCTGGCGGTGCCGCTGGTGGGCACCTACATCCAGATGTTCCTGTTCGGCGGGCAGTTCCCCGGCACCGACATCGTGCCGCGGTTCTTCACCATCCACGTGCTGCTCATCCCGGGCATCATGCTGGGCCTGCTGGTGGCGCACCTGATCCTGGTCTTCTACCACAAGCACACCCAGTGGGCGGGCCCTGGCAAGACCGAGAAGAACGTCGTCGGCATGCCGCTGATGCCGGTCTACATGGCCAAGGCCGGTGGCTTCTTCTTCCTGGTCTTCGGCATCATCGCGGCCATCTCGGCGATCGCCACGATCAACCCGATCTGGGCGTACGGCCCGTACCGTCCGGACCAGGTGTCGACCGACGCCCAGCCCGACTGGTACATGGGCTTCTCCGAGGGCCTGATCCGCGTCATGCCGGGCTGGGAGATCTCGGTCTGGGGCGGTCACACCCTCAACCTGGGCGTGATGATCCCGCTGGCGATCTTCCCGATGGTCCTGGTCGCGATCGCGGTCTACCCCTTCATCGAGGGCTGGATCACCGGCGACAAGCGCGAGCACCACATCCTGGACCGCCCGCGCAACGCCCCGGTCCGCACCGGTCTCGGCGCGGCCTGGATCAGCCTGTACCTGGTGCTGCTGGTCGGCGGTGGCAACGACCTGTTCGCCACCCACTTCCACCTGTCGCTGAACTCGATCACGTACTTCGTCCGGGTCGGCTTCTTCGTGGTGCCGGTGATCGTCTTCTTCGTCACCAAGCGCTGGTGCCTCGGCCTCCAGCGCCGCGACAAGGAGAAGGTGCTGCACGGCCGCGAGAGCGGCATCATCAAGCGCCTGCCGCACGGTGAGTTCGTCGAGGTCCACGCGCCGCTCGCGGCCAAGGACCTGCACACCCTCACGGCGCACGAGCAGCCCCGGCCGATCGAGCTCCCCGCCCAGACGGACGAGAACGGGGTCGCCCGCAAGGCCGGCCTCGTGGCCAAGACCCGCGCCAAGCTCTCCGAGGGCTACTACGGCGAGGGCGGCCAGATCGCCAAGCCGACCGTCGAGGAGTTCCGCGAGATCGAGAGCGGCCACGGCCACCACTGACCGGGTCTGACCGACCCAGCTGATCCGCCACAGCACGAGGGCCCCCGCGCAGCAGCGCGGGGGCCCTCGTCGTCCCCCGCCCGCCGGGCACGATGGTGCCCGGCCCACCGTCAGGAGCCCCCGTGCAGCTGTCCGTCGACCACGACTCCCCCGTCCCCCCGTACGAGCAGGTGCGCGCCCGGATCGCCGAGCTGGCGCGCGGCGGCGAGCTGCCGGTCGGCCTGAAGCTGCCCACCGTGCGGGCGCTCGCCGAGGAACTCGGCCTGGCCGCCAACACCGTGGCCCGGGCCTACCGGGAGCTGGAGGCGGACGGGGTGGTGGAGACCCACGGCCGGCGCGGCACCCTGATCGCCGCGGTCGGCGACACCGCGCACCGGCTGACGGCCGCGGCGGCCGCCGAGTACGCCCGGCAGGCGGTCCGGCTCGGGGTCACCCGCGAGGAGGCGCTGGCGGCAGCGGCGGGCGCGCTCGCCGTGGCGTACGGCGAACGCGCCCTGTAGCCGGCCCCTGCGGACCGTCGGGAACGGCTCAGACCTGCGGCAGCAGCCCGCCCCAGGCCTGGCCGGGGCCGCCGTCGACGGTGCCGGAGGTGGAGACCGGCTTGCCGAGGGCGCTGTGCTTGACCCAGTCCTCCCAGGAGACGTTCCAGTCCCCGAAGCCGTTGCCGAACGGCTCCATGCTGTCGCCCAGGCTGTTGACCACCTGGACGATGTCGCCCACCCGGGTGTTCTCGAAGAACCAGTGGGCGTTCTCGGTGCTCATGCCGGTGCAGCCGTGGCTGACGTTGGCGACGCCCTGGGAGCCGACCGACCAGGGCGCGGCGTGCACGTACTCACCGCTCCAGGTCACCCGGGTGGCCCACATGACCTCCAGGTCGTAGGAGTCCGCGCTGCCGGCGGCTATGCCTATGCTCTCGCCGCTCATCCGCACCTGGGACTCCTGGCCGAGCACCACCTTGATGCCGTTGCGGGTGTCGAATCCGGGCTTGCCGGTGGTCACCGGCAGGGTCTTCACCAGCTCGCCGTTGCGCTTGAAGGTCATCTCGTGGGTGCCGGCGTCCACCAGCGCCTCGACCTTGTCGCCGGTGCGCAGGCTGAGGCTCTTGGGGTCGCCGCCGTACAGGCCGTCGGCGATCCGGGCGCCGGCCGCGTCGAAGAGCAGCTGCACCTTGGCGTTGGCCGGCCAGTACGTCTGCGGGCGGAAGTGCAGGTTCTGGTCGTCCACCCAGTACCAGGCGCCGACCGCGGCCGGCTCGGAGCGCACGGTCAGGCTGCGCTCGACCTCCTGGCGGCCCGCCGGGTCCTTGACCGGGGCGGAGAGCTTGACCGTGAGCGGCTGGCCGACCCCGTACAGGCCGCTGCCGGAGGAGTCCGGCCCCAGCTCGGCGGTGAGCAGGTTCTGCGCGGCGACGGTGGTGAAGGCGGTGGTGGTCAGGCCCCGGCCGCCCTTGCCGTTGTCCGCGGCCACCTGGACGGTGTAGTGGGTGCCGGCCCGCAGCCGTCCGGTGGTCCGCCAGCTGGCCTGGTCACCGGCGAGCTGGCCGGCCACCTGCTTGCCGTCCGGACCGGTGACGGTCACGTCGGTCAGCCGGCTGCCCGCCGAGGCGGTGACGGTGTACGGCTTCGACGGGTCGACGTCGGTGTCGGCCGCGGCGTGCACCAGGGGCCCGGCGTCCACCGTCGCGTAGGTGAGGTCGTCCTTGGCCCCGCCCGATGATGAACAGGCCGCGATCGGCACCAGCAGCAGTATCGCGGCGGCGGTGGTCCGCCCGTTCGTGTGTCTCCGACTGCGGCCCATCGTTTCCTCCGAGCTCTTGAGACGATTACTCGGAGCGTAGGAAGCACCCGGACGGACGGCACCCCGGCGCCGCGCCGGTTGCCCCACCCGGGTGATGGGCCCCTTGGGGCGCTTGGGTCGTGGCTTGAGCGGCCGAACGACGGACCCCCGACTGCGCGGCGTGGCGTCCCCGGCGTGGCGCGCGGCCGCCTCCCGCGGCCCGGGGCGGTGGCCGGACAGCACGAAGCACCGGGCCGGACACCCCCGAAGGGATGCCCGGCCCGGTGCGTGCGGCGGGAGCGGAACCTACTGGTTCTGGTTCTCGCCGCGGTAGAACTCGAAGACCCAGCCGTACAGGCCGACCACGATGATCGGGATCGACCAGTACAGCAGCCACCAGCCGAAGATGACGCCCAGGAAGGCGAGCGCGCCACCGACGGCCAGCGAGAGCGGCTGCCAGCTGTGCGGGGCGAAGAAGCCGACCTCGCCCGCGTCGTCGGCGACCTCGGCCTCGGGGTTGTCACCCGGGCCGGCGTCCACCCGCTTGGCCGTGAAGGCCAGGTAGTAGCCGATGAAGGCGCACAGCGAGAAGGCCAGGAACAGCGCGGTGGTACCGGCCGGCTCCTTGGACCACAGGCCGTACGTGATGGCCATCGCCAGGATGAAGACGGCGAAGCCGATGAAGATCTTGCCCTGCTCCTTCATCAGGCGTCACCCTCCTTCTTGCCCTTGCCCAGCGGGGGGCGGTCGTACTGCGCGGGGGTCACACCGGCGAAGTGCTTGGCGTGCTCGCCGTGGTTCTCCAGGTAGTCCAGCGCGGCGATCTCCGGGTAGTGGAGGTCGAAGGCCGGCGATTCGGAGCGGATCCGCGGCAGGGTGAGGAAGTTGTGCCGCGGCGGCGGGCAGGAGGTCGCCCACTCCAGCGAGCGGCCGTAGCCCCACGGGTCGTCGACCTCGACCTTCTCCCCGTACTTGGCGGTCTTCCAGACGTTGTACAGGAACGGCAGGATCGACAGGCCGAGCAGGAAGGAGCCGATGGTGGAGACCGTGTTCAACGTGGTGAAGCCGTCCGAGGCCAGGTAGTCGGCGTAGCGGCGGGGCATGCCCTCCGCGCCGAGCCAGTGCTGCACCAGGAAGGTCGCGTGGAAGCCGATGAACAGCGTCCAGAAGCAGATCTTGCCGAGCGTCTCGTCCAGCATCTTGCCGGTCATCTTCGGCCACCAGAAGTGGAAGCCGGCGAACATCGCGAACACGACGGTGCCGAAGACCACGTAGTGGAAGTGGGCGACGACGAAGTACGAGTCCGAGACGTGGAAGTCGATCGGCGGGGAGGCCAGCAGCACGCCGGTCAGACCACCGAAGAGGAAGGTGACCAGGAAGCCGACCGTCCAGAGCATCGGGGTCTCGAAGCTCAGGCTGCCCTTCCACATGGTGCCGACCCAGTTGAAGAACTTCACACCGGTCGGGACCGCGATCAGGAAGGTCATGAAGGAGAAGAACGGCAGCAGCACCTGGCCGGTGACGTACATGTGGTGCGCCCACACCGTCACGGACAGACCGGCGATCGCGATGGTGGCCGCGATCAGGCCGGAGTAGCCGAACATCGGCTTGCGGCTGAAGACCGGGATGATCTCCGACACGATGCCGAAGAACGGCAGCGCGATGATGTACACCTCGGGGTGACCGAAGAACCAGAACAGGTGCTGCCAGAGCATCGCACCACCGTTGGCCGGATCGAAGACATGTGCTCCGAACTTCCGATCCGCCTCCAGCGCGAAGAGCGCGGCGGCCAGGACCGGGAAGGCCAGCAGGACCAGCACGGCGGTCAGCAGGACGTTCCAGACGAAGATCGACATCCGGAACATCGTCATGCCGGGCGCGCGCATGCAGATGATGGTGGTGATGAAGTTGACCGCACCGAGGATGGTGCCGAAGCCGGAGAAGGCCAGACCCATGATCCACATGTCCGCGCCGATGCCCGGGGACCGGACGGCGTCGGAGAGCGGCGAGTAGGCGAACCAGCCGAAGTCGGCGGCGCCCTGCGGGGTGATGAAGCCGGCGACCGCGATGAGCGAGCCGAACAGGTAGAGCCAGTAGGCGAACATGTTCAGCCGCGGGAACGCGACGTCGGGAGCGCCGATCTGGAGCGGCATGATCCAGTTCGCGAAGCCCGCGAAGAGCGGGGTGGCGAACATCAGCAGCATGATCGTGCCGTGCATGGTGAACGCCTGGTTGAACTGCTCGTTCGACAGGATCTGCGTCCCGGGACGGGCGAGCTCGGCGCGCATGACCAGGGCGAGGATGCCACCGATCAGGAAGAACGCGAACGACGTACCGAGGTACATCGTGCCGATCGTCTTGTGGTCGGTGGTGGTGAGCCACTTGATGATGGTGGAACCCGGCTTGCGGGTGCGCGTGGCACCGCCGGCCGTGACGGCCCCGGCGCCCCCGCCGGCCGCGGCGGGCTCGTTGAGGATGGTCACTCTGATTCACTTCCCGTGGTCGTGATGCCCGAAGGCACCGCGCCGCTCTGGCCCTTGGCCCGCAGCTCCTTGAGGTGCTGCTCGTACTCGTCGTGCGAGACGACCTTCACGTCGAAGAGCATCCGCGAGTGGTCGACGCCGCACAGCTCCGCGCACTTGCCGCGGTAGGTGCCCTCGGCGGTCGGGGTGACCTCGAAGGCGTTCACCACGCCCGGCACGACGTCCTGCTTCATCAGGAAGTTGATCGGCCAGAAGTCGTGGATGACGTCCCGCGAGGTGAGGACGAACTTCACCGACTCGTTGACCGGGAGCCACAGCGTCGGCGGCTCCTGCGGCGTGCCGATGTCGTACGCGGCGGTGGTGCTCGCCGGGTCCGGCTTCTCGGTGTTCTCGTAGTTGAACGCCCAGCTCCACTGGAAGCCCACCACGTTGACCGTGTGCTGGGGCTTGGCGGAGGTGGAGGTCAGCGTCGCCTCGTCGCGGGCGACGAAGTAGAAGAGCACCGAGACGATGACAAGGGGGACCGCTGTGTACAGCGCCTCGATGGGCACGTTGTACCGGGTCTGAGCGGGGATCTCCACCTTGGTGCGGCTGCGCCGGTGGAAGATCACGCTCCAGAGGATCAGACCCCACATCAGTGCGCCGACAGCCAACGCCGCGATCCACGACCCCTGCCACATATGGAGGACCAGGGGCCCTTCCTCTGTGACCGGGGAGGGGAGGCCAAGCCTGGGCAGGTCGTTGGCCGAGCAGCCGGTGGCGGACGCGATGACGAGGCCCAGTGCCAGCGCCTGAGGCAGCTTCCGCCGCATCGTGCGCCGCGGCGAGCGGTCGGAGCCGTTGGGACTCACGTAGCGCCTTCCCGAAGTCTCGCCCGCGATCGCGCCACCCTGGACGGGGAGCCTCTGCTCCCCCGGCGGCCCGGCCACGGGCACGGTTTGAATGCTTATGCGGGCCAAACGCTACTGCATCCTTATGCGCCACTCACGAGCAGCCCCCGGTAACGCGCCGCCCGGCTACCCGATCAGACCCGGGCAGGGCTGACCCGCAGGTCATCGCAGGCGTCCGAGGGTCGCACGCCCGATCGGGCGACGGCACTGCGACACGCGGGTGACGGCCCGTCGGGCCGGGACGAACCAGCCGAAAGCAGGTGCATCCCGACCACCGGACCGAGCCCGACTGAGCCGCTGTCAGCGCCGCCCGGCACCGCCCGGCGGGCGGGATAGCGTGGGAGTCGTGTCGTACTTCGATGTCGCCTCCACCGCCCCGCTGCACCCCGTCGCCCGCCAGGCGCTGACCGCCGCGCTGGAGGAGGGCTGGGCCGACCCGGCCCGGCTGTACCGCTCCGGCCGGCAGGCCCGGATGCTGCTGGACGCGGCCCGCGGGACGGTCGCCGAGGTGCTCGGCGCCCGGGCCGACGAGATCGCGTTCACCGCGAGCGGGACCCAGGCGGTGCAGCTGGGCGTGCTCGGCGCGCTGCGCAGCAACCGCCGCCGGGGCGCGCACCTGCTCCACTCGGCGGTCGAGCACTCCTCGGTGCTGCACGTCGCCGAGCAGCACGAGGCGCAGGGCGGCGAGGTGGACGCGGTGCCGGTCGACCGCCACGGCCGCGTCGACCCCGCCGGCTACGCCGCGCGCCTGCGGGAGGGGACGGCGCTGGCGGTGCTGCAGAGCGCCAACCACGAGGTCGGCACCGTGCAGCCGGTGGCCGAGGTCGCGGCGCTCTGCGCGGAGCGCCAGGTCCCGCTGCTGGTGGACGCGGCGCAGAGCGCGGGCCGGCAGCCGGTGCCCGCCGGGTGGTCGCTGCTCACGGCCTCCGCGCACAAGTGGGGCGGCCCGGCCGGCGTCGGGGTGCTGGCCGTCCGCAAGGGGGTGCGGTACGCCTCGCCGCTGCCGGCCGACGAGCGCGAGGGCGGCCGGGTGCCGGGGTTCGTCAACGTGCCGGCGATCGTGGCCGCGGCGGCCTCGCTGCGCGCGGTCCGGGCCGAGGCCGAACGGGAGAACGACCGGCTGCACGCGCTGGTCGAGCGGATCAGGACCCGGGTGCCGCAGCTGGTGCCGGAGGTGGAGGTGGTCGGCGATCCGGTGCGCCGGCTCCCGCACCTGGTCACCTTCTCCTGCCTGTACGTGGACGGCGAGGTACTGCTGAGCGAGCTCGACCGGGCCGGGTTCGCGGTCTCCTCGGGCTCCTCGTGCACCTCCTCGACCCTGACCCCGAGCCATGTGCTGGCGGCGATGGGGGTGCTGACCGAGGGCAACGTGCGGGTCTCGCTCCCGTACGGGGTGGCCGAGGCGGACGTGGAGCGGTTCCTCGCCGTGCTGCCGGACCTGGTCGCGGGCGTCCGGGCGCCGCTCGGGCTGGAGCCGGTGGCCGCGACGGCGCCGGCCCCGGCTTCGGCGTCCCCGGTGCCGGAACCGGCGGCGGACCCGCTGGTGGTGGACGCGCTCGGCAAGCGGTGCCCGCTGCCGGTGATCGAGCTGGCCAAGCGCTTCGGCGAGCTGCCGGTCGGTGGCACCGCGGCGGTGCTGGCCGACGACGAGGCCGCGCGGCTGGACATCCCGGCGTGGTGCGCGATGCGCGGGCAGGAGTACCTCGGCGAGGCCCCGGCCGCCGGGTACGGCGGCGACCGGGGCCAGGCCTACCTGGTGCGCCGGGTCAGCTGAGCTTGGCCCGGACCTCGGCGGCGGCCTCGGCGCCGTAGGCGGCCTCGAAGCGCTTGAGGAAGGAGCTCCGGCGCAGCTGGTACTCCTGGGTGCCGACGGTCTCGATCACCAGGGTGGCGAGCATGCAGCCGAGCTGGGCCGAGCGCTCCAGGTCGAGGTCCCAGGACAGGCCCGCCAGGAAGCCGGCCCGGAAGCCGTCGCCGACACCGGTCGGGTCGGCCTTGCGGTCCTCGGCGGGGCAGCCGACGGTGATGTCCGGCTCGCCCTTGCGCTGGATCCGGACGCCCTTGGCGCCCAGGGTGGTGACCCGGGTGCCGACCCGGGTGAGGATCTCCTCCGCGCTCCAGCCGGTCTTGGTCTCGATCAGCGCGGCCTCGTACTCGTTGGTGAACAGGTACGCGGCGCCGTCCACGATCTCGCGGATGTCGTCGCCCTCCAGGCGGGCCAGCTGCTGGGAGGGGTCGGCGGCGAAGGCGTACCCGCGGGTGCGGCACTCCTGGGTGTGGCGGACCATGCCCTGCGGGTCGTCCGCGCCGATCAGCACCAGGTCGAGGCCGCCGACCCGGTCGGCGATCGGCTTGAGCTCGATGTTGCGGGCCTCGGCCATCGCGCCGGTGTAGAAGGACGCGATCTGGTTGTGGTCCTGGTCGGTGGTGCACATGAAGCGGGCGGTGTGCCGGGTCTCCGAGATGTGCACCGACTGGGTGTCCACGCCGTTGCGCTCCAGCCAGCTGCGGTACTCGTCGAAGTCCGCACCGGCCGCGCCGACCAGGATCGGGCGCAGGCCCAGGCTGCCCATGCCGAAGGCGATGTTGGGGCCGACGCCGCCGCGCCGGATGTCGAGCGTGTCGACCAGGAAGGAGAGCGAGACGGTGTGCAGCTGCTCCGCGACCAGCTGATCGGCGAAGCGACCGGGGAAGGTCGTCAGGTGGTCGGTGGCGATCGAGCCGGCGACGGCGATACGCACGGTGGTCTCCTCGGGCGGAAGGGGGCCGGAAGCGGTGAACGGTAACTCACCTACGGTACAGGGGTCCGTGCGCCGGGCCGACCGTCCGTCGTCCGAGTGCTACCCCGTGGTAGGCCTGGCTAGGCCGCCCGGGCGGGCCTAGGGTCGCAGACAGGGGGCCCGACCGGGCCTCTCCAGGGCCGCGGCACCGCGCCGCGGCGCGGCGATCGGAGCGAATCACCGATGATTCCCAGCCATTCCCCCGTCAGGCCGACGAGCACGCCGCGGGGCGACGCCGATCCGGACAGCCTGGCCGCGCTGGTCCGCTCCTCCCGGCGGCTCGGCCGGTTCTGGCCCCCGCTGGCGTCCGGTCCGCAGCCGGCCGCGGTCGCGCCGGGCGGGGTGAAGGTCTCGCCCGGGGCGCAGCGCCTGGTGGCGGGCATGCCGGACTACGGCGGCTGACGTCCGGATCCACCGCCGGGGAACCGGATTCCTCCGGGGCACGTCAGATCCGCGCAGCACCGCGGAGGCGGGCTGCGCAGCCCTCGGGAGGAAGTCACACCATGGACGACAGGACCGCAGCCGTACCGTTCCGCAGCGCCCGCCGCCGGGGCGCCGTCGCACTGGCAGCCCTGCTGGTCGGGGCGGGTGCGCTGACCGCGTGCGGGCAGACCGGGTCGACCACGGCCTCGGACAGCTCCTCGGCCGGGGCGGGCTCCTCGGGAGCCGCATCGCCGAGCGGGCCCGCATCGAGCGCGGCGGCCTCGCCGCCGGCCTCGGCCTCCGCCCCGGCGTCCACGCCGCCGGCCGACCCGAGCGCGCAGCCGTCCGCCGGGAGCCCCACCAAGCCCGGTATCGCGGTGGGCGAGCCGGACCCGTCGGCGCCGAAGTACCCGGCGCTCGGCTACCGGGTGGACGGTGCCAGCACGCTGGTGGTGTCGTTCTACGGCGGCACCTGCGACAAGTACGGGCTGAAGGCCGAGGAGCCCACGCCCGGGGTGATCCGGGTCCGGGTGGTGATCGCCCAGCCCGCGCCCAAGGGGCAGGCGTGCGCCGCGCTGGTGAGGGTGAACGAGGTGTCCGCGACGCTGCCGCAGCCGTTCCACGGCGAGGCGGTGCTCGACGTGGCGACCGGCGAGCAGGTCCAGCCGGGCGGCCAGCCGGCCGGTGGGCCGCGCTGACGCCGATCCGTGGCACGGAACGGCCGGGAACGGCCGAAGGGCGGCCCCGGGATGATCCCGGGGCCGCCCTTCGGCAGATCAGCGCTTAGCTGAACGAGTCGCCGCAGGCGCAGGAGCCCGTGGCGTTCGGGTTGTCGATGGTGAAGCCCTGCTTCTCGATGGAGTCGACGAAGTCGACGGTCGCGCCGCCCAGGTAGGGGGCGCTCATCCGGTCGGTGACGACCTTCACACCGTTGAAGTCCTTCACGACGTCGCCGTCCAGCGAGCGCTCGTCGAAGAACAGCTGGTAGCGGAGGCCCGAGCAGCCGCCCGGCTGCACGGCGACCCGCAGCGCGAGGTCGTCGCGGCCCTCCTGGTCGAGCAGGCCCTTCACCTTGGCCGCTGCGGCATCGGTGAGCTGGATGCCACTCTCGACCTTGGTGGTCTCGTCCTGGACGGTCATGCTTACTCCCGGTCTTTGACGACTATCTGCCGCCAGTGCCAACCAGCGGCCTCCCGGAATCATTTCCGGTCGGTGGTGCTTCCGGGGGACTTTTCGTCGCCCGCTCCCCCACACACCCATGCTCGCACACCGCGGCACCCTGGTCACCGCCCGATCCGGGCGAACCGGCCACGTCACGGGCCCTGTGCGGCGAGGATGGCAGGCGTGATCCTTCGTCAGCTCCAGGACACGGCCACCGACGCCAGGGCCGTGCAGCGCGTGGTGCGGGCTGCCGCGCGCCGCCCGCCCGGCGGTGCGACCGAACGGCCCGGCGACCGGCCCGCGGTGGTGCGGCAGCTGGCGCTCACCCGGCACCTGGTGCGGGCGGACCCGGCCGGCTGCTGGATCGCCGAGCGGGACGGCGAGCCGCTCGGCGCGGCGCTGTCGCTGCGCCGCGAGGGCGTCTGGATCATGGCGCTGTTCGCGGTGGTGCCGCAGGCCAGGGGCCACGGGGTCGGCCGGCTGCTGCTGGAGCGCACGGCGTCGTACGGGCGGGGCTGCCTGCGCGGGATGGTGTGCGGCTCGCCGTCGCCGGCGGCGGCCCGGCACTACCGGCGGGCCGGGTTCACCCTGCACCCGGCGATGGCGCTGAGCGGCTCGGTGGACCGCGCCGGGCTGCTGGACCCGGGTGACATCCCGGTGCACCCCGGGGGCACCGGGCAGCTGCACCTGCTCGACTCGGTGGACCGCCGGCTGCGCGGCGCGGCGCACGGGCCGGACCACGCCTACCTGATGGGCCACTACGAGGAGCTGCTGATCGCGGACAGCCTGGCCGGCAGCGGGTACTGCTACCGGGACGGCGGGGCGGTGCGGCTGCTGGGCGCGACCTCGAAGCGGATCGCGACCCGGCTGCTGCGGGAGGCGCTGGCCCGGGTCCCGGACGGCACCGAGGCGCGGGTGGAGCACCTCACGGCGGAGCAGGAGTGGGCGGTGGACGTCGGCCTGGAGCTGGGCCTCACCCTGGAGACCCGCGGCTACCTCGCGCTGCGCGGGATGCGGCCGCCGACGCCGTACATACCGGACGGCGGGCTGCTCTAGGGCTTGTCTGACAATTCCCGCCGGGCGCGCGACGCCGGGCATCCCGCCTGAACGCACCGGCGAAACGTCCAAGTACGTCCAGTACGAGGACGCTTCGCCGGCACGCCCAGCCGGGCGCCCACCGCCGCGCGCTCATCCGACGCGAATTGTCAGACAAGCCCTAGGCCGCAGCCCCCCGAGGTCAGGGAAAGCCGCCGGCCGGGGGCGCTCCCCCGGCCGGCGGGCGCAGGCTCAGACCATGGTGGCGAGGATCTCCTCGACCATCTCCATCGTGGTGCCCGGGTGGAGGAAGGCGAAGCGGGCGACCGTCTCGCCGTCCCAGCCGGTGGGGGTGACGAAGCCGATCTGGTCGGCGAGCAGCTGCTGGGACCAGCGGTAGTAGTCCTCGCGGGTCCAGCCGGTGCGGCGGAAGCAGACGGCCGACAGCTGCGGGTCGTGCAGCAGCTCCAGGTGCTCGGTGTCCCGGATCACCTGGGCGGTGTCCCGGGCCAGCGTCAGCCCGGCCTCGATCGCGTCGGTGTACGCCTGGGTGCCGTGCACCGCAAGCGAGAACCAGAGCGGCAGGCCGCGGGCGCGCCGGGTCAGGTGGTAGGCGTAGTCGGTGGGGTTCCACTCGTCGCCCTCGGTGTGCAGGACGTCCAGGTAGGAGGCGTCCTGGGTGTGCACGGCCCGGGCGAGCTGGGGGTTGCGGTAGATCAGCGCGGCGCAGTCGAAGGGCGCGAACAGCCACTTGTGCGGGTCCACCACGAAGGAGTCGGCGTGCTCGATGCCGTTGTAGCGCTCCCGGACCGAGGGGGCGAACAGGCCCGCGCCGCCGTAGGCGCCGTCGACGTGGAACCACATGCCGCGCTCGCGGGTGACCTCGGAGAGCCCGGCCAGGTCGTCGACGATGCCCTCGTTGGTGGTGCCGGCGGTGCCGACCACCGCGATCACCGTCTCCGGGTTCGGGTCGGCGGCCAGCGCGGCGCGCAGCGCCTCGCCGGTGAAGCGGCGGTCGACAGTCGGGACCTTGAAGGCCTCCACGCCGATGATGTTGAAGGTGTTCTTGACCGAGGAGTGCACCTGGTCGGCGACGGCGATCCGCAGCCGGGCCTCGGGGCCGACGCCGAGCCGGCGCCGGGCGGTGTCCCGGGCGACCACCAGCGCGGACAGGTTGCCGGCCGAGCCGCCGGAGACGAAGGTGCCGCCGGCGGTGCCGGGCAGGCCCGCCCGGTCGGCGATCAGGCGCAGCACCTGGTTCTCGGCGGCGATCGCGCCGGCCGCCTCCAGCCAGGAGATGCCCTGCAGGGAGGCGCAGGAGACCACCATGTCGAAGAGCAGCGCGGCCTTGGTGGGGGCGCACGGGATGAACGACAGGTAGCGCGGGCTGTCGGCGGAGATCACGGCTCTGGAGAGCTCGTGGTCGTAGAGCTTGAGCACGTCGGCGGCGTCGTTGCCGCGCTCGTTCAGCAGGCCGGCCAGCTGGCGGCGCAGGTGGTCGCCGTCGCCGGGGTGGTCGAGCGGTACGGGGTCGTACTGGAGCCGCTCGCGCATGTAGTCGAAGACCAGGTCGACCAGCTCGTTGTCGGGCTGGTGCATGCGGTGCGGGGCTGCGGACACCGGTGTCCCTCTCAGTCGTTCTCGCGGCTCGACGGGCTGCTCCCGGAGCGGGGATTCCGGCGGCTGGTGGGGCTGGTGGGGCCGTCCGGACGCTCTTCAGCCTAGGCAGCAGAAACGTTCCGCCGCGCGTCGGAACGAGGCCCTCCGGGACGGATTCGAGCGCGTTCGGGGCACCTCGCGCAGGAATCCTGCGCGGCTCCTCCCGGGGCCCTTTCCGGCCGGTCGGCCGGTCAGCCGATCAGCCGGGAGAGCACCACCGAGCTGCGGCTGCGCTGCACGCCGGGCTCCTTGCGGATCCGCTCGATCACCGCCTCCAGGTGCCGGGTGTCGGCGGCCCGCAGGTGCACCAGCGCGTCCGGGTCCCCGGTGACCGTCCAGGCGGCGACCACCTCGGGGAACTGCCGCAGGCTGGCCAGGATCTCCTCGGGCGCGGTGCGCTCGCGGCAGTAGACCTCGACGAAGGCCTCGGTCTGCCAGCCCAGCACCGCCGGGTCGAGCACCACGGTGAAGCCCCGCACCACGCCGCGCGAGCGCAGCCGGTCGATCCGGCGGCGGACGGCGGTGGCGGAGAGGTTGGCCAGCAGCCCGATCTCCGCGTACGAGGCGCGGCCGTCCCGGCTCAGGTGGCGCAGCAGCAGCCGGTCGGTCTCGTCCAGCGACGCCCCGCCCTGGTCTGCCGGTCGGTGCGTGGTCATCGGTGCGGGCTCCACGGGTGGTGCGGGTGGGGAGGTCGGGCCCCGTCGCGGACGGCGCCCGACCCCATTCTGACCAGGACCGGGGTCAGTCCACCAGCAGCACGATCTTGCCCCTGGTCCGGCCCTCGGCGTTCAGCGCCTGTGCGGAGGCCGCCTGGGCCAGCGGGAAGGTGGACGCCACCGGCACCCGCAGCGCGCCGCGGTCGGCCAGCGCGGCCAGTTCGGCCAGCCCCTCGGCGTCCGGGCGGACGAAGACGTAGTGCCCGCCGCGGGCCACCACGCCGTAGTCGGTGATCGAGGCCAGCCGGGCGGGATCGGCCACCAGCTGGGCCGACACCTCCAGCGGCTCGCCGCCGCCGACCAGGTCCAGCGCGGCGTCCAGACCGGCGGGGGCGAGCTCGCGCAGCCGGTCCACCAGCCCTTCGCCGTACGCCACGGGTTCGGCGCCCAGGCCGCGCAGGAACGCGTGGTTGCGCTCGCTGGCGGTGCCGATCACCCGGGCGCCGATCGCCACCGCGAGCTGCACCGCGAGGCAGCCGACCCCGCCGGCCGCGCCGTGGATCAGCACGCTCTCGCCCGGCCGCAGGTCGAGCGCCCCGACCAGGCACTGCCGGGCGGTCAGGCCGGCCAGCGGCAGACCGCCGGCCTGCGCCCAGTCCAGCGAGGCGGGCTTGCGGGCCAGCGTGCGCACGGGGGCGGAGACCAGCTCGGCGTAGGTACCGTGTTCCACCGCGTCCTTGCGGACGTAGCCGATCACCTCGTCGCCCGGGGCGAACTCGGTGACCGCGCCGCCGACCGCCAGCACCACGCCGGCCAGGTCCCAGCCCATGATCAGCGGGAAGTGGACGTCCATCAGGCCGTCCATCGCGCCCTCGCGGATCTTCCAGTCGACCGGATTGACCCCGGCCGCCCTGACCTGCACCAGGACCGAGTCGGGCCCCACCTTCGGGTCCGGCAGCTCGGTGTACTCGACGACCTCGGGGCCGCCGTACCTTCTGATCGCGATTGCCTTCATGGCTCAAGCCAAGCGCGACCGGGCCCGGATATCGATTCGGGCACGCCGGGAAGACGCCGAACCGGCGAGCGGTTCTCGTCACACTGACAGGACGGCCATCGTCAGAGTGACGCTAACGGGTTATCATAGATAGTGTCAGATAGACGAGAAGGCTGGTTCGTTCGATCGGCCGCACAGGAGGGCACCCGCCCGTGACCACCACCACCGAGACCTACGGCGTCGACCCCACCCCGACGCCGCTCGCACTGCTGCTCCTCGGCCGCGAGGCCGACCCGAACAGCGAGCGCGGCGTCGAGTGCCCGGGCGACCTGCCCGCGGCCTCCGACCCCGACCTGGTCGAGCGCGCCCGGGCGGCCAAGGAGAAGCTGGGCGACCGCGTCTTCATCCTGGGTCACCACTACCAGCGTGACGAGGTCATCGAGTTCGCCGACGTCACCGGTGACTCCTTCAAGCTGGCCCGGGACGCGGCCGCCCGACCGGAGGCGGAGTACATCGTCTTCTGCGGCGTGCACTTCATGGCCGAGTCCGCGGACATCCTCACCAGCAGCGCCCAGCAGGTCGTGCTGCCGGACCTCGCGGCCGGCTGCTCGATGGCCGACATGGCCACCGCCGAGCAGGTCGCCGAGTGCTGGGACGTGCTGACCGAGGCGGGCATCGCGGACGTCACCGTCCCGGTCTCGTACATGAACTCCTCGGCCGACATCAAGGCGTTCACCGGCAAGCACGGCGGCACCATCTGCACCTCCTCCAACGCCCAGCGGGCCCTGGAGTGGGCGTACGAGCAGGGCAGCAAGGTGCTCTTCCTGCCCGACCAGCACCTCGGCCGCAACACCGCCGTGCGCGACATGGGCTTCTCGCTGGACGACTGCGTGCTCTACAACCCGCACAAGCCGAACGGCGGGCTGACCGTCGAGCAGCTGCGCGACGCGAAGATGATCCTGTGGCGCGGCCACTGCTCGGTGCACGGCCGGTTCTCGCTGGACTCGGTCAACGACGTGCGGGCCCGGATCCCCGGGGTCACCGTGCTGGTGCACCCCGAGTGCAAGCACGAGGTGGTCTCGGCCGCCGACATGGTCGGCTCGACCGAGTACATCATCAAGGCGCTGGACGCGGCCGAGCCCGGCTCCAAGTGGGCCATCGGCACCGAGCTGAACCTGGTCCGCCGGCTGGCCAAGGCGCACCCGGACAAGGAGATCGTCTTCCTGGACCGGGCGGTCTGCTTCTGCTCCACCATGAACCGGATCGACCTGCCGCACCTGGTCTGGGCGCTGGAGTCGCTGGTGGACGGCCGGGTGCCGAACGTGATCACGGTCGACCCGGAGACCGAGAAGTACGCCAAGGCGGCGCTGGACCGGATGCTCGCCCTGCCGTAAGGCGGCGGGCCTGCGGCATGCAGGAACGTTTCCGCACGCCCGTGCGGACATGGAGCGGGGCGGCACCCGGTGGGTGCCGCCCCGCTCCATGTCACGGACTACTACTCCGGAAGCCCCGGGATCAGGCCGTCGCCCTCGTCCCGCAGCAGTTCGCGGACCTGCTCCACCGTCGCCTCGGCGTCCGGGAGGATCAGATCGGACGGCTCCAGGGAATCGTCCGGCAACGGCGAGCCGAACTTCCTCACCGCTTCGAGCAGGTTGCCGAGCGCGGCCCGGAAGGCCGTCTCGTCACCCGCCTCCAGCGCGGTGAGCAGCTCGTCGTCGAGCCGGTTGAGCTCGTTCAGATGGCCGTCGCCGACCTTGAACTGCCCCTCACCCATGACCCTCATGATCATGCCGCGCGTCTCCCGGTCCGTCGAGGTCAGGTCACTTGTTGTAGTTGATGGTGGGCGGGTTGTCCTGCTTGCCCTGCTCGATCGCCTGCGGCGCCCCGCCCGGGGTGCCACCGGTGAGTTCGGCCTTCATCCGGGCCAGCTCCAGCTCGACGTCGCTGCCGCCGGCCACCCGCTCCAGCTCGGCCTCGATGTCGTCCTTGCGGCCGAGACCGCTGGCGTCGTCGAGCGCGCCGGAGGCCAGCAGCTCGTCGATCGCACCGGCCCGCGCCTGCATCTGGGCCGTCTTGTCCTCGGCCCGCTGGATCGCGAGGCCGACGTCGCCCATCTCCTCCGAGATGCCCGAGAAGGACTCCGCGATCCGGGTCTGCGCCTGGGCCGCGGTGTAGGTGGCCTTGATGGTCTCCTTCTTGGTGCGGAAGGCGTCCACCTTGGCCTGCAGCCGCTGGGAGGCGAGCGTGAGCTTCTCCTCCTCGGCCTGGAGCTGCTGGTACTGCACCTCCAGGTCGGTGATCTGGGACTGCAGGTTCGACTTGCGGGTCAGCGCCTCGCGGGCGAGGTCCTCGCGGCCGAGCGAGAGCGCCTTGCGGCCCTGGTCCTCGTACTTCGCGGACTGCTGCTGGAGCTGGGTGAGCTGCAGCTCCAGGCGCTTGCGCGAGGTGGCCACGTCGGCGACGCCCCTGCGCACCTTCTGCAGCAGTTCGAGCTGCTTCTGGTAGGAGTAGTCGAGCGTCTCGCGCGGGTCCTCCGCCCGGTCCAAGGCCTTGTTCGCCTTGGAGCGGAAGATCAGCCCCATACGCTTCATGATTCCGTCGCTCATGGGCCTCGAGTGCCCCCTTCTTCGGGCCTGCGGATTCGTCTCGTAACACGTCGAGTGTATTCGCAGCGAGGTGGTCGCCGCAGTGCACGAGCTGCAACAAGACTGCTACACCGGGCGCCCGTGCGGCATCGTCCCTGGGGTGGATCCGACCCTGATCCCATGATCCACCGGAGGCCGGGGCCACCCCTGAGGGACACGCCCGGGTGATCGATACCGGTTCGGGTCCGACGGCCCTGGCCGAAAGCACCCGGTCAGCACGTACGCTGGTGGTGTGTTCCGACGCCGCTCAGATGACGCCTCCTCCGCCACCGCGCTGGCCGAGCAGGACGAGAAGACCCTGTCCCGTGACCCGCAGGCCCCCAAGGGCCGGCCGACGCCCAAGCGCAGTGAGGCGGAGGCCCACCGGCGGACCCGGGTGACCGTGCCCAAGGACCGCAAGGAGGCGAACCGCCAGGCCCGCGACCGGATGCGCACCGAGCGCGAGAAGCAGCGCACCGCCCTGCTCGAGGGCGACGAGCGCTACCTCCCGGCCCGCGACAAGGGCCCGGTGAAGCGCTTCGCCCGCGACTACATCGACTCCCGCTGGTCCGCCGCCGAGTTCTTCCTGCCGTACGCGGTGGTCGTGCTGGTGCTCAGTGTGATGCAGGTGCAGTCGCTCCAGGTGCTGTCGACCCTGCTCTTCATGGCCTTCTTCGTCGTGGTCATCCTCGACTTCCTGCGCCTGGGCCTCGGCCTGCGCAAGGCCCTGCGCGAGCGCTTCCCGAACGACAACTCCCGCGGCGTGGTCGCCTACGCGATGATGCGCACCCTGCAGATGCGCCGGCTGCGGCTGCCCAAGCCGCAGGTGAAGCGGGGCGAGCGGCCCTGACCGCGGAGCCGGTCCCGCCGTACTGGGTGTCCGCGGTCGATCCGCAGACACCCGGGCTGTACGCGCTGCCCGGGCAGGGCGGCGGCCAGCACGACCGGTTCACCGCACCGCTGCCGCCCGCCCACCTGCCGCCCGCCCACCTGCCGCCCGCCCACCTGCCGGCCCGCGGGATGCCGCCGCTGGGCAGCGCCGCCGGCCAGTGGCTGGAGCGGCAGGGCGGGCTGCGCAACCTGGTCCGCCGGGAACTGGTCGCCCGGCAGCTCGCCGAGCAGCTGGCCGGGCACACCGGCCTGCGGGTGCTCGACGTCGGCTGCGGCCAGGGCACCCAGGCGCTGCGCCTGGCCCGCGCCGGCCACCTGGTCACCGGCCTCGACCCGGACCCGGTGACCCTCGGCGCCGCCCAGGCCGCGCTCGCCGCCGAGCCGGACGAGGTGCGCGCCCGGGTGCAGCTGCTCACCGGCGACGGCCACCACTGCGGGCGCTGGTTCGGCCCGCGCAGCTTCGACGTGGTGCTCTGCCACGACGTGCTCAGGTACCTCTCCGACCCGGATCCGCTGCTCGCCTCGCTGGCCCGGGTGCTGGCCCCCGGCGGGGTCCTCTCGCTGCTGGTGCGCAACGCCGACGCGCTCGCGATGCGCCCCGGCCTGGCCGGCGACTGGCGCGGCGCCCTGCACTCGTTCGACTCGGTGCGCTACACCAACCGGCTGGGCCTGTCGGCCCGCGCCGACCGGCTGGCCGACCTCTCCGTCACGCTCACCGAGATCTCGGTGCCGCTGCGCGCCTGGTACGGCGTGCGGGTCTTCACCGACAACACCGCCGACCACGAGGCGCCGGTGGACGGCCGCCAGCTCGCCCAGCTGCTGGACGCCGAGGAGCGGGCCGGCCGGCAGGACCCGTACCGCCAGGTCGCGGCCCTGCTCCACGTCTTCGGCGGCAAGTAGGCCGCCGGGCGGGCTCAGCCCTCGTGCAGGCTCATGGTGTAGATCACCTGGTCGTCGTCGCGCAGCACCGCGCGGTCCGCGCCGCCCTCCACCAGGTCCTTCCAGCTCTCGCCGATCCACGACTCCGCGTCGCCCTGGCTGCTGAACTCCTCCTGGCCGCCGGCCTCGACGGCCTGCGAGCCGTCCTCCTTCTCGAACCGCCACGTCCACACCATGCCGTGCTCCTCCCACCGTCCGACCGCTGTGTCGTACGGACAGTAGCGTGCCCGCCGTGATCGGTCCCATACCCTCACCGGCACGCTTCTCCGGCAGGATGGGGCGCATGGCCCAGCTCCCCCGCACCCTGATCCTCGGCGGCGCCCGTTCCGGCAAGTCGACCCGGGCCGAGCAGCTGCTCGCCGACCACCCCGACGTGCTGTACGTGGCGACCGGCGGGCGCCGGGAGGGCGACGTCGACTGGGCGCAGCGGATCGAGCTGCACCGCGAGCGGCGGCCGGCCGGCTGGCGCACCGCCGAGACCTGCGACCTGGAGCCGGTGCTGGCCGACCGCACCGACCCGGCGCCGGTGCTGGTGGACTGCCTCGGACTGTGGCTGACCACGGTGATGGACGAGCACGACGCCTGGGCGGACGACCGCTGGGCGGCCGGTGGTGAGGAGGCGGTGCGGGCCCGCTGCGAGGCGCTCGCGCTGGCCTGGCGGCGGACCGCCCGTCAGGTGGTCGCGGTGAGCAACGAGGTGGGGATGGGCGTGGTCCCGGCCACCGCCGCCGGCCGGCGCTTCCGCGACACCCTCGGCCGGCTGAACATGGCGGTGGCGGACGGCTCGGAGCGGGTGCTGCTCGTCGTAGCGGGTCAGACGCTGACCATCAAGCCTGCTGCTGCCTGACGACGGGTGCCGTGTAGCCTTCCGGACGATGGACACCACCGTGGATCTCGATACGTTCTCCTCGCTCGTCGAGCGCCCCGACGAGAGCGCGCGGCGCGCCGCCGAGGAGCGCTGGCAGGCGTCGGCCAAGCCCCGTGGCGGGCTCGGGCAGTTGGAGGAGCTGGGCAGCTGGCTCGCCTCGGTGCAGGGCGCCGCGCCGACCCGGCCGCTGGTGGCGGCGAAGGTGCTGCTCTTCGCCGGCGACCACGGCGTCGCCTCGCTCGGGGTGTCCCGGCCCCAGGCGCCCGGCGGCACCGCCCGCCGGATCCGCGCCGTGCTGGACGGCACCGCGCCGGTCGCGCTGCTCGCCCGCCGCTACGGCGCCCAGGTCCGGGTGGTCGACCTCGCGGTGGACGCCGACCCCGGGGAGTTCCCGGAGGAGGTGGTCCGGCACCGGGTGCGCCGCGGCTCCGGGCGGATCGACGTCGAGGACGCGGTGAGCGCCGAGGAGGCCGCCCGCGCCTTCCGGGCCGGTGTTGCGATCGCCGACGAGGAGGCCGACGCCGGCACGGACCTGGTGGTCCTCGGCGACCTGGGGGTCGGCTCGACCACCGTCGCCGCCGTGCTGGTGGGCGCGCTCTGCGGCACCGACGCCGCCGCCGTCACCGGGCGCGGCTCGGGCATCGACGACCGGATCTGGATGGTCAAGTGCGCCACCGTACGGGACGCGCTGCGCCGCGCCCGCCCGGTGCTGGGCGACCAGTTGGCGCTGCTGGCGACCTCCGGCGGCGCGGACTTCGCCGCGATCACCGGCTTCCTGCTGCAGGCCGCGGTGCGCCGGCTGCCGGTGGTGCTGGACGGCGTGGTCTCGGCCGCCTGCGCGCTGGTGGCGCAGCGGATCGCGTTCCGGGCGCCCGAGTGGTGGCAGGCCGGCATGTCGACCGGCGAGCCGGCCCAGGCGAAGGCGTACGACCGGCTGACCCTGACCCCGGTGCAGGACCTCGGCGTCTCGATGGGCGAGGGCACCGGCGCACTGCTGGCGCTGCCGCTGCTGCAGGCCGCCTCGGACACCCTGGCCGAGCCGTCGGCGGTGCCGGCGGCCGGCCCGCTGGAGCCGCGGCCGCCGGCCCGGCTGCCGAGCGCGGCGGAGCTGCTGGGCCGGGGCTAGGGGCGGGCCCGGTGGCGTTCGACGGACTGCGGTTCGCGTTCGGGACGTTGTCGGTGCTGCGGGTGCGGGTGGACCGCTGGGACCGCCCGACAGCGAGGCGGGCGATGCTCGCGGCCCCGCTGGTCGGCCTGCTGCTGGGCGCCCTGGCCGCCGCCGCCGGCGCGCTGGTCGCCTGGCGCGGCGGTGCGCCGCTGGCGGCGGTGGCCGCGGTCGCGGCGGGCGCCGCGCTGACCCGGGGGCTGCACCTGGACGGCCTGGCCGACGTCGCGGACGGGCTGGGCAGCGGGAAGCCGGCCGAGGACGCCCTGCGGATCATGAAGCAGTCGGACATCGGCCCGTTCGGGGTGCTGACGCTGCTGCTGGTGCTGCTGGCTCAGATCGCCGCCCTGGCCGACGCCTTCGCCGCCTCGACCGCACGGGGCGCGCTGGCCGTGCTGACCGCGGCGGTGACCGCCCGCTGCGCGCTCGCCTGGGGCTGCCTGCGCCAGGTGCCGGCGGCGCGGCCCGGCGGGCTGGGCGCGACCGTCGCGGGCACCGTCCCGGTGGCCGGGGCGCTCGCGGTGTCGGCGGCCTCGGCGGCGGTGCTCGCACTCGCCGGCGCCGGCCAGGGATGGGCCGCGCTGCGCGCACCACTGGCCCTGCTGCTCGGACTCGGCTGCGCGGGGCTGCTGCTGCGGCGCTGCGTGCGGCGCTTCGACGGCGTCACCGGGGACGTGCTCGGGGCGCTCGCGGAGACCGCGGCGACCGGCGCGCTGGTGGCGCTGGCCCTGCTCTGACCAGCGCCTGACGGCCCGGCAGGGCGAGCCGGGCCCGGCTGACGGCCGATCGGGGACGATGCACCCGGCGCGGGCCGGGACCCGCACCGCCGGACGGCGCCGGCGACGGCCGGGACACCGGGGGCGCGTGATCCCACCATGCGGACTACCATGCGGGGAGCAATCGTAGCCCTGTGCCCGTTTCCCGCGGATCACGCCGGGGTTATGCCGGTACGGCACCGGTGCCGTACCCGGCCGTGGACCGCGAAAGAACAGGACGCATTTACGTGACTGCACTGTCTGTGAGCACCTCCTCCGCCGCATCGCTGCGCGCGGATGCCCTGGTGATCGGCGTGGCGAAGGGCCCCAAGGGCCTGGTCGTCGCCTCCGGCGCCGAGGCCGTCGCCGAGGCGTTCGAGGGCAAGCTGGCCGAGGTCCTCACGACCCTGGGCGCGACCGGCGCCGAGGGTGAGGCGGTCAAGCTCCCCGCCGCCACGGGTCTGAAGGCCCCGCTGGTGCTGGCCGTCGGCCTGGGCGAGGCCGCCGAGGCCGGCTACGGGGCCGAGACGCTGCGCCGTGCCGCCGGCGTCGCCGCCCGCACCCTGGCCGGCGTCAAGAAGGCCGCGCTGCTGCTCCCCGCCGAGTCGGCCGAGGAGATCGAGGCCGTCGCGCTGGGCGGCCTGCTCGGCGCGTACAGCTTCGGCAGCTACAAGGGCGCCGGCAGCGGCAAGGAGCCGGTCGGCGAGCTGGTGCTGCTGGCCGCCCGCAAGGGCAACAAGGACGCCAAGGCCGCCGCGGAGCGCGCCACCGCGCTCGGCGAGGAGATCAACCGCGCCCGCGACCTGATCAACACCGCCCCGAACGACCTGCACCCGAAGGCCTTCGCCGCGATCGCCCAGGCGGCCGGCAAGGAGCACGGCCTCAAGGTCGAGGTGCTGGACGAGAAGGCGCTGGCCAAGGGCGGCTTCGGCGGCATCCTCGGGGTCGGCGTCGGCTCGGCCAACCCGCCCCGCCTGGTGAAGGTGGCCTACACCCACCCGAAGGCCAAGGCGACCCTCGCCTTCATCGGCAAGGGCATCACCTACGACTCGGGCGGCATCTCGCTGAAGCCGGCCGGCCACAACGAGACCATGAAGTGCGACATGTCCGGCGCCGCCGCCGTGTTCGCCGCCGTGGTGGCCGCCAAGCGCCTGGGCCTCGCGGTCAACGTCACCGGCTGGCTCGCGCTGGCCGAGAACATGCCCTCCGGCTCCGCCACCCGCCCCGGCGACGTGCTGCGGATGTACGGCGGCAAGACCGTCGAGGTCCTCAACACCGACGCCGAGGGCCGGCTGGTGCTCGCCGACGCGATCGTCCGGGCCGGCGAGGAGAACCCGGACGTCATCGTCGACGTCGCCACCCTGACCGGCGCCATGGTGCTCGCCCTGGGCAACCGCACCTTCGGCGTGATGGCCAACGACGACGACCTGCGCACCCGGCTGCACGAGACCGCCGAGGCGGTCGGCGAGCAGTCCTGGCCGATGCCGCTGCCGGCCGAGCTGCGCAAGGCCATGGTCGAGACCACCATCGCCGACCTGCAGAACATGGGCGAGCGGATGGGTGGCGGCCTGGTCGCCGGCCTGTTCCTGAAGGAGTTCGTCGCCGAGGGCATCGACTGGGCCCACCTCGACATCGCCGGCCCGGCCTTCCACGAGGGTGCGCCGTACGGCTACACCCCCAAGGGCGGCACCGGCAGCGCGATCCGCACCCTGGTGCGCTTCGCCGAGGACACCGCGAACGCGTGACCCCCGCGGAGGGGCCCGGCGCCGTGACGGTGCCGGGCCCCTCCGGCATTACCAGCCGGTAACGGGCTTCGCAATGAGATCGCCTGTTCGCCTCCGGCGAAACTTTGTTCCGCAGAGCGGAAGGCGGCGGGGGCCCCGGCCGGCCGCCGGGCCCTTCGGCCCTGCCCCGACAGGGGTTTGAGCTGCGACAATGACCACACGTAGGGGCGGCTCGGCCCCCCGTCGGCGCCCTCGAGGGGCCCTTCGGGGCAGCCCCCGACGCCAGCCGCCGCCAACAAGTGCAAAGATGTATTTCCGGCACGACTGGGCGCCTTACAAAGGCTTCCGACCCACCGGACCGCGACCGGCCCGGCGAACCGCACCCCTTGCATGGAGGACGTGACGTGGCGAACGACGCCAGCACCGTTTTCGACGTAGTCATTCTCGGAGGCGGAAGCGGCGGTTACGCCGCGGCGCTCCGCGCCGCCCAGCTGGGTCTGAGCGTCACCCTGATCGAGAAGGGTGAGCTCGGCGGCACCTGCCTGCACCGCGGCTGCATCCCGACCAAGGCCCTGCTGCACGCGGCCGAGATCGCCGACGAGACCAAGGAAGCCGCCGAGTTCGGCGTCCTGGCGACCTTCCAGGGCATCGACATCAACGGTGTCCACAAGTACAAGGACGACGTGGTCAGCGGCCTGTACAAGGGCCTGCAGGGCCTGGTCGCCTCGCGCAAGGTCAACTACATCACCGGCGAGGGCAAGCTCTCCTCGCAGACCTCGGTGGACGTGAACGGCCGGCGCATCGAGGGTCGCCACATCATCCTCGCCACCGGTTCGGTGCCGAAGTCGCTGCCCGGTCTGACCATCGACGGCGACCGGATCATCTCCTCGGACCACGCCCTCAAGCTCGACCGGATCCCGAAGTCGGCCGTCATCCTCGGCGGCGGCGTGATCGGCGTCGAGTTCGCCTCCGTCTGGAAGTCGTTCGGCGTCGACGTCACCATCGTCGAGGCCCTGCCGCACCTGGTGCCGCTGGAGGACGAGAACTCCTCCAAGCTGCTGGAGCGTGCCTTCCGCAAGCGTGGCATCAAGTTCGAGCTCAAGGCCCGCTTCTCCGGTGTCGAGTACACCGCCGACGGCGTCCGCGTCTCCACCGAGAACGGCAAGCAGATCGACGCCGACCTGCTGCTCGTCGCGATCGGCCGCGGCCCGGTCTCGGCCGGCCTCGGCTACGAGGAGAACGGCGTCGCGATGGACCGCGGCTACGTCCTCGTCGACGAGTACATGCGCACCAACGTGCCGACCATCTCCGCCGTCGGCGACCTCGCCCCGACCCTGCAGCTGGCCCACGTCGGCTTCGCCGAGGGCATCCTCGTCGCGGAGCGGCTGGCCGGCCTCAAGGCCGTGCCGATCGACTACGACGGCGTGCCGCGGGTCACCTACTCCAACCCGGAGGTCGCCTCGGTCGGCATCTCCGAGGCCAAGGCCGTGGAGATCTACGGCAAGGACAAGGTCGTCACGCTCAAGTACAACCTGGCCGGCAACGGCAAGAGCAAGATCCTGAAGACCGCCGGCGAGATCAAGCTCGTCCAGGTCAAGGACGGCGCCGTGGTCGGCGTCCACATGGTCGGCGCCCGCATGGGCGAGCAGGTCGGCGAAGCTCAGCTGATCTACAACTGGGAGGCGCTGCCGGCCGAGGTGGCCCAGCTCATCCACGCCCACCCGACCCAGTCCGAGGCCCTCGGCGAGGCGCACCTGGCGCTGGCCGGCAAGCCGCTGCACGCGCACGACTGATCGCGACCGAGCACCCCCATTCCTGTACGCAAGACTTGATAGGAGTCGCTGAAACCATGGCGGTCTCAGTAACACTGCCCGCACTGGGCGAGAGCGTGACCGAGGGCACCGTCACCCGCTGGCTGAAGGCCGAGGGTGAGCACGTGGAGATGGACGAGCCGCTGCTCGAGGTGTCGACCGACAAGGTCGACACCGAGATCCCGGCGCCGGCGTCCGGCATCCTGGCCTCGATCAAGGTCGGCGAGGACGAGACCGTCGAGGTGGGCGCCGAGCTGGCGGTCATCGACGACGGCTCCGGCGCGCCCGCCGCCGCTGCCGCCCCGGTGGCGGAGGCCGCTCCGGCCGCCGCCCCCGCCCCGGCCCCCGTGGCCGAGGCCCCCGCCGCTCCGGCTGCTCCGGCTGCCGCGCCGGCCGCCGCCGCTCCGGCCGCGCCCGCTGCCGACGCCACCCCGGTCCTGCTGCCCGCCCTGGGCGAGAGCGTGACCGAGGGCACCGTCACCCGCTGGCTGAAGGCCGAGGGTGACACGGTCGAGGTCGACGAGCCGCTGCTCGAGGTCTCGACCGACAAGGTCGACACCGAGATCCCCTCGCCGGTCGCCGGCGTCGTGGTCAAGATCCTGGTCGGCGAGGACGAGACCGCCGAGGTCGGCGCCCAGCTCGCGCTGATCGGCGCGGCGGGTGCGGCTCCGGCCGCCCCCGCGGCTCCGGCCGCTCCGGCTCCGGCGGCTGCTCCGGCCGCCCCCGCGGCTCCGGCTGCGGTCCCGGCTCCGGTCGCCGCCGCTCCGGCCGCCCCGGCCCCGGCCCCGGTGGCTCCGGCCGCCCCGGTCGCCGCCCCGGCCCCGGCCCCGGTGGCTCCGGCCGCCCCGGTCGCCGCCCCGGCCCCGGTCGCGGCTCCCGCTCCGGCCGCCCCGGTCGCCGCTGTTCCGGTGGCGCAGGCCGCACCGGCCGCCGACGGTGGTGACGCCTACGTCACCCCGCTGGTGCGCAAGCTCGCCGCCGAGCAGGGTGTCGCCCTGTCCGCCGTCACCGGCACCGGTGTCGGCGGTCGGATCCGCAAGCAGGACGTGCTGGCCGCGGCCGAGGCCGCCAAGGCCCGTACCGCCGCCCCGGCCGCCTCCGCCGCGAAGGCCCCGGCCACCGTCGCCGAGGTCTCGCCGCTGCGCGGCACCACGGTCAAGATGTCGCGCCTGCGCTCGGTCATCGCCAAGCGCATGGTCGAGTCGCTCCAGGTGTCGGCGCAGCTGACCACCGTGGTCGAGGTCGACATCACCAAGCTGATGCGCCTGCGCGCCAAGGCGAAGGCCGGCTTCGAGGCCCGCGAGGGCGTCAAGCTGTCCCCGATGCCGTTCTTCGTGAAGGCCGCCACCGAGGCGCTGAAGGCCCACCCGGTCGTCAACTCCCAGGTGAACGAGGCCGAGGGCACCATCACCTACCACGGCGCCGAGCACGTGGGCATCGCGGTGGACACCGAGCGCGGTCTGCTCGTCCCGGTCATCCACGACGCGGGCGACCTCAACATCGCCGGCATCGCCAAGAAGACCGCCGACCTCGCGGCCCGCACCCGCGACAACAAGGTCACCCCGGACGAGCTGGGTGGTGGCACCTTCACCATCACCAACACCGGCTCGCGCGGCGCGCTGTTCGACACCCCGATCATCAACCAGCCGCAGGTGGCGATCCTGGGCATCGGCGCCGCCGTCAAGCGCCCGGTGGTCATCAACCACCCGGACCTGGGCGAGACGATCGCCGTGCGCGACATGGTCTACCTGGCCCTGTCGTACGACCACCGGATCGTGGACGGCGCCGACGCCGCCCGCTACCTGGGCACGGTCAAGGCCCGTCTGGAAGAGGGCGCCTTCGAGGGCGACCTCGGCCTCTGATCCGGCCGCACCCCGGTGCCCCGCTCGTCCTCGGACGGGCGGGGCACCGTCGTTCCCGGGAAAGGGCTCGGATTCGCCGGCCGCCCCGCCGTGCGCCGGGTGTGCGCGGGCCGGGGGGAACGGGGATGCTGGAGCGGTGATGTACGAGACGGAGTTCTGGCAGCTGATCGACGAGACCAGGGACGCGGCCGACGGCGACCCGGACGACCAGGCCGAGGCGCTGGTGGAGCGCCTGGTGCAGCTGACGCCCGACGATGTGATCGACTTCGCCCGGCTGTTCGAGGCCCGGTTCCAGCGGGCGTACCGGACCGAGCTGTGGGGCGCCGCGTACCTGCTCCTGGACGGTGCCTCGGACGACACCTTCGACTACTTCCGGTGCTGGCTGATCGGGCAGGGCCGCGAGGTGTACGAGGGCGCCGTGCACGAGCCGGACGCGCTGGCCGAGCTGGTGCCGGACTTCGACGACGAGGAGGACGGCGAGGCCGAGGACCTGGGCTACGCCGCCGACGAGGCGTACGAGCAGCTCACCGGGCTGCCGCTGCCCGAACTCGGGCTGGAGCAGCCGGACGGGCCCGAGGGCGAGCCGTTCGACTTCGACGACCCCGCGGTGATGGCGAAACGGTTCCCCCTGCTCTGGGAGCGGTTCGGGGAGTGAGCGCCACGGGGTGAGTGCATCAGGAGCGGGTGGGCCCGGCTCGGCGCCGGGCCCACCCGCCCGCCGGTCAGGCGCCGCTGCCGCCGGCGGTGGAGCGGATGCCCGCGACGATCTGCTCCAGCACCGCGGGCTTGGGGGCCAGCGGGTCGTCGTCCACCCCGCCGTGCAGCAGCACGAAGCCGCCGCCCTCGGCCGGCGCCGCCACCATCAGGACGTAGCCGCTGGCGCCCTGCTCCGGCGTGACGTACCAGCGCACGGCGTAGCTGTCGACGCCGGCGACGGTGATCGGGCCGGAGGTGAGGTCGCGGTGGCCGGTCAGCTTGCCGAAGATCGCCGGGGCGTAGTTGGCCATCGCCGCCTCCGCCGCGATCTTGGCGTCGGTGCCGGGGAACGCCTGGGCCTCGATCGAGAACTGGCCGCGCACGCACTGCTCGGACAGCCCGCAGTCGTACGGACCGCTGGTGGCGTGCATCGAGGCGACCGCGGTGGCGTCCCGGGACGTCCAGCCCGCCGGGACGGTGACCCGCAGCCCGTGCTGGGCGTCGGTGACCGTCGTCGCGGCGCCCGCGCTGGGCGAGGGGCTGGGGCGTGGGCTGGGACTGCGGGACGGCGGCGCCGACCTGCTGGGCGAGGCGGACGCCGACGGCGAGGGGGACGGCGGGGGCGGCGTGGGGTCGTCGCCACCGCGGGTGTACGCGTAGCCGATCGCGGCCGCCGCGACCAGGACCGCCACCACGGCGATGCTGATGCCGATCACCAGCCCGTTGCGCCGCGGCTCCGGCGGGGGTCCCGGGTAGCCGTAGCCGCCGAGCTGGCCCTGCGGCGGGTAACCGTAGGCGGGCTGGGCGGCCGGGCCGTACCCCGGCTGCGCCGGCTGCTGGGCGGGCTGCGCCGACTGTCCGGGCTGGGCGGCGGCCGGGCTCTCCCAGGCCTGGGTCGGCGCGTCCGCGAGCTGGCCGGGGGTGGGCGCACCGGCCTGGCGCACGTCGGCGGTCCAGGCGGTGCCGTCCCACCAACGCTCCTGGGACGTCCCCTGGACGGGGTACCAGCCGGGAGGGATCGAGTTGGTCACCCCCGCAACGGTACCGGCCCCGGACCGGCGGGCGGCAGGGCGGAGCGGTCACGACTTGGCACGCCGGGGCGCGTCCCGGGCGGGGCTCAGCCGTCGAGCCGACGGCCCATCAACACATCGTCCACGTAGCAGCCCTCCAGCAGGAACTCCCCCGGCAGGACGCCGTCGACCCGGAAGCCGCGGCGCTCGTACAGCCGGCGGGCGGCGGTGTTGGGGGCGAGCACCCGCAGCGTCATCCGGCGGGCGCCCTCGGCGCGGGCCGCCGCGCAGGCCGCCTCGATCAGCGCGTCGCCGACGCCCCGGCCACGGGCCTCGGGCAGCACACCCAGGCCCTGGATCTGGCGGATGTGCCGGTTGCTGGCGAGCGGGGTGGGCGGGACCTGCCGCACGTACCCGACCACCCGGCCGGCCAGTTCGGCGATCAGGAACTGCTCCGGGACGTGCCGCTCGTCGAAGAGCACGGCGTCCTCGGTCCGCCTGGGGGTGACCTCGCTGACCGGCGACCAGACGGCGCGGTCCAGGGCCAGCAGGGCCGGCTCGTCCTCGACCACGGCCGGACGTATCGTCAGATCACTGGTGCGCATGGCCGACATGGTAGGCCGTGACCCCGGCTGTGACCCCGGCCGCGGCCCCGGGGCTGCGAGGATGGCCGCATGCGTATCGCGGTGACGGGTTCCACAGGTCTGATCGGTTCGGCGCTGGTCCGCTCGCTGCTGGCGGACGGGCACCAGGTGGTGCGGCTGGTACGGCAGCGCGGCCGGACCGGGCCGCAGCCGGACGGCACCGTCGGGGTGGGCTGGAACCCGCACCTGATGCGGGTGGACACGGCCGGTCTCGAGGGCGTCGAGGCGGTGGTGCACCTGGCCGGTGCCGGGGTCGGTGACCGGCGTTGGACCGATGCGTACAAGCGGGAGATCCGGGACAGCCGGGTGCTGGGCACCGAGGCGATCGCCGGCGCGCTGGCCGGGCTGAAGGACCCGCCGGCGGTGCTGGTGAGCGGCTCGGCCGTCGGCTACTACGGCCAGACCGGCGCCCGGGTGATCTCCGAGACGGACCCGGCCGGGCGGGACTTCCTGGCCTCCGTCTGCGTGGAGTGGGAGCAGGCGGCCCGGCCGGCCGCCGAGGCGGGCATCCGGGTGGTGCACCCGCGGACCGGGCTGGTGCTCTCGCCGGACGGCGGCGCCGGGGCCCGGCTGCTCCCGCTGTTCAAGCTGGGGCTGGGCGGCCGGCTCGGCTCCGGCGAGCAGTACTGGAGCCTGATCTCGCTGGCCGACGAGGTCGCGGCGCTGCGGTTCCTGATCGACACCCCGGAGCTGAGCGGGCCGGTCAACCTGACCGGCCTCGAGCCCGTGACCAACCGGCAGCTGACCGAGGTGCTGGGCCGGGTGCTCGGACGGCCGACGGTGTTCGCGGTGCCGGAGTTCGCGCTGCGGACGGTGCTCGGCGAGATGGCGGTCGAGGTGGCGGGCAGCCACCGGGTGCGGCCCGAGCGGCTCCTGGCGGCCGGGTTCGAGTTCCGGCACGGGGACGCGGAGGCGGTGGTCCGGGCGGCGCTGTAGGCGGGGGTCCGGGCGGCGCTGTAGGCGGGGGTCCTGCGGGCGGGTGCGGGCTGCGGGGACGGGTGGGAACGGCGCTTCGGGCCGTGCATTCCCGGCGACCGCGCACACCGGGGGGCGCACGGAGGCATGCCGACGGCGCGTTGCGCGCCTGTGGTGACCGTACGCGCCCGCGACCCCACCGGCCGCCCCCGGATGGCGCACACTCCGTGACCGTGCCCCCGCCTGGTGCCGCCACGCCCCTCCCGTGACTCCCCTTTCCACCGGGCCCTGCGGTCTGATCAGCACATTGACGGGGCATCACGAGAACGGACCGGTTCCCGGCACGACGCTGCCCGCACGGCCGGAGTTCACCGGTCCGGCCGCGCCCGGCCGCGGAGACCACCGTCAGGGAGGAGCACATCCGTGCCCGCATACGACTTCACCCGCCGCATCCGCCAGCCGTCGGACCCCGACGTCGTCGTGATCGGCGCCGGTCTCGCCGGCCTCGCAGCAGCCCGGGCGCTGACCGCACGCGGGATCACCGTCCAGGTCCTGGAGGCCGCGGAGCAGCTCGGCGGGCGGATGGCCGCCCGCGAGCTGGACGGCTTCCGGCTGGACCAGGGCGCCCTGCTGCTGAACACCGACTTCCCGGAGCTCGGCCGCCGCCTCGACGTGGACCGGCTCGCGCTGCGCCCGCTGGCCCCCGGCATGCTGGTGTACAGCGGCGGCCGGCGGCACCGGGTCGGCGACCCGCAGCAGACCACCGCCCGCCAGGCCGCCACTCGAGGCCCGCTCGGCAGCCCGCTCGACAAGGCCCGGCTGGCCGCCACCCTCGGCCGGCTCGCCGCCACGCCGGCCTCCCGGCTGCTGGCCCGCCCGGAGACCACCGCCGCCCGCGCCCTGGCCGAGCGCGGCCTGTCGCCGCGGATCGTGGAGGGCTTCCTGCGGCCGCTGCTCGGGGTGCTGCTGGCCGACCCGGCGCTCACCACCAGCAGCCGGGTGGCCGACCTGGTGCTGCGCAGCTACGCCCGGGGCCGGCTCTGCCTGCCCGCCGGCGGGGCCAGCGCGGTGCCCGCCCAGCTGGCCGAGCAGTTGCCGGCCGGCACCGTCCGGCTCGGCGTCGAGGCCGTCGCGGTCTCGGCGGACGGCGTGCAGACCGCCGCGCACGGCCGGATCGCCACCCGGGCGGTCGTGGTGGCCACCGACGCACGCTCGGCCGCCGTACTGCTGCCCGGACTGCGGCTGCCCGGCTTCCACCCGGTGACCACGTACTTCCACGCCGCCGACCGCGCCCCGACCGACGAGCCGCTGCTGCTGCTCGACGCCGACCGGGACACGGCGCGGGGCGGGATCTCGCACTCGCTGGTGCTCAGCGCGCTGGACCCGTCCTACGCGCCGGCCGGGCGGTCGCTGATCGCCACCACCGTGCTCGGCCGGCAGAGCTTCGACCCGGGCGGCCCGGCGGGGGCGGAGCCGGCGGTACGGCGGCGGCTGGCGGAGCTGTACGGCACGGGGACGGCCGGCTGGGAGTTCCTGAGCGTGCGGCACCAGCCGGACGCCGTGCCGGCGATGCCGCCGCCGCACAACGTCCGCCGCCCGGTACGGCTGCTCGCCGGGCTGTACACCTGCGGCGACCACCGGGACACCAGCACCGTCCAGGGCGCGCTGGTGTCGGGGCGGCGGGCGGCCGAGGCGGTGCTCAGCGACCTCGGCGTGCCGTCGGCGGAGCGGGCGGCGGACGTGGCCGCGTAGGGGCGCAGTGGCGCAGCGGCGGGGCCGGTGTCCGGATCACCCTCGTACCGGGGGGCGCGGTGGATCCGGACACCGGCCGGACCGGCCCTCCCCCGGCCTCCGACCGGCGGGTGGGTGACACAGGTGACTCGGCCGGTGAGGGGGCGGCCGAGCCGGTAGCCGTCCGGGCCGGGGGTCCGGAGCGCCATACCGCCCGGGCGGCAGGTGGCCTGGTGGGTGGCAGGCTGCCGCCCACGGCCCGGCGGACCCCCGGGAACTCCGGCGTGCCGCCGGCCGATCGGGCTGCGCGGGGCCCGGGGTACCGGACGGCCCTCCCTGCGGTGCCCGACGGGCGGCGTGACCGCTTCCGGTTCGTAGGGCGTTCGGGCGGCGGGCGCCCCGGCCTGCCGGTCCCCGGGAACGGCAGGACCGACGGGTGGCTGACCTGGTGCCCAGCGCGCCGCCTGCACCGGCCGCCCGGCGGGTGGGCCCTCGCACCTCCGGTCGCGTCGTCAGGACTCACTGCGGAGCCCGGCGACGACGCACGGATCGGCGGCATGACCCACCTCCGGCACAGAGGGCATCCGAACAACGGGTGAACCGACATGCTGGTCCCCGGGAGCGGCACCACTCCGCTCGGCCGCGCACGGCGACGGGTGGCCGACCTGGTGCCCAGCGCCCAGCGGGTGGGCCCGCCCGCCTCCTGTCGCGTCGTCGGGCCTCCCTGCGCCGCCCGTACGGATGGGCGGCATCACCCACCCCGGCGCAGAGTGCTTTCGGGCGGCCGGATACCCGGCATTCCGGACCCAGGAGCGGCACCGCTTCGCCCACCCGCGCACGGCAGCGGACGGTCGACGTGGTGGCCCAGCGCCCCGCGCGTGCACCGCGTTGCCCGGCGACGACGCACGATGGGCGGCGTGACCCGCCCCCGGCGCGAAGGGCGTCAGGGGCGGCAGATCACCCGGGGCGCCGGTCTCCGGGAGCGCCACCACTCCGCACGCCCCGCGCACCGCGGCGGATCACCGACGCGCGCGTACGGATCGCCCCGCGGGTGGTCCGTGGCCGGGTGTCCGTCTCCGGTCGGGCCCCGTGCCCGCCCCGTGGCCGGGTGGCCGTGCGGCGGGGCGGGCGTGGGGCCTCGGCCGGGGCGGGGTCAGATCACGCCCGACTGCCGGGCCGCGTCCTCGAAGGCCCGGACGCCGCTGTGGCTGCGGTAGGGGGCCAGCCGGCGGTGGAAGTCCCGGAGGTACTCGACGGTGCGCGCGGAGCGCATCTCACCGGCCGCCCGCAGCGCGTCGGTGGCCATCGAGCAGGCTTCCTCGACCTCGCCGAGGCCCAGCCGGGCGGAGGCGAGGACCAGCCGGCACAGGATCCGGCTGCGGGCGTAGGCGGGCCCGCGCAGCCGCAGCGACTTCTCCGCGTGCTGGGCGGCCGGCCGCCACTGCTGGAGGTCGCGGTAGCAGTGCGCGAACTCGTCGGCCAGCTGGGCGTCGTCGAAGTACCGTGCCCAGGAGGGCACTTCGTCGCTCGGGCGGCTGGTGGCCAGGGCCCGTTCGCAGCGCACCAGCGCGGTGGTGCAGGAGCGGACGTCCCCGACCAGGCCGTGACCGCGCGCCTCGGCGGCGTGCATCAGCGCCTGCACCACCGGTACGGCGGTGCTGCCGACGCCCTGCTGGGCGACCCGGGCGAGCTGGATGGCCTCCCGGGCGTGGCCGAGGTGGACGGCCTGCTGGCTCATGGTGGTGAGGATGAAGCCGCCGAGCACTCTGTCCCCCGCCGCCTGGGACAGCCGCAGGGCCTGCACGAAGTACCGCTGGGCCAGGCCGTGCGCCGCGATGTCGAACGAGGTCCAGCCGGCCAGCCTGGTCAGGTCGGCGACCGCGCTGAACAGCGCCCGGCCGACCGGCTCGCCGTAGCGGCCGCGCAGCATCGGCTCGGCCTCGCTCTCCAGGTAGCGGACCAGCGCCTGGCGGGCGTGGCCGCCGCCGTAGGCGTGGTCGAGGGCGCGGAAGAGGTCGCCGACGGCGCGGATGGCGGCGATGTCGCCCCGCCCGACCCGGACCGGCGGCCGGTGGTCGCGGGGCTGCTCCGGCTGGTCGGGACCGGCCGGCGGCCGGCGGCCGTGCTGGGGCGGCCGGCCCTGCTGCGGCACCCGGGGCGGGCCCGCGTGGTGGCCGGCCCGGGCGGCCGGGAGCTCGACCCGGGCAGTCGGCGGGGCCTCCTCCGGGGGCGGCGCGGAGCCGTCCCGGGCGACCCGCTCGTCGGTGCGGCCGATCAGCCAGTCCCGGCTGGGCACCACCAGACCGGCCGGGGTGAAGGCGATCTTCCGGAGTTCGGCGTACGGGCCGTTGTCCTTGCGCCACATGGAGGCGACGATGTCGACCGCCTCCTGCGGCGTCTCGGCGAACTCCAGGCCGGCGTAGACCGGGGCGCAGGCGTCCAGCCCGACGTCCTGGGCGGTCAGCCGGCGGCCGAGGCGGCGGGTGAAGACCTCGGCGATCAGCGCGGGGGTGGCCCCGCGGGGCTGCTGGCCGCGCAGCCAGCGGGTCACCGAGGTCTTGTCGTAGCGCAGGTCGAGCCCGTGCTCCAGGCCGAGTTGGTCGACCCGGCGGGCGAGCCCCGCGTGCGAGAAGCCGGACTCCTCGATGAGCGCGGCGAGTTGTGGGTTCTGGGTACGGGTCGGACCGGCCGGGGCCGGGTCGGCCGGGTGGTCGGCGGCGGACCCACCGGGTAGGGCGGACCCGCCGGGCAGAGCGGACCCGCTGGGCACGGTGGGCACGGTGGGCGCGTGCGCAGGGGCCCCGGCCGGCACCTTGTGCGGGTCGAGCGGGTCGAGCGGTCCGTACGCCGGGCTGTCGGTTGCAGGCCGTTGGGGCATGTCTGTCAACACCTCTCGAGCGACGCACCGGATCCCCCCGGTGCTCGGTGCGGCGCCCCCTGTCGGGAATCGGCGTGAATGTAGCGAGCATTCGGGCGCTATGGGCGGATCTGGGCGGGCAATCCTCCGAACGGGTGATGCATTGGCGTCCGTTGTGGGGAAGCTCGGGTCCCGCGTGTTTGGCTTGGACGTCTGCTGCGCCGAATCCGCCCCCATGGCGTCGAACCCCATGTCCGGGGCGGGTGCTGTGGCGGTCGGTCACATAGGAGGACGGGCCCGCAGTTCCTACCGTTCTCGGCCATGGACACCACTTCCGCCCCGGGCCCGCTCAGCGGCCGGACCGCCCTGGTCACCGGGGCCGCCGCGGGCATCGGCCGGGCCTGCGCCGAGGCGCTCGCCGCGGCCGGCGCCCGGGTGCACGTCGTCGACCTGAGCGCCGCCGGGGCCGCCGAGGTGGCCGGCCGGATCGGCGGCACCGCCTGGGTCGCCGACCTCGCCGACCCGGTGGCGGTGGACGCGCTGCCGGACGACGCCGACATCGTCGTCAACAACGCCGGCCTCCAACACGTCGCTCCGCTGCACGAGTTCCCGGTGGAACGGTTCCTCCAGCTCCAGCGGGTGATGGTGGAGGCGCCGTTCCGGATCCTGCGCCGCACCCTGCCGCACATGTACCGGGAGGGCTGGGGACGGATCGTCAACATCTCCTCCGTGCACGGCCTGCGGGCCAGCCCCTTCAAATCGGCGTACGTCACCGCGAAGCACGCGCTGGAGGGACTCAGCAAGACCGCCGCCCTGGAGGGCGCCCGGTACGGCGTCACCAGCAACTGCATCAGCCCCGCCTACGTGCGCACCGCGCTGGTGGAGCGGCAGATCGCCGACCAGGCGGACACCCACGGCATCGCCGAGGACGAGGTGGTGGAGCGGATCATGCTCGACCGCACCGCCGTCAAGCGTCTGATCGAGCCCGCCGAGGTGGCCGCGCTGGCCGTCTGGCTCTGCTCGCCGGCCGCCTCGTACATCACCGGCACCAGCCTCCCCGTGGACGGCGGCTGGACCGCGCACTGACCCACCCGCACCACCCGGCCCCGCCCCTGACACCCCACCCGCCCCGCACGCACCCGCCGCACCCCCGCACGCACCCACCCGCCCCGCACCACCCGACCCCCCGAGGTGACCCCGATGGCCAGCTCCCCCGACGCCGCGAGAAGCGGCTCCCGGCTCTGGAAGGTGGTCGGTGCCAGCCTGATCGGCACCACCATCGAGTGGTACGACTACTTCTTGTACGGAACGGCCGCCGCCCTGGTCTTCGGCAAGGTCTTCTTCCCGAACAGCGACCCGCTGACCGGCACCCTGCTCTCCTTCCTCACCTACGCGATCGGCTTCGCCGCCCGCCCGCTCGGTGCGCTGGTCTTCGGCCATTTCGGCGACCGGATCGGCCGCAAGCGCCTGCTGGTGCTGAGCCTGCTGCTGATGGGCGGGGCGACCACGCTGATCGGCTGCCTGCCGACGTACCGCCAGGTCGGCGTGGCCGCGCCGCTGCTGCTGACCGCCCTGCGCCTGGTGCAGGGCTTCGCGCTCGGCGGCGAGTGGGGCGGGGCCGTCCTGCTGGTCTCCGAGCACGGCGACCGGCGGCGGCGCGGCTTCTGGGCCTCCTGGCCGCAGGGCGGCGCCCCGGCCGGCAACCTGCTGGCCGCCGGCGTGCTCTCGCTGCTGACCACCGTGCAGAGCGACGCCGACTTCCTCGCCTGGGGCTGGCGGATCCCCTTCCTGCTCTCGGCGCTGCTGGTGATAGTCGGGATGTGGATCCGGCTCTCGGTGGACGAGTCCCCGCTGTTCAAGCAGGCGCTGGCCGCGGCCGAGGCCCGGGGCGGCCAGGAGCAGCCACCGCTGGTCGCGGTCCTGCGCAACCACTGGCGGGACGTGCTGGTCGCGATGGGCGCCCGGATGGCCGAGAACATCTCGTACTACGTGATGACCACCTTCGTGCTGGCCTACGCCGTCGGCCACGTCCACCTGTCCAAGCAGACCGCGCTGAACGCCGTACTGATCGGCTCCGCCGTCCAGTTCGCGCTGATCCCGCTGTTCGGCGCGCTCTCCGACCGGGTCGGCCGCAAGCCGGTCTACCTGGTCGGCGCGGTCGGGGTGGGGATCTGGGCGTTCGTCTTCTTCGGCCTGGTCGACACCAAGGACTTTGGCTCGCTGGTGCTGGCGGTCACCGTCGGCCTGGTCTTCCACAGTGCGATGTACGCACCGCAGGCCGCCTTCTTCTCGGAGCTGTTCGCGACCAGGATGCGCTACTCGGGCGCCTCGATCGGCGCCCAGTTCTCCTCGGTCGCCGCCGGCGCGCCCGCCCCGCTGATCGCCACCGCACTGCTCAAGGACTACGGCAGCGCCACCCCGATCGCGGTCTACGTGGCGATCGCCGCCGCCGTCACCGTGCTCGCCGTACTGTGCGCCCGCGAGACCCGCGGCAGCGACCTGACCGAGGTCGAGGCCTCCGGCGCGGCCGGCGAGCGGGCGGCAGGGCAGGCGGTCACCGTCTGAGCCCCGTACGGCCCGGCGCGCTCCGCCATCCGCGCCGGGCCGTTCCGCCCTCCAGCGAGAACTGGCACGATGTCCCGCACCATGGACCACCCCGACACCGGCACCGCGCCCGGCGCCCCGGCCACGGACCCCACCGCGGCCCCGGCGCTGCGCCGGCTGCTCGACCTGCTGGCCGCCGGCGCCGCCACCGAGGACTTCGCCGACGTGCTCGCCGACGCCCGCCGCCGGGGCGCCCCGGCCGAGGTGCTCGCGCAGATCGACGACGCCACCTGGCAGGCCCTGCGGGTGCACCGGACCCTGCGCCAGCACCGGCGCCGGGAGACCGAGCTGACGGCGCTCTTCGACACCGCCGGGGACCTGGCCGCCTCCCGCGACCTCGACTCCGTGCTGCAGGCCATCGTCCGCCGGGCCCGGATGCTGCTCGGCACCGACACCGCCTACCTCACGCTCCCCGACGAGGCCGCCGGCGACACCTACATGCGGGTCACCGACGGCTCGGTCTCCGCGCTCTTCCAGCACCTGCGGCTCAGCCTCGGCGACGGCCTCGGCGGCCTGGTCGCCCAGCACGCCCGCCCGTACGCCACCCCCGACTACCGCACCGACGAGCGGTTCCGGCACACCGCCCGGATCGACGCCGGCGTGCTGGACGAGGGCCTGGTCGCGATCATCGGGGTGCCGCTGCTGCTCGGCGGGCGGGTCATCGGCGTGCTGTTCGCCGCCGACCGCTCGGCCCGCGCCTTCTCGCCCGACGAGGTGGCCCTGCTCTGCACCCTGGCCGCGCACGCCGCGATCGCCCTGGACACCGCCGGCTCGCTCGCCGAGACCCGTGCCGCGCTCGCCGGGCTCGCCACCGCCAACGAGGTCATCCGGGCCCACTCCGCCGCCGTCCAGCGCGCCGAACAGGCCCACGACCGGCTCACCGACCTGGTGCTGCGCGGCGCGGAGGTGGCCGACGTGGCGGCCGAGGTGGCCGTCCTGCTCGACGCGGAGGTCTCCGTCCACGACCCCGAGGGCGCCCCGGTCACCGGCCGGGCCCTGACCGGCGGCGACCTGGCGCAGGCGCTCGCCGCCTCCCGCCGCGAGGCCCGGGCGGTGCGGCACGGCACCGGCTGGGTGTGCGCCGTGCTGGCCGGCCAGGAACTGCTGGGCGGCCTCGCGCTGCACGGCCGCCCCGGCCTGGACGACGCCGACCGCCGGATCTTCGAGCGCGCCGGGGTGGTCACCGCGCTGCTCCTGCTGCTGCGGCGCTCCGTCGCCGAGACCGAGAACCGGATCCGCGGCGAACTGCTCACCGACCTGCTCACCGCCCCCGACCGCGACCCGGCCGGACTGACCGCCCGCGGCCGCCGGCTCGGCGTCGACCTCGCCCGGCCGCACCTGGCCCTGGTCGCCACCACCACCGCCGAGGGCCGCACCCGGCTGGCCGGCGCCGCGGCCCGCCACCTGTTCGGCTCCCGCGGCCTGAGCGCCGAGCACGGCGAGGCCGTCGTCCTGCTGCTCCCCGAGGACGGCACGGCCCCCGGCCCGCTCGCCCGGGACACCGCCGAACGGCTGGCCCGGCTGGCCGGCGCCCCGGTGACGGTCGGCGTCGGCCGGCCCGCCACCGGGCCGGCACCGCTCGCCGCGGCGTACGCGGAGGGGCTGCGCTGCGTGCGGGCGCTGCGGGTGCTCGGCCGGGACGGTGAGGGCGCCGCCGCCTCCGACCTGGGCTTCCTCGGGGTGCTGCTCGGCGACGGGCACGAGGTGGACGCCTTCGTCGGCGCCACCCTCGGACCGCTGCTGGAGTACGACGCCCGGCGCGGCACCGAGCTGGTGCGCACCCTGCGGGCGTACTTCGACTGCGGCGGCAGCCTCACCCGGGCCAAGGACCAGCTGCACGTCCACGTCAACACGGTGGTGCAGCGGCTGGACCGGATCGAGGCGGTGCTCGGGGCGGACTGGAACCGGCCCGAGCGCAGCCTCGAACTCCACCTCGCGCTGCGCCTCCAGCTGCTCGCGGCCGGCTGAACCCCCGCCCGCCGCGGGCCGGGCGGGGGCCGGACGGGGGCCGGGGCGCTGCCGGACGCGCCGCCGCGGCGCAGGCGTACAGTTCTGGGGTTGGTCTCGAACGCCTGGCAAGGAGCAGTGGTGAGCGAGCAGATACGGTTCGTGCGGTTGGGGACGGGCGCCGGCGCGGTCCCGTACCAGGAGGCCTGGGCCGAGCAGCAGCGGCTGCACGCGCTGCGGGTCGCGGACGAGATCCCGGACACCGTGCTGCTGCTGGAGCACCCGCCCGTCTACACCATGGGCAAGCGCACCAACCCGGCCGACCTGCCGCTCGACGGCACCCCCGTGGTGGAGGTCAACCGGGGCGGCGAGATCACCTGGCACGGCCCCGGCCAGCTGGTCGGCTACCCGATCGTCAAGCTGCCGGACCCGATCGACGTCGTCGCCTACGTGCGGCGGCTGGAGGAGGCCCTGATCCGGGCGTGCGCCGAGTTCGGCGTGGAGACCACCAGGATCGAGGGCCGCAGCGGGGTCTGGAAGCTGGGCGCGGAGATCCCGGACGCGGTGGTGGACCCGTCCCAGGTGGTGGAGATCGGCAAGCTCACGCTGCGGATGGGCCTGCCGCTGGGGATCGATCCGCGGCTGGCCGGCCCGGAGTACGCGCCGTCCAACGCGGGCCAGCGCGGTGACGACCGCAAGCTGGCCGCGATCGGCGTCCGGGTGGCGCGCGGCGTGACCATGCACGGCTTCGCGCTCAACTGCGACCCGGACATGACCTGGTTCGACAAGATCGTGCCGTGCGGGATCCGGGACGCCGGGGTCGGTTCGGTCAGCTCCGAGCTGGGCCGGGACTTCACGGTGGCCGACGCGCTGCCGGTCGTCGAGCGGCAGCTCACGGCGGTGCTGGCCGAGCTCGCGGAGCCCTCGCTCGCCCACTGAGCCGGGAATCCATACCGGGTCTCGGTTGTTGCCCTGCGATTGCAGGGCCGGGCCCGGCGCAATCGAAGAAAGTACAGGCGTACCCTGGGGGTACCCCGTCTAGTCCTAGGAGTCGCACGTGTCCGCTGTCGCACCCGACGGCCGGAAGCTCCTCCGTCTGGAGGTCCGGAACGCCGAGACCCCCATCGAGCGGAAGCCCGAGTGGATCAAGACCCGGGCGAAGATGGGCCCGGAGTACAACGCGCTGCAGTCGCTGGTGAAGAAGGAGGGGCTGCACACGGTCTGCCAGGAGGCGGGCTGCCCCAACATCTTCGAATGCTGGGAGGACCGCGAGGCGACCTTCCTGATCGGTGGCGACCAGTGCACCCGCCGCTGCGACTTCTGCCAGATCGACACCGGCAAGCCCGCCGACTTCGACCGGGACGAGCCGCGCCGGGTGGCCGAGTCGATCGTCACGATGGACCTGAACTACGCGACCATCACCGGCGTCGCCCGTGACGACCTGGAGGACGGCGGCTCGTGGCTGTACGCCGAGACCGTCCGCCAGGTGCACGCGCTGACCGCCGAGCGGGCCGCCGGCCGGACCGGCGTCGAGCTGCTGATCCCGGACTTCAACGGGGTGCCGGCGCTGCTGGACGAGGTCTTCGACTCCCGCCCCGAGGTGCTCGCGCACAACGTCGAGACGGTGCCGCGGATCTTCAAGCGGATCCGCCCCGCGTTCCGCTACGAGCGCTCGCTGGACGTCATCACCCAGGCCCGCGCGGCCGGTCTGGTGACCAAGTCCAACCTGATCCTGGGCATGGGCGAGACCCGCGAGGAGGTCAGCCAGGCGCTGGCCGACCTGGTCGGCGCCGGGTGCGAACTGATCACCATCACCCAGTACCTTCGGCCGTCCGTGCGCCACCACCCGGTGGAGCGCTGGGTGAAGCCGCACGAGTTCGTCGAGCTCCAGCAGGAGGCCGAGGAGCTGGGCTTCGCCGGGGTGATGTCCGGTCCGCTGGTGCGTTCCTCCTACCGCGCCGGGCGGCTGTACCGGCAGGCGCTGGAGCACCGCGCGCAGGCCGCGGTCTGAGTTTCGTCCGATGATGGGGCGGGTCCCGTTGGGGCCCGCCCCGTCGTCGCGTCCGGGTGGCTTCATCGGCCTTTGACGCCGAGGTCACCGACCGGTAACAGCGGGCGGTCATGATGGCGGGGTCGGACCGGTCCCGGCGGGCTCACCCGGTGGGCACCGGCCAGGTGGTCCGACCGGCGATCCGACAGGCAATCCGACAGGCACGGGAGCGCGCGACATGCAGGCAGGTATCGGAGCGGTACGGGGCGGGCTCGACCTGGGCCGGGTGCGGTCGGTCGGGGACGCGGTGCGGCTGGCGGAGCGGGTCCTGCTGGCCGGCGGCCAGCGCCGCGCCCGGATCAACGCCTGGTCCGCGGTCTGCGAGAACCGGCGGCACGCGGCCGACCGGGTGGACGGGACCGCGCCGTCCGGCGTCCGGGGCGGGGGTCCGACCGGCTCCCGGCAGCACGCGTAGCGGACGACCAGGTCACGAACCGGCACCGCCCTTGGATATCCCGTACCTGCCACACGTACCATGAGCGGTATGGCGAGGGAAACATCCGAGAACCCCGGGCGGCTGAAGCAGATCCGCACGGCATACCAAATGACCAAGAAGGTCGACACCAAGATCGGCCTGATCATCGGAGGCATCGGCCTCCTCACCTTCGGCGTGTTCCTCGCCATCGGTTTCCTGATCGGTCACCCCATCTACCTGGGCATCCTGGGCTTCATCGTGGCCTTCCTGGCCATGGCGATCGTCTTCGGCCGCCGGGCCGAGCGGGCCGCCTTCGGGCAGATGGAGGGCCAGCCGGGCGCGGTCGCCGCGGTGCTGGACAACATCCGCCGCGGCTGGAGCGCGAACTCGACCCCGGTCGCGGTCACCCGCAACCAGGACGCGGTCTACCGGGCGGTCGGCCGCGCCGGCATCGCGCTGATCGGTGAGGGCAACCCGAACCGGGTCCGGCCGCTGCTGGCGGCCGAGAAGCGCAAGATGTCCAAGGTGGTCGGCGACATCCCGGTGCACGACATCATGGTCGGCAACGGCGACGGCGAGATCCCGCTGAAGAAGCTGCAGATCCACCTGATGCGGCTGCCGCGGGCGATCACCCCGGGCCAGGTCACCGAGACCAACGACCGGCTGCGCGCGCTGGGCGACCTGCTCTCCAAGGCCCCGATCCCCAAGGGCCCGATGCCCAAGGGCGCCCGGATACCCAAGGGCGGCCAGGCCCGCTGACCGAGCGGCCCCGACGACACCACGGCCCCGCCGCGATCCACTCGCGGCGGGGCCGTTCGACGTGCGGGGCCGTTCTCGACCTGTCAGGTCGTGGTGTCGGATCCGGACCTCGTCAGATCCGAACCTCGACGGTGCCGACGGCCTTGTCGTGCAGGCCGCGGGAGTCGCGGTCCCAGACCAGCGCGGGCACCACCAGGCAGAGCAGCAGGGTGCGCAGCAGCACCTGCGGCACGGTGGGCCGGCTGCCGTCGAGCCGGACGACCCGCAGGCCGAACAGCCGCTTGCCGACGGTGAAGCCGGCGGTGGCCAGCAGCACCACGGTCACCAGGTAGAACAGCGGGGTGGTCCACAGGTTGGCGACCGCCTGGTCACCGCGGGCGAGCAGCCCGTAGGCGACGAGGCTGCACAGCCAGCCGTCGACGAACAGCGCGCCGATCCGCCGGCCGGGGCCGGCGACCGAGCCGGGGCCCTCCGCGGGCAGGCCCAGGCGCTCGCCGCGGTGGCCGAAGTCGGCGCCCATCCGCTCGGCCGCGGCCTTCGGGCCGTCGATCCACGATCCCAACGCTTCTCTGGTATCCACGAATCCACAGTATCCGGACCTCTCGGGCGATCTTCGCCGCCCTCCCCCCGAGGGGTGAATCCGGTGTCGCCGGACTGCCACAAGTGGTCTGGACCACTTGGGGTCCAGGGTGCCGCCGGGGGCCGCGTTTTGTCCGGAACCGTACGGCTTTGCCGCCCGGCGGCGCGGTCCGGTTAACATTCAGGAAACGGTGGAGTCACCGGCCGGAAACGGCCCAGCTCTAACGTGAGCCGCCCTAGGGCGCCACCAGACCGCACGCTGAGGAGGATGGATGTTCACCAACGCCGACGAGGTGAAGCAGTACATCGCCGACAACGACATCAAGTTCGTCGATGTCCGGTTCTGCGACCTGCCGGGCGTCATGCAGCACTTCTCGGTGCCGGCGGCCACCTTCGACCCGTCCGAGACCCTGATGTTCGACGGCTCGTCGATCCGCGGGTTCCAGGCCATCCACGAGTCCGACATGGCACTCGTCCCGGACCTGGCCACCGCCCGTCTGGACCCGTTCCGGACCGAGAAGCACCTCAACATCAACTTCTTCATCCAGGACCCGATCACGGGCGAGGCCTACAGCCGCGACCCGCGCAACGTGGCCAAGAAGGCCGAGGCGTTCCTGGCCTCCTCCGGCATCGCCGACACAGCGTTCTTCGGCCCGGAGGCCGAGTTCTACGTGTTCGACTCGGTGCGCTTCGAGACCAGCGCCAACGCCTCGTACTACCACATCGACTCCGAGGCGGGCGCCTGGAACAGCGGCTCCGCCGAGGGCGACGTACGGGGCTACAAGGTCAAGTACAAGGGCGGCTACTTCCCGATCCCGCCGGTCGACCACTTCGCCGACCTGCGCGCCGAGATGTCGCTCGAACTGGCCAAGGCGGGCCTGGAGGTGGAGCGCCAGCACCACGAGGTCGGCACGGCCGGCCAGGCGGAGATCAACTACAAGTTCAACACCCTGCTGCACGCCGCCGACGACCTGATGCTGTTCAAGTACATCATCAAGAACGTCGCCTGGCGCAACGGCAAGACCGCCACCTTCATGCCGAAGCCGATCTTCGGGGACAACGGCTCCGGCATGCACGTCCACCAGTCGCTGTGGACCGAGGGCTCCCCGCTCTTCTACGACGAGCAGGGCTACGCGGGCCTCTCCGACACCGCCCGGTACTACATCGGCGGGCTGCTCAAGCACGCGCCCTCGCTGCTCGCCTTCACCAACCCGTCGGTGAACTCCTACCACCGCCTGGTCCCGGGCTTCGAGGCACCGGTCAACCTGGTCTACTCGCAGCGCAACCGCTCGGCCGCGATCCGGATCCCGATCACCGGCTCGAACGCCAAGGCCAAGCGGATCGAGTTCCGCGCCCCCGACCCGGCCTCCAACCCGTACCTGGCCTTCGCCGCCATGCTGATGGCCGGCCTGGACGGCATCAAGAACAAAATCGAGCCGCTGGAGCCGGTCGACAAGGACCTCTACGAGCTCGCCCCCGACGAGCACGCGGCCGTCCCCCAGGTCCCCGCCTCCCTCGGCGCCGTCCTGGAGGCCCTGGAGGCCGACCACGAGTACCTGCTCGCGGGCGGCGTCTTCACCCCGGACCTGATCGAGACCTGGATCGACTTCAAGCGCACCAACGAGATCGCCCCGATCGCCCTGCGGCCCCACCCGCACGAGTTCGAGCTGTACTACGACCTGTAGGGGGACCTCCGACCTGCGGGAACGCAGGTCGATCTCTCAATGTTTCCGCAGGTCAGCACCTCGCTGACCTGAGGAAATGTCGTACCGCGGACTCGCTCCGAGCACCCAATTGACCCGGGTCAGGTCGATCTCCGGATCCGTACGGGAGGGCACCCGCCTCGCCGGTCCGAGGGAGTTGACCACCTGTGCCACCGCACCGGGATCGAAAGGATGACGGGCAGGATCGACGTCCTCCCAGGCAAGTTCACGGGGGTAGGGCACTCTGGACACCCGGTCAGGCTGCACGGGAGCGGGCGGTACGGGCAACGGGTTTTTCCGGTCGGCCGAACAAGGAAGGACTCGTCGGCCACGCCGTCGCCCCGGGGACGGCCGCCCTGGCCGTACGACCCGCCCGGCCCGCTCCCATGCAGCCTGAACCCAGGTACCCACGGAGGGCGGCGTGAACAGCATGGACCCCGAACAGATCCGGCGGCTGCGCGAGGTGGCCGACGAACTGCGGGAAGTCGTCGAGCAGTTGGAGGGCGGCTGGAAGGTGGAGATCACCGAAGGGCAGATCTCCGTCGTGATGGTCGACCGGACGCTGCCTCGCGGCCTGAACGTCCGCCACCTGCGCCGGCAGGTCGAGGCACAGACGCCGGACGTCATCGTGCTGAGCGACACCGACGTCGAGGACCCGGTGACCGGGCTCCGCAAGATTCCCGACCTCATGGTGCTCGCGGCCGACGGGATCGACCTGGCGGCCCGGAAGGTCAATTCGCGTGACCTGCTGCTGGTGGTCGAAGTGGTCTCGGGGAGCAATCCCAACAACGACTACCGCGAGAAGCTCGACGACTACCCGCGGATGGGCATCCCCACCTATCTCGTGGTCGATCCGCGCAAGGCGACCCTGTCGGTCTACGGCGATCCGGTCCGTTCGCCCGAGGGGACGCGCTACGCCACCGCCCGCACGCACGCGTTCGGCGACGCCGTGCACGTCGACCGCTGGGTCTTCGAGACGGCGGGGCTGACCCGCTACCCGGACAGCTGGTAGCGCCGGGCGCCCGGCTCAGTCCGTGGTGAGGCCCGGGAGGGGGTCCTGGTCGCCGGGGAGGACGCGGACGGACGGGTCGGGGCGGCGGCATTCGCGGCCCAGCCGGAGCATCCGGGACTCCGGGTCGTGCAGCGGGCGGCCGCAGCGCAGGCAGCGCACCTCGGCCGGCAGGCGGGCGGGGATCGGGGGGATCAGGGCGGGGTCCGACACCCCCACAGTGTGCCCGCTCGCTCGCCCCCGGGTCAGACCGTGCGGACCGGCATCGCGCGGTAGCCGCGCAGGACCAGGCGCTCGCGCCGGGGCGGGGCGGCGGCCGGGGCGAGCGCCGGGAAGCGGTCGAGCAGGGCGGGCAGGGCGAGGTCGGCCTCCAGGCGGGCGAGGCGGGCGCCGAGGCAGAAGTGGGCGCCGGCGCCGAAGCTGAGCGGCCGGCCCGCCGGGCCCGCCGGGCCGCAGTGGGCCGGGTCGAAGCGGTCGGGGTCGAAGCGGTCGGGCTCCGGATAGCGGGACGGGTCGCGGTTGGCCGCACCGAGCAGGAGCAGCACCCCGGTGCCGGCCGGGACGGGGACCCCGCCGAGCCGTTGCCCGTCCCCCTGCACCATCCGGGTGGTGAGCTGCACCGGTGGGTCGAACCGCAGCACCTCCTCGGTGACGGCGCCCGGCGCGAGCCGGCCGGCGCGCAGCCGGGCGAGCGGCTCCGGGTGGTCGAAGAGCAGCTGCAGGGCGTTGCCCAGCAGGTTGGTGGTGGTCTCGAAGCCGGCCACCAGCAGCACCACCAGGTTGGCGATCAGCTCGTGCCCGCCGAGCCGGCGGCCGTCCGCGGTGGCGACCTCGACCAGGTCGCTGACCAGGTCGTCGCGCGGATCCGCGGCACGGCGGGCGGCGAGCGTCAGGAAGTAGTCGCCGAGCTCCTCGGCCGCCAGGTCGGCGGCGTCCAACTCGGCCGGTTCCGCGTCGAGTTCGAGTGCGGCGGTGAGGTCCGTGGCCAGCCCGCGGAAGCGGTGCTGATCCTGCTCGGGCACGCCGAGCAGTTCGCAGACCACTCCGACCGGGAGGCGGAAGGCGAAGGCGTCCATGAAGTCGACCGGGGTACCGCCGGCGCCGCGCTCGGCCAGCTCGTCGAGCAGCCGGTCGACGGCCAGCGCCACGGCCGGGGCGAGGGCGGCCACCCGGCGGGCGGTGAAGACCGAGCCGATCAGCGACCGGACCCGGGTGTGGTCGGGTGCGTCCGTCTCCAGCACGGACCGGGCGAACAGCTCCCGGGCCGGTCCGGCGACCGGCGGCCGGCCCACCTCGGGCTGCTGTTCCGCGCTCCGTACCCCGAAGGCCGGGTCGCGCAGGACCCGGTCGGCCTCCCGGTACCCCGTGACCAGCACCAGCCCGTCGCCGCAGGGCAGTACCGGGCTCTGCTGCCGGGCCAGCTCGTACAGCGGGTACGGGTCGGCCCGGCCCTCCGGTGACACCAGGTGCTCGATGATCGCCATGCCGTCCACGGCACCGCCCCCTTGATCGTGATCACTCCGCCCCGGGAGCAACGGACGGCGGGCGCGGCGGCGTTCCCGGGCTGCAGGGCCGGCCCGCACCCGGCCGCGGCGGAGCCGCCGACACCCGGCCGGGACCCCGGGTGGGCGGGGCCGCGCTGAGTAGGGTGGCGGGATGGAGATCTGGATCAACCCGCGCTGCGGCAAGTGCCGCAGCGCCCTCACCGACCTGGACGCGGCCGGGGCCGAGTACACCGTCCGCCGCTACCTGGAGGACCCGCCGACCGCCGCCGAGCTGGAGCAGGTGCTCGGCCGGCTGCTGCTGGAGCCGTGGGACATCACCCGGCTGGACGAGCAGGTGGCCAAGGACCTGGGCATGAAGCAGTGGCCGCGCGAGGCGGCCGACCGGGACCGCTGGATCGCCGCGCTGGCCGAGCACCCGATCCTGATCCAGCGCCCGATCATCACCGCGGACGACGGGCACGCCGTGGTGGCCCGCACCCCGGAGGCGGTCCGCTCGGTCCTCCCCGGCTGATCGGCGCGGCCGGGCCCCGCACGGTCAGGTGCGGGTCGTGGTCCGGACCTCCTCGCCCGGGCGCCAGGAGCGGATCACCAGCCGGTCGCCGTCCACCGTGGTCAGCACCACCTCGGACAGGCCCAGCCGGAAGGCGTGGTACGGGCCGGGCTGGGCCTGCGGGAGCTCGCTCTCGTACGCGGCGAGCTCCAGCGCGTCGGTGAGCTCGGCGGCGACCCCGGAGATCTTGGCGTCGCCGTCGACCATCGTCTCGTCGCCCGGGTGGCTGTGCAGGGCGTAGCGCCCGTCCCGTTGCAGGTCGCGGGCCTTCACGGCGCCGAACATCGACCCGGCCGTCAGCTCCGCGCCGATGAACTGCACCTCGGTGCCGCTGACCCGCGGCGCGCCGTCCCTGCGCAGGGTGGCCAGCACGTGGTGCTTGTGGGCCTCGAACCGGGCGCGTACGGCGGGTGCGAGATCCGGGGCCTGCTGTTCGAAATCCTGCCAGGTAGCCATGGCGCCAGTGTGCCAGCGGCCACCGACGGACCGGCCCAGGCCGGGCCCCGGGTCGGGGGCCGACAGGCGCTGCCGCCGGTGGTCGCTCTCGGTGGTCGCTGTCGGTGGTCACTGCGAGACTGGCCGGATGGCACAGACCTGCATCGCATTCCTGCGCGCGATCAACGTCGGCGGGCGGACCGTGAAGATGGAGCGGCTGCGCGCCCTCTTCGCCGAGCTCGGGCTCGAGCGGGTGCGCAGCTACATCCAGAGCGGGAACGTCTTCTTCGACACCGAGGAGCAGGACCTGTCCGCGCTCGGCCGGCGGATCGGACGGCATCTGGAGGCCGCCCTCGGCTTCCCGGTGCCGACCATGGTCCGCACCGTCGAGGAGGTCGAGGAGCTGGTCGCGGCCGAGCCGTTCGCGGGTGTGGAGGTGACGCCGGAGCTGCGCCTGTGCGTGGTGTTCCTGTCCGAACCGCTGCCGGGGGGCCTGGAGTTCCCGCTGCGCTCGGCCAAGGGCGACTGGGAGATCCTCGGGGCCACCCCGGGCGCGGCGTACGTGGTGATGCACCTGCGCGGCGGCCGGCTCGGGTCCAACCCGGCCACCGCCCTTCCCCCCGGGTACGGCGGCCAGGGCACCTCGCGCTTCTTCCACACCACCGCGAAGATCGTCGCGGCGGCCCGGAAGGCCTGAGGCCGCCGGGTCCGGAGGGCCGGGCCGGCGGGCCGTCAGTGCGGGAACATCCGCGGCGCCCGCAGCCCGGCGAGGCCGTCGCGGAACTCCTCGACGGCGGTGCTGATCTGGCGCAGCAGCACGGTGTGCTCGATCCGGTCGAGGTAGCGATGCCGGGCGGCCAGCGCCTCGACGGTGACCGAGAAGTACAGCGTCATCAGCGGGTTGACGAACAGCTCGCTGTGCCGGGTGCGTTCGGTGAACCGGACGTCGCCGAACTCGCCGCGCACGGCGGCGGCGACCGATCCGTGCACGATGCTGGGGTGCTCCGGGAAGGCGTCCCGGGCGTGCGCCACCGCGTCCAGGTAGAGCGCGCCCTCGCGGGAGTCGCGGGGCAGCGAGAAGGCGCCGAGGTAGCCGCCGGCCCGGTCGAGCGCGGCCAGGTTCTCCAGCACCAGGCTGTGGTTGACGCCGTGGTAGGCGTCGACGCCGAACCCCAGGCAGCTGACCAGCCGTTCGGGGACCTCGGTCAGGCCGGCCACCGCGCCGAGGCTGGCCATGTCCTCCTCCGGGGTGCCGAGCCCCGCCTCGTCCCCGCACATCAGGATGTCGGTGCCGCCGTCGACCAGCAGGATCGCGTCGATGCCCAGGTGTCGCACGAGCGCCCGGTAGGCCGCGCGCAGCGGCCGGACGCCCACCCGGTCGAAGGCCCAGACGGTGTCCGGCATGCCGTGGGTCCGCAGCCAGCGAGCCAGGGTGCGCTCCGGGAAGTACCGCTCGGCCGACCGGGTGTCGGGGCGGACGGCGGCCACGTCGGACTCCAGCCAGACGTCGGTGTCCAGGCCGTGGAGGTGGCTGAACGACAGGTTGGCCAGGTGCACGTCCTTGCCGGCCTCGCGCAGCGCGAGGGCGATCGGCAGGCCGGCGTAGACGTCGAAGCCTCCGCCCGCGCCGGCGATCAGGATCCGGTCGGCGGCCATCAGGCGGGTGAGCAGCGGGGGTTCGAAGAGCGAGGGCACCGGCGGACGCTACCAGGGCGGCGGCCGCCGCCGGGCCGGTTTTCACCTCCGCCGGGCGGTCGCTAGACCCGCGGTCCCCACAGCTGGTCGGTGCAGCGGGCGTAGGTGTCGCGCCAGTGCGGCCAGTGGCGGGCGGTCTCGTGGTCGCAGTCGGCGAGCAGCCGGTCGATCTGGTCCTCGGGCACGCCGTCGAGCAGCCAGACCAGGGCGTCCGAGGAGGCCGGGCCGTCGGCGAGCCGGATCAGGTCGAGCAGCTCGGGCAGGGTGCCGATCCGGGAGCCGGCCGGGAAGACGCCGGCCATCCGCGGCAGCAGCTGGCGCTCCTCGATCCGCAGGTGGGTCTCCAGCCGGGCGGCCAGCTCCTCGACCGCGTACGCGACCGGCCAGCTGCTGGCCGCGTCCCGGGTGGCGATCCGGACCAGGGTGGTGACCCGGGTGAACGAGTGGTCGAGGTTGTGGTGGTCGGCCTCCAGCCAGTTGAGCAGCAGCCGCAGCTCGGGGACGAACCGGCGCAGCAGCGGCCAGAGCCGGGTGTCCTGCTGCTCGTGGTGGCAGGTGATCATGGCGATCATGAAGTCCCAGTGCCGCTGGAGCGCGTCACCGGCCACCGTGTCGCCGGGCTGGAGCAGCCGGAGCGCGTTGGGCAGGCGGGCGAGGTCGCGGCGCAGGGCGGCGTGCACCAGCTGGAGGCCGGCGAACGGGATCGGCTCGGTGGGCGGTTCGGCGGTGGCCCGAGCGCTCTCCCCGTCCGGCTGGGCGGGGACGTGCGGGGTCCTGACGGGCAGCAGGTGGCTGGGCATGGCGCTCTCTTCACGACTGGCTGAGGCTGGCCGCTGCGGACTCCGCATCTGCGGCGTCCCGGCCCGGGTCTCCAGGGTGGTGATATGCCATCAGGGTCGAATCAATGTCTGATTGACGCGCAGGTCAGCGGGGTCGTCGGCGGTTTTCGCCGGCCTGCCGCGGGGCCTGCCCGACCAGTATCGCGCGTGCCGCCCCCGGGCGGGGGCGGCTTCGCGAACCCCGTCCCGGGTCAGTCGCTCTCGGGGCCGGCCACGTTCTTGGACAGCCACTCCAGGGTGAGCGGGATCATCTTCTTGAAGTCGGAGGTCAGGTGCTTGCCGCCGGGCTGCTCGTAGTACTCGACGGTGGCGGGCGCCTTCACCTTGGCCACCCAGGCCTTGACCGTCTTGACCTCGCCGGTGTTGGCCTGGCCGGCGGTGGCGAGCATCCGGACGTCCGCGGTGCCGACGGCGGCCAGCTGGTCGGGGCTGTTGGCCAGCCGCTCCTGCTCGTGGCCCTTCCAGAGCGGGGAGTCCGGGTTGAAGTACCCGTCGATCGGGACGGCGGCCTTGAACACGTCCGGGTGCTGGAGGGCGAGCTTGGCGCTGCAGAACGCGCCGGTGGAGGCACCCATCACGGCCCAGCCGTCCCGGCCCTTGACGGTGCGGAAGTTGGCGCGGACGAAGTCCGGGATGTCCTCGGCCATCCAGGTGCCGATCTTGGGCTGGCCGGGGATGTCCGCGCACTCCATGGCGGTGGCCTCGCTGGAGTTCAGGTTCTGCACCGGCATGATCATGATGAACGGGTGCGCCTTGCCCTGCTTGGTCAGCTCCACGTCGGCGGCCTGGATCGGCAGCTGGTTGTCGGTCCAGGTGTTGTAGCCGGCGCTCTGGCCGCCCGCGTAGAGGGTGAGCACGGGGAAACCGGTGTTGGCGTACTTGGGGTCGTTGTACTCCGGCGGGAGCCAGACCCAGACCTTGCCGGTGACCCCGGACTTCGCCCCGGTCAGCGTGGTCGACAGGATCGGGCCGACCCCGGTCTGCCCGACCGTCTTGAGCTCGGCGGCCGGTCCGGTCGGCTTGAGCACCTTCGAGGCCTTGGTGGGGCTCGGCGGGGCGGCGGGGGCGGACCCACCGGCCGTCTTCGCACCGTCGCCGACCGGCTTGCCGGTGTCGGTACTGCCGCACGCCGCCAGGGCGGCGGCCAGGCCGAGGGCGGCGACGGCGGACAGGACGGCGCGGGTACGGGTGGCGAGCGGCTGCGGCTGCACGGTGGGGACTCTCCGAGCGGTGTCTCGCCCGGTCGGTGGATCCGGGCAGTGGCCCCGACGGGGCCTGGGAACGGGCGACCGACCACTGCGCGTCAGCCGCCCCGGAACTGGCACGGCGGGCCCCGAACGGGGACCGCAGCACCTGTGATCCTATGACGGGTCGACCCCGCGACCGGTTGCGCCACAGGGGCGGAACCCCCCGTCCGGCGGGGGTCTCACCCCGCCGGAGGACAGGGTCGGCCCGCGGGCCCGTCCCGCCGGGCCCGGCGTACGACGGGCGGCACGGACGCCCCGGCCGGCGCCTCGCCCGGGGCCCGGCGTGACCACTCTCACGCCGGGCCGCGCCGTTCCGGACGTCCCGCCAGCGGGCCCGCCGCCCGCCGGTGCCGGGCTTGGACGCTCGTACCAGTGACGCGCCGGGCCGGGGCGGGGGATCATCGGGGCAGCGTCGAGCACCGAGGAGCAGCACGTGTCGCAGCAGGTCGCCGTGGTCACCGGAGCCGGCAGCGGGGTCGGGCGGGCGGTCGCCCTGGAACTCGCCGGGGCCGGGTGGCAGCTGGTCCTGGCCGGGCGCCGCAGCGAGCCGCTGCGCGAGACCGCCCGGCTCGGCGCGCCCTCGGCGGCCGTGGTGCCGACCGACGTCACCGACCCCGCCGCCGTGGACGCGCTGTTCGCCGAGACCGCCGAACGCTTCGGCCGGCTCGACCTGCTCTTCAACAACGCCGGCACCTTCGGCGCCCCGACCCCGGTCGAGGAGCTGGGCCACGCCGAGTGGCGGGCGGTGGTCGACCTCAACCTCACCGGCGCCTTCCTGTGCGCCCAGGGGGCGTTCCGCCAGATGAAGGGGCAGCGGCCGCAGGGCGGGCGGATCATCAACAACGGTTCGATCTCCGCGCACGTGCCGCGCCCGCACAGCATCGCCTACACCGCGACCAAGCACGCCGTCACCGGTCTGACCAGGTCGCTCTCGCTGGACGGCCGCCCGTACCGGATCGCCTGCGGCCAGATCGACATCGGCAACGCGGCCACCGACATGACCGAGGCGATGAGCGTGGGAGTGCGCCAGGCGGACGGGCGGATCGCCGCCGAGCCCACCATGGACGTGGCCGATGTCGCCCGGACCGTGCGGCAGATGGCCGAGCTGCCGCTGGAGGCCAACATCCAGTTCGCCACCGTGCTGGCGACGGCGATGCCGTACATCGGGCGGGGCTGAGGGGCGGCCGCCCGGAACGGCGGCGCGCCACCGGGTCCGGGGCGAAGCCGTGACCCCCGCCGCGGCCTCGCCGGGCGGGGATCGGGGGGCCGGGTCAGCTGTGCCAGGTGTCGTTCAGCGTGACCTTGCCGCCGGCCGGGACGGTGGCGGTGCGGTTGGCGCCGCTCTCCCAGGTGACCGAGCCGTTCGCCTCCTTGCGGAGGTACTTGTACTGGAAGGCGGTGCCCGCCGGCAGGGCGAGGTCCAGCTTCCAGACCGGGTAGGACGCCGAGGAGAGCGGCAGCGCCTTGGCCGGGTCCCAGCCGCCGAGGGCGGCGTTGTCGCCGACCACGAAGATGTTCTGGCCGAACACCGTGGTCGCGTTGACCGCGAACGAGGCCCCGGCGGCCGCGGAGGAGGACGGGGAGGGGGACGCGGTCGTGCCGCCGCCACCCGCGCCGACGTACAGCGCGACCGCGTCGCCCGCGCCGACCGTCGCGGTGAACCTGCCGTCCGCGCCCACCGTGTAGCTCACTCCGGTGCAGCCGCCGGCGACCGGGTCGCCGTGCTGGACGTCGCAGTAGCTGCCGGCCGGCAGCGAGGTCTGGAAGGTCCGGGTGAGCGGGCCGCTCTCGTGGTTGATCGCCACGTAGCCCTTGCCGCCGCGGCCGAACGCGATCGCGTTGCTGCCGTCGGACCACCAGTCGGTCAGCGCGGTGCCGGCCACGGCGTTGCGGAAGCCGACCATGTTGGCGACCTGCCGCCAGGCGTGGGTGCAGTTCCAGCCGTCCTGGTAGCAGGAGTTGACGGTGCCGCCGTTCGGCGGGCCGTCGTCGTTGCCGTTGAAGGCGTAGCCGGAGTAGACGTTGGGCGATCCGTACGGCGAGGCCAGCAGGAAGACGTTGGCCAGGGTGTAGGTGTTGCCGTACTTGTAGGTGAGGGTGGAGCCGTTGCGCTCGGTGTCCCAGTTGTCGACGAAGGTGCGGGCCTGGGAGCTGCCGAGCAGGCCGGAGCCCCAGGTCGAGAGGTCGGCGATGCGGCCGCCGTCGAAGGCGCTCTTCAGCCAGGTCGCGGAGCGGAACTCGTCGACGTCGCCGGTGCCGGTGTACTCGGCGGGCTGGATCGGCTCGCCGGCGCCGTAGATCACCTCCTGCACCCAGTAGGCGTTCGGGTTGCTCGTCCTGGCCTTGATGGCCGACAGGTCGGCGGCCGCGATGTGCTTGGCCGCGTCGATCCGGAACCCGTCGACGCCGAGCGAGAGCAGGTCGCTGAGGTAGTTGGCGATGGTCTGCCGGACGTACGCGCTGCCGGTGTCGAGGTCGGAGAGGTTGACCAGCTCGCAGTTCTGCACGTTGCCGCGGTCGGCGTAGTTGGAGATCGCGGTGCGGCAGGAGTGGAAGTCCTGGTCCTGGTAGTACCCGGGGTAGTTGTACTTGCTGTAGACCGTCCCGCCGGTGCCGGTGCCGGAGCCGGCGGACATGTGGTTGACCACCGAGTCGGCGATCACCTTGACGCCCGCCGCGTGGCAGCTGGCCACCATGGCCTGGAAGGAGGTGCGGTCGCCGAGCCGGCCGGCGATCCGGTAGCTGACGGGCTGGTAGGAGGTCCACCACTGGGCGCCCTGGATGTGCTCCTGGGGCGGCGAGACCTCGACGAAGCCGTAGCCCTTGGGGCCGAGCGTGTCGGTGCAGGCCTTGGCGACCGAGTCGAACTTCCACTCGAAGAGGGTGGCGGTGACGTCCTTGCCACCGCCGGGCGGGGTGGCGTCGGCGCTGGGCGCCAGGGTGAGGCCGGCGCCGATCGACAGCGCGAGGGTGGCTGCGGCAGCCAGCGCGCCGGTGGCGCGGGCGGGCCGGCGGGTGGGGGGAAGGGTGACCACGATGTCTCCAGGGGGCGGGTGGGCGGCCTGGTTCGGCCCGTGGACGCAGGTGCACGGGCGGGTACGGCGGGGGCGGTGAGGTGGCACGGCGGAGCCGACGGGTGCGGAAGGTGGGGCGCGACCCGGCGTGAAAGCCCGCTGAAAGCTCATTGAAACTTTCAGGAAACTTGCAGTGCGCTGGAAACATATGGCCGCGTCGTGGGCGCGTCAAGGGCGTGCGCGGCAACGGTTCGGCCCGGCCGCCGGGCACGGCGGCGCCACCGGCCGCTCCCCCAGCGGGGGCGGGCGGTGGCCGCGGCGGCACCGGAAGGTCGACACGGTGCCGGAACAGCAGCGGCGGGTGCGGACCCGCCGTCGGAGCGCGTCAGACCGCGTCGGGCCCGCGCTCCCCGGTGCGGACCCGGACGATCCCCTCCACCGGGACGGACCACACCTTGCCGTCACCGATCTTCCCGGTCCGGGCGGCGGCCACGATCGCCGCCATCACCGCCTCGGCGTCGGCGTCCTCCACCACCACCTCCAGCCGCGCCTTGGGCACCAGGTCGATCCGGTACTCGGCACCCCGGTAGACCTCGGTGTGCCCGTGCTGGCGGCCGTACCCGCTGGCCTCGGTGACGGTCAGTCCGTGCACCCCGAGCTCCTGCAACGCGGTCTTGACCTCGTCCAGCTTGAACGGCTTGACGACGGCGGTGATCAGCTTCATGGCGCGGGGTTCCGTCCGGGGTCCGGGGTGCGTGGCTGCGGCGGCGCGGGCCGCGAAGGCCGGCGCGGTCCGGGACGACGCGATCGTACCGCCGAAGGGCCCGGCAGCCGTGGCTGCCGGGCCCTTCTTCACCGAGCCGGTGTCAGCTGGTCTGGATCGCGGTGTCGTCGATCACGAAGCTCGTCTGCAGCGAGGAGTCCTCGACGCCGTTGAACTTCAGGGTCACCGTCTGACCGGCGTAGGCCGACAGGTCGACGGTCTTCTGGGCGTAGCCGGTGGCCTTGTTGAGGTTCGAGTACGAGGCCACGGTGGTGCCGTTGACCGTCACGGTCAGCTTGTCGTACGCGGTGGTGGTGGTGGTCTCCGCGGTGTCGATGTGCAGCCAGTAGCTGAGGGTGGCGTGGCAGCCCGCCGGGATGGTCACCGTCTGGGCGGCGGAGTCCGTGTGGGTGGAGCCGTAGCCGTTCAGCCAGGCCTTCCAGGAGCCGGAGTGGGCGGCCTGGGAGGAGCTGCTGTCGACCACGCCGGAGGTGGTGGTCCACGGCGCGGCGGAGCCGGTCTCGAAGCCCGCGTTGCCGAGCAGCTGGGTCGAGGTGCAGCCGCCGCCGGTGCTGTTGACCGTCCAGGTGAAGCTGGTGGTGCCGGTCTTGTTGGCGGTGTCCTTGGCGGTCACGACCACGCTGGAGGTGCCCGCGGTGGTCACCGTGCCGGTGATCTTGCCGGTGGAGGCGTTGATCGACAGGCCGGCCGGCAGGCCGGTGGCCGAGTAGGTCAGCGCGCCGGTGCCACCGGTGGCCGAGATCTGCAGGTTGACCGCGGTGTTGACCTGGGTGGTCTGGTTGCCGGGGTTGGCCACCACCGGCGAGTTGCTGACCACGGAACCGACGTTGACGCCGGCCCAGGTGTTGGCGACCGCGGCGGCCTCGGCGCTGCTCGCGCCGTACAGGTCGTTGGCGGCGTTGATGGTCGCGGTGCGCGCGGCCGCGTAGTTGGTGGTGGAGGTCATGTAGGTGGTCAGCGCGCGGTACCAGATCGCGGCGGCCTTGTCCCGGCCGATGCCGGTGAGGGTGGAGCCGTTGGAGGTGGGGCTGTTGTAGCTGACGCCGTTGATCACCTTCGCGCCGCTGCCCTCGGCCAGCAGGTAGAAGAAGTGGTTGGCGACGCCGGACGAGTAGTGGACGTCCTTGTTGCCGACGGTGGAGGACCAGTAGTCGGCGGAGGCCCCGTCCTTGGACGGCTTGTCCATGTAACGGAGCGGCGTGCCGTCCCCGTTGATGTTGATGAGCTCGCCGATCAGGTAGTCCGGGTTGTCGGACGGGATGTTGGCGTAGAACTCCACCATCGAGCCGAAGATGTCCGAGGTGGCCTCGTTGAGGCCGCCGGACTCGCCCGAGTAGTTGAGGTTGGCCGTGGCGGCGGTGACGCCGTGGCTCATCTCGTGGCCGGCCACGTCGAGTTCGGTGAGCGGGGCGGTGTTGTTCGCGCCGTCGCCGTAGGTCATGCAGAAGCAGGAGTCGTCCCAGAACGCGTTGACGTAGCCGTTGTCGTAGTGGACGCGGCTGTAGGCGCCGACACCGTCGTTGCGGATGCCGTTGCGGCCGAAGGTGTTCTTGTAGTAGTCCCAGGTCATCGCGACGCCGTAGTGGGCGTCGACGGCCGCGGACTCCTTGTTGCTCGCCTGGCCGTTGCCCCAGGCGTCGGTGGACTTGGTGAACAGGGTGCCGTTGCCGGACGTCCCGTTGTTCATGTTGGTGGTGTACATCCCACCGCGGGTGGTGTCCTTCATCTGGTACGTCGAACCCGACAGCGTGGTGCCGATGGTGACGTTGCCGACGAAGACGCCCTGGCCGGTGCCGGTCTGGATGCCCTCGAACGAGTGGATCACCGCGCCGGTGCTGGAGTCGGTGACCACGTGCAGCTTGCTCGGGGTGCCGTCGGCCTCCTTGCCGGACACCACGGTCTCCCAGGCGAGCCGCGGGTTGCCGTCGGCGGCCCAGACGACCAGGCGCGGGGCGGCCTCCAGGCTGGAGCCGGCCTCGGCGGCGAGCGCGGTGGCCTGCGCCTTCGGGGCGGCCAGGGCCGGGGTGGTGCTGACACCGGTCAGCGAGGCCTGGGTGGCCTTGTCGACACCCTTCACGACGCCGCCGGCGGTCTGGTGCACCACCAGGTCACCGCCGAGCACCGGGAGTCCGGCGTAGGTGCGCTCGTAGCGGAAGTGCTGGGTCCCGTCGGCGTCCTTGAAGGCGTCCTTGACGACCAGCTTCTCCTGGCTGCCGAGGCCGAGGGTCTGCGCCAGCGCGGCGCTCTGCTGGCCGGCGGCGGCGAGCGCGGAGGCGTGACCGGCCGCCGAGACCGGGGCGGGAGCGGCCGGAGCGGCCTGCGCGGCGACGACCGGGAAGCCGGTCACCAGCAGCGCGGTGGTGGCGGCGAGGGCGGCCAGACTCGTCCGGGCATGGGTGTAGCGGGGCATGCAGACTCCTTTTCCGACCGGCGCGGGGTCACGTCCGGTGGAGAGAACCTGGCCGCGGGGTTGCGGCGCAGCGGGGGCCCTGCCGCTGGTGCGCGGCGTGGGTGCGGTGCGATCAGGAGCGGAGCGAAGTGCGGTAGCGCTGAACCTGCGCTGGATCGGCTGCACCGGGGGGTGGGGCCCCACTCGTCTGCAGCCGGGGGAATCGTGGCAGCAAACGGACCATGAATGACAGATGCATGCCACTGATTGGCCAATTACTGCCAATGGCACCGCAAAGCCGGAGCGGTGCCACGGTCGCGGCTTCCTGGGCATGGATGTCGTTGCGCTTCGGCAGCGATGGAGCTAGCCGCCGCACTGCGCGCGTAGACCGGCCGAACGGACGGTCGGTTCCGGAAGATCGCAAGGGCCCGTACATGTCAGACTCTTCAAGCCTGGAGCGGCCTTTTTCGGCCACCGGCGCCCCCGAGACCCCCGTACGCCACAGGGGCCCCGCGGTGGCGGGGCCCCTGTGGCGCAAGGGATCTCGGTCAGTTCTGCACGAACACCGCCACGGACCGGGCCGGCACCGTGAAGGCGCCGGTGGCCGGATCGAACCCGGCCTGCTTGACCACCGGATCGGCGCCCTGCGCCTGCACCCGGTGCAGGCTCTGGGCGGTGCCCGCCAGCACGGCCACGGTCTGCCGCTGGGTGGTCGGGGTGGCGTTGAAGACCACGGTCAGGCCCTTCTCGGCGCCGGCCAGCCCGGTGCCGTCCAGGTGCATGGTGATCACCCCCGGGGTCTCCCCCGCACCGCCGGACAGCGGGAAGGACAGCCGGCGCTGCACCTCGGCGGCGCTGCTCAGGGCGAACAGCGGCGAGGCCTGCCGGATCCGCAGGAACTGCTGGTAGATCGCGCTGCTCGCGCCGGTCTCGTTGCAGCCGACGGTCAGCCGGGGATCGGCCAGCAGCGACTTGGCGACCGGCCACATCGCCTGGTTGTCGGCGGCCATCGGCACGCCCCGGCCCCAGCCGTTGCCCTGCCGGCAGTCCCAGTGGATCGCGTTGAACCAGTCGCCCGAGTCGTAGGAGTTGGCGTCCAGCGACTTGGAACGCAGCAGGTCGCTGCCGGCCTGGGCGAAGCCCGGCCCCTGGGCGAGCGCGGTCAGCGACAGCCCGAGCGCCTGCATCCGGGCCCGGTCGGCCGGCGCGGTGGCCGGCGGCAGCTTGTACGCGAGCGCGTCGAACAGGTCGGCGTTGTCGTGCGCGTCCAGGTACTCGACCGCCTCGCCGGGCGCGGCCGCGTAGCCCGTCGGGGCGCCGTTGTAGTCGACGCCCGCACCGGTGACGGCCTTGCCGCTGCTGTCGGTGAAGCCGAATCCGGCCAGATTGCCGGCCAGTGCGACCTTGATCTGGTCCATCTGGTGCAGCAGCCGGGCCTTCTGCTGCTCGGGGGTGCCGTTGTCGGCCGAGCCGTTCGGGTCGGTGAACAGGCCGGAGGCGAAGCCCTGTTGCGGGGCGGAGGTGAGCTGGAAGTTGCCGCCGCGCGCGGCGTCGCGGATCCGGTCGTTGAAGGTGGCGATCCCGGTGCCCGCCATGTTCGCCTGGGTGGCCTGGACGAACCGGGCGTCGTCGGCGACGGTGCCGAAGTTCCAGCCCTCCCCGTACAGGAAGACGTCCTTGCCCTCGACCCCGTCCCGCTGCGCGGTCAGCGTGGACAGCGCGGAACGCACGTCCAGCATCGTCGACTTCGGGTCGAGCCCCATCAGGTCGAAGCGGAAGCCGTCCACCCGGTACTGCCGGGCCCAGGTCACCACCGAGTCGACCACCAGCTTGTTCATCATGGCGTGTTCGGGCGCGGTGTCGGCGCAGCAGCTGTCGGTGGTCACCTGGCCGCTGTCGCCGAGCCGCTGGTAGTACCCGGGCACCACCTTGTCGAGCACCGAGTGCTCGGCCTGCCCGGCCGCGGCGGTGTGGTTGTAGACCACGTCCAGCACCACCCGCAGGCCTGCCTCGTGCATCGCCTGCACCATCGCGCGGAACTGCACCGTGCGCGCGGTGCCGGTCGGATCGGTGGCGTACGAGCCCTCGGGCACCGTGTAGTGCAGCGGGTCGTAGCCCCAGTTGTAGGCGTCGCCGGCCTGGACGGCCGCCACGCACTCCTGCTGCTTCTCGCCGTCGGCCGGCAGCGCGGCCAGGTCGCAGGCCGGCAGCTGCTGCTCGGCCCGGTTCTCCCGGATGGTGGCGATGTCGAAGGTGGGCAGCAGGTGGATGGTGGTGACGCCGGCGGCGGCCAGCTCGCGCAGGTGCTTCATACCGGCCGACTGCGACTCGGTGAAGGCCAGGTAGGTACCGCGCTCGGGGGCAGGCACCGTGCTGTCGGCCACCGAGAAGTCGCGGACGTGCAGCTCCTGGATCTGCTGCCGGACGGCCGGGACGGCGGGCGGGGTGCGGTGCTCGTCCCAGCCCTTCGGCTTGTTGGCCCGGTCGGCGAGGTCGGTGACCAGGCTGCGCCGGGAGTCCGCCGACAGGGCCACCGAGTAGGGGTCGGTGACGGTGTTGGTGACCACCTGCTGGACGCCGGGCGCCCACACCTTGACCTGGAACAGGTAGTAGCGGCCGTCGAGTTCGCCGGAGTCCCGGGTCAGCGACCAGACCCCGCTGGCCTCGTCACGGCGCAGCGGCACCGTGCGCGGGGTGCCGCCGGTGGCCCGGTCGAAGAGCTGGACGGACACCTCGGTGGCGGTCGGCGCCCAGAGCGAGAGGGTGACCGTCCGGCGGTCGCGGCGCAGCCAGTCCTGGCCCGGGCGGGCGGTGTAGACCGGGCCGAGCCGGGCGGCGGCGGCCTTGCCGGCGTACAGGTCGTCGAGCACGCCGGGGATCTGCACGCCGGTGCCGGCGAGCACGGCGCCGTTCGGCAGGTGCTCGGTGAAGATCAGCTGGCTGCGCAGCGCGGCGGTGACCCGGCCGGTGTCGCGCGGGTCGACGGTGAAGGCGCGGTAGCCGGCCAGGTGCGGGTACTTGGCCCGCTGGGCGGCGGTCAGGCCGCCGGCGGTCGGGGTGAGCCGGATCCAGTGGCCGGGCCGGGTGAGCGCGCCCTTGTCGGCCTTGATGCCGCCCTCGGGGTCGTAGACCAGCTGGGCGCTGGTGCCGCCGGCGAGGGCGGTGTCCCCGGCGCCGTACCCGGCCGGGACCACCACCGTGGTGGCGTCGATCCACTGGGCGCGGGCGGAGCCGAGGTCGAGCTGCGAGCTGCTGCCGGGGGCCTGCGGGAGCAGGTGGCCCTCCTGGCCGCCGATGATCCAGACCTCCCGGCCGGTGGTGGCGAGGTCCAGCGACTGGTCGGTGGGCAGGTCCTTGTCGTTGCCGTTGTGCAGGATGTAGCTGAGGCTGGTGGCGCCGGGGGCGAGCGGCACCTCGAAGACGGCGCCGAAGGCGTCGGTGCGGGCGGGCGGCAGCGGGTTGCCCCAGTCGGTGGGGGTGGCCGCGCCGGTCCAGTCGTGCAGGCCCCAGCCGGTGTAGGTGCCGTCGGCCCGGTGGTAGTGGATCACGGCGGTGCCGGCCGGGACGGGGGTGACCGGGTCGGGGTTGCTGGTGCGGACGGTCGGGTCGCCCTCCTTGAGCCAGATCTCCCCGGTGCTGCCGAGCTCGATGTGCCGGTCGGTGTCGACGTCCTTGGTGCCGTCCTTCTCCACCAGGAAGCCGAGGTCGGCGGCGCCGTTCTTCAGCTTCACGTAGGCGAACGCCCCGTAGGCGTCCCGGCCGGTGAAGGGGTGGCCGGCCGGCCAGGGGGTGGACTCGCCGTCGGCGAGGTCGCCCCAGGCGTAGAGGTTCCAGCCGTCGTAGTCCTCGTCCCGGCGCTGGTAGTGGACCACCGCGTACGGGCGCGAGGACGCCGTGGGCACCGGCGCGGGCGCCGGGGTGCCGGTGGTGAAGCTCGCGGTGGCGGAGCGCAGGTGGCCGCTGGAGTCGCGGACCACGGCCTTGTAGCGGACCACGGTGCCGGGGGCGGTCCCGGTCAGGTCCTGGGTGACCCGGTAGTCGCCGTTGTCGGCGGTGCCCAGGGTGCGCCAGGGGCCGGAGCCGATCTGGGCGGCGAAGCTCACCCGGTCGAAGCCGCCGCCGGGCACCGCGGCCCCGACGGTGACGGTGCCGGTGGCCCCGTCGGCGGGGGCGTGCAGGGTGATCGCGGGGGCGGCGGTGACCGGGGCGAGCTTCCCGGCGGCCTTGAGGACCACCGAGGAGAGCGCCGGCACGGTGACGGTGACCTTCCGGTCGGCGCCGCTGGTGAGCCGCTGCCCGGCCGAGGGGTAGAGCCGGTCGAAGGCCATGCCGGCGGAGAAGGTGTCCAGCGTGACGGTCTTCGGCTCGGCCGCGTTGTTGACCGCCACCAGGTACTCGACCTGCTGGGTCGCGTCGATCCGGGAGAACGCGTACACCCCCGGGCCGTCGGCGGCGTAGCGCTCGATCTGGGCGCCGTCGGCCAGCGCGGGGTTGTCCCGGCGCAGCCCGGCGAGGGTGGAGATGCCCTGGTAGAGGGGTCCGGTACGGCCGTAGCGGTCGGCGGACCCGGGGGCGCCGCCGATCACCGGGTCGCTGTTGTAGGAGGGGGTCTTCGAGGCGAACATGTCCTGGCGGGCGTCTTTGTCGCCGCCGGCGCCGGTGAAGCCCTGCTCGTCGCCGTAGTAGACGACCGGCTGGCCGCGGGTGAGGAACTGGAGCTCGTTCGCCAGCTGGTCCTTGCGCAGCAGCTGCTCGGGGCCGGCGCCGGGGTCGTCGGTGCGCAGGAAGGAGCCGATCCGGCCCATGTCGTGGTTGCCGAGGAAGGTCGGCAACTCGTAGGCGTCGGTGTCGGCGGTGGTGTAGCGGTAGTCCTGGCCGTAGACCGAGGCCAGCGCCTCGGCGGAGCCGTTCTGCGAGACGTAGGAGCGGGCCGCCTCCTGGAACGGGAAGTCCAGGGTGGCCTGGAGCTTGCCCCGGGTGACGTACGGGGAGGTGATCGCCGGGTCGCCGGAGTAGACCTCGCCGAACATGAAGAACCGCTTGTCGCCCTGGTCGGCGGCGTACTTCTTGAGCGCCGGCGCCCACTGCTGCCAGAACGCGAGGTCGACGTGCTTGACGGTGTCGATCCGGAAGCCGTCGACGCCGGTCTCGCGGACCCACTGCTCGTAGACCTTCTTGAAGCCCTCGACCACCCTGGGGTTCTGGGTGTCCAGGTCGTCGAGGCCGGAGAAGTCGCCCTCGGTGGCGGACTCGCCGGCGAAGGTCGAGTCGCCGCGGTTGTGGTAGAGCGCGGGGTCGTTCAGCCAGGACGGGGTCTTGGCGGTCGCGTCGGCCTTGGTGCGCAGCACCGGGCTGTACGGGAAGGAGTCGGCGGTGGTTCTCGGCCAGGGTGCGCCGGCCGCGGCGAGCGCGGTCTCGTCGACCGGGTTGCCGTCGGTGTCCAGGGTCGGGTAGGCGCCGGTGGAGCGGTAGCCGTGGCTCTGCTCGCGGTTGTCGAGGACGTCGGCGGTGTGGTTGGTGATGACGTCGAAGAAGACCTTGATGCCCTTGCGGTGCGCCTTCGCGATCAGCTCCTTGAGCTGGGCGTTGGTGCCGAAGTGCGGGTCGACCTGGGTGAAGTCGGTGATCCAGTAGCCGTGGTAGCCGGCCGAGGCGTCGGCGCCGGTGCCCTGGACCGGCTTGTTCTTGAAGATCGGGGCCATCCAGATCGCGGTGGTGCCCAGGCCCTGGATGTAGTCGAGCCGGTCGATCAGGCCCTGGAGGTCGCCGCCGTGGTAGAAGCCCTTGTCGGTGGGGTCGAGGCCGTTGTCCAGGCGCCCGCCGGTGACGCCGCCGGTGTCGTTGGCGCTCGAACCGTTGGCGAAGCGGTCCGGGAGGACGAAGTAGAACTGCTCCCGGGTGAGGTCGTGCCGGCCCGCCGTGGCCGCCAGCGCGGCGTCGGACGGCGGGGTGGGCGGGGCGGCGGCGGCCACCGGGGCCGCGCCGAGCGTGACGGCGATCAGAGATGCGGCGAGCAGGACTGCGGCTCGGCCGGGGGTGCGGTGGGGCGTCGTGCTCCGGGGTGGGCGGGGCTGGACTTCGGCCACGGCTGGCTCTCCCTCGATGCGGCTCGTCGTCGATGAGTGGCCGGACCGTAGCGCGCTGAAATATGTTTCAGCAAGATGCTGAAATTGTTGCAAGCAAGGTCTTGACCGAACCGTTGCGCAGGCAGCAGAGTCGAGTTCGCCCGCCGGACACCTGACCCCCGGCGGGCCACAGCCCCCTCCGTACCCGGACCACGGCCCTGCGGCACCCCTACGGCCGGTCGGCCGTACCCGGACCGCCGGTCAAAGGTCCGGTCAAGAACGACCACCCGCGTTCGACCGGCCGTTACCGTCGAGCCACAATGGTCGATATGCGTCCCTATACCTCTTCTACCCGTACCCCCGTAGGGGGACGGTCGGTGAAGAATCCCCGACCAGAGGATGAGCAGGCGGCCACGGGACGTCTGGCAGACTTCTCGTCCATGGGGGAACCGACCGAGAGCAACGCAGCCGACGCCGACCGCGCCGACGCGACCACCGGTGGTTCCGTGCCTGGCGCCGCCCGACCGGGCCGGCAGCCGGACGGAGCCACCCGGGTCGCCCAGTCCTCCCGCGCCGCCCTGCGCGGCCGGGTCCGCGAGCAGCGCAGACGGCCCGCCCGGCCGCGGCTCTGGTTCGAACTGGCGCTGATCGGCATCAGCTACTGGCTCTACTCCCTCGTCCGCAACGCGGTGCCCGAGCAGGCCTCGATCGCCCAGCGGCACGCGACCTGGATATGGGACTTCGAGCGCTCCCTCGGCATCGCCCTGGAGCGCTCGGTGAACCACGCGGTCGACTCGGTCGGCTGGCTGGTGGTGGGGATGAACTACTACTACGCCACCCTGCACTTCATCGTCACCATCGGTGTCCTGGTCTGGCTCTACCGCAGGCACCCCGGCCGCTACGCGGCGGCCCGCACGGTCCTCTTCGTGACCACCGGCATCGCGCTGGTCGGCTTCTACTTCTTCCCGCTCGCCCCGCCCCGGCTGATGACCGGCGGAGGCTTCGTGGACACCGTGCTCACCCACCACACCTGGGGCTCGATGGCCTCCGGCGCCGGCGCGCACGTCTCCAACCAGTACGCGGCGATGCCCTCGATGCACATCGGGTGGTCGCTCTGGTGCGGGCTCACCATCTTCTTCCTGGCCCGCCCGCTCTGGGTCCGGCTGCTCGGCCTGCTCTACCCGGCGGCCACCCTGGTCGTGATCATCTCGACCGCCAACCACTTCTGGATGGACGCCGTCGGCGGCGCCCTGTGCCTGACGGTCGGCTTCGTCGCCGCCCGGGCCGTCTACCACGTCTGGGTCTACCAGCTGCCCCGGCTCCCCGGCGGCCCGCAGGAGAAGCCGGTCACCGTGCCCGAGCAGTGGAGCAGCACGGTCGGCGTCGGCCCGCGCTGACCCTCCCCCGCCACCGAAGGCCCCGCCCGGATCCGTCCGGGCGGGGCCTTCGCCGTGGCGGGGCTCCGGGCTTCCTGGTGGCCGGACGGGCCCTGGTCACGGACCGTAGAACAGCCGCTCCACGACCGCGCGGGCCCGCCGGGTGGTGCGCCGGTAGTCGTCCACCAGCTCGCCGCTGTGCCCCTCGCCGTAACCCAGGTAGCGGGCCACCCCGGACAGCTCGCGCGGATCGCCCGGGAAGGAGTCCCCGGCCCGGCCGCGCACCAGCATCACCGCGCCGCGCACCCGGGAGGCCAGCACCCAGGCGGTGTCCAGCACCGCCGCGTCCTCGGCCTCGATCAGCCCGGCCTCCGCGGCCGCCGCCAGCGCCGCCCTGGTCCGGGTGGTGCGCAGCGCCGGCACCGCGTGCCCGTGCTGGAGCTGGAGCAGCTGGACCGTCCACTCCACGTCGGCGAGCCCGCCGCGCCCGATCTTGGTGTGGGTGGTCGGGTCGGCCCCGCGCGGCAGCCGTTCGGACTCGATCCTGGCCTTGATCCGACGGATCTCCACCAGGTCCCGCTCCGGCACCCCGGCGCCCGGGTAGCGCAGCGGATCGATCAGCGCCCGGAACCGCTCCCCCAGCTCGGCGTCGCCCGCCACCGGCTCCGCGCGCAGCAGCGCCTGGCTCTCCCAGACGTGCGACCAGCGCCGGTAGTACGCCTCGTACGAGGCCAGGCTGCGCACCAGCGGGCCCTGCCGGCCCTCCGGGCGCAGGTCGGCGTCGACCACCAGCGGGGGTTCGGTGGCGGGTGCGGCGAGCAGGGTGCGCAGCTCGTGGCAGACCGCGTGGGCGGCCCGGGCGGCGTCCTCGTCCAGCATGCCGAGCAGCGGTTCGTGCACCAGCAGCACGTCCGCGTCGGAGCCGTAGCCGAGCTCGTTCCCGCCGAAGCGGCCCATCGCGATCACCGCGATCCGGGTCGGCAGCTCGCCGTGGGCCGCCTCCCAGCCCGCGGTGCAGGCCCGCAGCGCGCCCTGCAGGGTGGCCGCGTTGAGCGCGGTGAGCGCCTCGCCGGCGAGGTCGAGGGCGCGCGCCGGGTCGGGGTCGAACCGGCCCAGCAGGTCGGCGGCGGAGGTCCGGAACAGCTCCCGGCGGCGCACCGCACGGGCCGCCGCGACCCCGGCCGCCGCACTGCCGGCCCGGCCGACCGCCGCCAGGATCTCCTGCTCCAGCGCGGCCCGGCCGCGCGGCACCAGCCCCTGCGGGTCGCCGAGCATGGCGACCGCCTCCGGGGCCCGCAGCAGCAGGTCGGGGGCGAGCCGGCCGGCCGACAGCACCCGGGCCAGCCGCTCGGCGGCGGCGCCCTCGTCCCGCAGCAGCCGCAGGTACCAGGGGGTGCGGCCGAGCGCGTCGGAGACCAGCCGGAAGTTGAGCAGCCCGGCGTCCGGGTCGGCGGAGTCGGCGAACCAGCCCAGCATCACCGGGAGCAGGGTGCGCTGGATGGCGGCCTTGCGGCTGACGCCCGAGGCGAGCGCGGTCAGGTGCCGCAGCGCCGCGGCCGGATCCGCGTAGCCGAGTGCCTCCAGCCGGGCCTTGGCGCCCTCGGCGGTGAGCGCGGCGTGGCCGAGCCCGGCCGCCCCGGCCGGCAGCTCCGCGACCGCGTCCAGCAACGGGCGGTAGAACAGCCGCTCGTGCAGCCGCCGCACCTCGACCGCGTGCCGCTTCCACTCCCGGTCCAGCGCGGTCACCGGGTCGGCCCGGGTGTCGCCGTTGATCAGCGGCGACAGCGAGCGGGCCAGCCGGCGCAGGTCGTCGGGGTCGGTCGGCACCAGGTGGGTGCGGCGCAGCCGGTGCAGCTGGATCCGGTGCTCCAGCGAGCGCAGGAAGCGGTAGGCGACGTCCAGCGAGGCGGCGTCGGCGCGGCCGACGTAGCCGCCGGCGCTCAGCGCGGCCAGCGCCTCCAGCGTGTTGCCGCTGCGCAGGGCCGGATCGGTGCGGCCGTGCACCAGCTGGAGCAGCTGGACCGCGAACTCCACGTCGCGCAGGCCGCCGGGGCCGAGCTTGAGCTGGCGGCCGACCTCGGTCGCGGGGATCGCCTCGACCACCCGGCGGCGCATCTGCTGGACGTCGGCGACGAAGTTCTCCCGCGCCGCCGCCTGCCAGACCAGCGGCGCCGTCGCCTCGACGTACGCCGCCCCGAGCTCGGCGTCGCCGGCCACCGGGCGGGCCTTCAGCAACGCCTGGAACTCCCAGGTCTTGGCCCAGCGCTGGTAGTACGCGAGGTGGCTGGCCAGCGTCCGCACCAGCGGGCCGTTGCGGCCCTCGGGGCGCAGGTTGGCGTCGACCGGCCAGATGGTGCCCTCGCCGGTGGTGTCCGAGCACAGCCGCATGGTGCGCGCCGCCAGCCGGGTCGCGGCCCGGGTGGCCCGCTGCTCCTCCACGCCCTCGCGCGGCTCGGCCACGAAGATCACGTCGACGTCCGAGACGTAGTTGAGCTCCCGGCCGCCGCACTTGCCCAGGCCGATCACCGCCAGCCGGCAGTCGGCGGCGGCCTCCTGGTCCTCGTCGGCGGCGATGTCCAGCGCGGTCTGCAGGGTCGCCCCGGCCAGGTCGGCCAGCTCGGCCGAGGTCTGCGGCAGGTCGGTGGTGCCGCTCAGGTCGCGGGCGGCGATCGCCAGCAGGCACCGGCGGTAGGCCGCGCGCAGGGCGTCCGGCCGGGTGGCCGGCGCCACCGCCCGGACCCGGTCGGCCAGCTGGCGCCGGAACTCCGCCTGGCCCGGGTGCATGTCGCGCTGCTCGAAGGTCTCCAGGGCGTGCCAGTCCCGGGGATGCCGGGCCAGGTGGTCGCCGAGCGCGGCGGAGGCGCCGAGCACGCCGAGCAGCCGGTCGCGCAGCGGCTTGGAGGTGGTGAGGGTGTCCCGCAGGGTCGCGCGCTCGCCCTCCTCCAGGGCCTCCAGCAGCCGCGCGAGACCGAGCAGCGCGAGGTCCGGGTCCGCGGTGGCGCCGAGCGCGTCGATCAGCACCGGATCGGCGGCCAGGCCGTGCAGGGCCGGTTCGGCGAGCAGCCGCACCGCCTGTTCCGGGTCGGTGAAACCGCGCCTGACCAGGCGGATCTCCGGCCGGCTGATCCGACTGCCGGCCCGTTCCTCCAGTGCCATCGCCCCTCCGCTGCGCCGGTCGGCCCCGCGCGCCGCGGGAGCCATGAGCCTACGATCCCAGCACCCGGGGGCGCCGCCTCGGGCGGGCGCGCGCCGGGTGTCCGGTGCCGCCCGAGGGGAGCACCGGTTCATCCCAATGGAGCACAGTTCCGGCCGGGGCGCTCAGCGCAGCTCGGGCGGCGGCGTGCGGCCCGCGTCGACCGGGTCCACCCGCACCAGGCTGCCCCAGACCGCCATCCGGTAGCGCGAGGTGTACACCGGCGTACAGGTCGTCAGCGTGATGTAGCGGCCCGGGGCGTGGTACGGGGAGCCGGTCGGCACGGGGGCGATCACCCCGGTGTCGTAGCGGGAGGTCTCCGGCAGTACGCCGTCCACCCGGTAGACGTACCAGGAGTCCCTGGTCTCCACCACCACCGGGTCGCCCGGCCCGAGCAGGTCGAGGTCGTGGAACTTCGCGCCGTGCCCGTCGCGGTGCGCGGCCAGGGCGAAGTTCCCCTCCTCGTCCCAGGGCATCGCGGCCTCGTACGGATCCGTGTACACCCCGGCGACGCCCTCGGCGAGGGTGTCGTCGTCGGTTCCCATCCGGATCAGCACCTGGTAGCCGGCGCCCATCGCCGGCACGTGCAGGAAACCGATCCCGTCGCCCGCCTGGTACGTCCGGGGGGCGGCCGGGGCGCCCTCGGCGGGCGGCGGTACCGGGCCGGCCGACCAGGACCTGCGCAGCTGGCCGCCGGCCCGGTCCGCCCGGCCGTCGGCGATCACGTCCGTCCACCAGAGCGAGTAGGCCGCGAACAGCGCGAGCAGCACGCCGAGCGTGACCAGCAGTTCCCCCGTAGCCTGGACCGCCGCCATCGCAGCCCCACCCCGTCGCCGACCCTCCGTCACCACGGGCGTCCTCTCCACCGCAGCCGCACCTCCGCGAAGCCCCTCACTCCACCCCGGGTCCGATTCGTCCGCAATGCGACACGCGGCGGCGCGCCGCAGGGCGCCCGAAGGCCCCGCACCCGCACGGCCGGACGGCCCAACGGCGGCGGGCGGGCCCGTTCGGCCATCGGGAGGTACCGGAGGTCGCCCGTACCGGTGACTCACCGGCGTCGTTCGCGCACCGAAGGTAACCCACGCCATAAACAGAGGATCCGGTTAACCGATCATCTGGGAGAGTCATGCACACCCGCGTCACCGGTCTGGTCCTCTCCGGACTGACCTCATTCGCCCTCGTCCTGGGGGGCAGCAGCACCGCATTCGCCGCCGACGGCTTCGACCGCACCGCGGCCGTCGACACCATGGAGAACCAGGGCGGCCCGTGGTTGGACGACCTCCTGCGGATCGCCATGGACGGCGCCGGTCCGGTCGAGGCCGGCACCCTCTGGTCCACCGGGTCCGAGGAAGCGCCCGAGGCCGCCGTCACGCCCGAGTCGGCGGAGTCGATGGACTCGATGGGCCCGACGGAGGCCGAGGACCGGGGGGCCTGGTCACAGGAGCCGACCGGCGACCAGCTCGCCCCGCAGGCCGCCGAGGAGGCCGCGCAGAAGTCGGCCGACGCGTGGGACCCGGACTGCATGGACGACGACCACGGCGGGAAGCCCCCGCACGGGGACCACGGGGACCACGGGGACCACGGGGACCACGGGGACAAGCCGCCGACGCACGGGGGCCACGGCGATCACGGGGACCACGGGGATCACGGGGACCACGGCGATCACGGGGACAAGCCGCCGACGCACGGGGGCCACGGCGACCATGGCGATCACGGGGACCATGGTGACCACGGCGACCACGGGGACCACGGCAGCAAGCCCCCGTCCCACGACCACGACCACGGGACCAAGCCCCCGTCCCACCAGCCCCCGATGGACCAGCCGCCGCACCACCAGCCCCCGCAGCACCAGCCGCCGTCCCACGACGACCACGGGACCAAGCCGGGCAAGGACCAGTCGCAGGACCAGGACCAGCAGCAGCAACAGCAGCAGGACCAGACCCAGGGTCAGGCGCAGGGCCAGTACCAGAACGTCGTGGTCAACGTGGTGCAGGAGAACAAGCAGTACGTCAACAACATCAACAACGTCCACTCCTCCAGCGACTCCAAGTCCGCGAGCACCAGCCACCCGGCCAAGCCCGCGAAGAGCTCGTACAGCTACCAGCCGTCCACCCACCACCCGATGGCCGCGCCGCACGCCCCCTCGCACGGCGGCAAGGGCGGCGAGCTGGCGCACACCGGCTCCGACCAGACCCCGCTGGTGCTCGGCGCGGCCGGGCTGCTCGTGCTCGGCGGCGCGCTGATCGGGATCCGCCGCAGCCGCCGGTCCTGACCGGCACCACCACCCCACCGGGCGCCACCCAGGCGTCGACCCCTCTCCCGGCCGCCGGACCCTGTTGGGACACCCGCCGCCGAAGGCCGCCCGGTGGGGACGCCCCTCCCCGCAACACGACTGCGCCCCACCGGACGAATCCGGTGGGGCGCAGTCGCGTCAGGGCCGGCGGTTACAGCACCTGGAGGTTCTTCCGCAGCTCGAACGGCGTGACCTCGGAGCGGTACTCCTCCCACTCCTGGCGCTTGTTGCGCAGGAAGAAGTCGAAGACGTGCTCGCCCAGGGTCTCGGCGACCAGTTCGCTGCGCTGCATCAGGTCGATGGCCTCGCCCAGGTTCTGCGGCATCGGCTGGATGCCGAGGGCCCGGCGTTCGGCGTCGCTGAGGGCCCAGACGTCGTCGTCGGCGCCCGGCGGGAGTTCGAGGCCGTCCTCGATGCCCTTGAGGCCGGAGGCGAGGACGACGGCGTAGGCGAGGTAGGGGTTGCAGCCGGTGTCCAGCGAGCGGACCTCGACCCGGGTGGAGCCCTGCTTGCCGGGCTTGTACATCGGGACCCGGATCAGCGCCGAGCGGTTGTTGTGGCCCCAGCAGACGTACGAGGGGGCCTCGCCGCCGGCGCCCGCGGTGCGCTGCGAGCCGCCCCAGATCCGCTTGTAGGAGTTGACCCACTGGTTGGTGACGGCGGCCGTCTCGGCGGCGTACTTCAGCAGGCCGGCGATGAAGGAGCGGCCGACCTTGGAAAGCTGGTACTCCGCGCCGGACTCGTGGAAGGCGTTGCGGTCACCCTCGAACAGCGAGAGGTGGGTGTGCATGCCGGAGCCGGGGAAGTCGGAGAACGGCTTGGGCATGAAGCTGGCGTACACGCCCTGCTCCAGCGCCACCTCCTTCATGACCAGGCGGAAGGTCATGATGTTGTCGGCCGTGGACAGCGCGTCCGCGTACCGCAGGTCGATCTCCTGCTGGCCGGGGGCGCCCTCGTGGTGGGAGAACTCCACCGAGATGCCCATCGACTCCAGCATGGTGATCGCCTGCCGGCGGAAGTCGTGGCCGACGCCGCGCGGGGTGTGGTCGAAGTAGCCGGACTGGTCGGCCGGGATCGGCGCGGTGCCGTCGCCCGGGAGGTTCTTCAGCAGGAAGAACTCGATCTCCGGGTGGGTGTAGAAGGTGAAGCCCTGCGCCGAGGCCTTCTCCAGGGTGCGCTTGAGCACGAACCGGGGGTCGGCGTACGACGGCGAGCCGTCCGGCATCATGATGTCGCAGAACATCCGGGCGGTGCCCGGGGTCTCCGAGCGCCACGGCAGTATCTGGAAGGTGGTCGGATCCGGCTTGGCGATCATGTCGGACTCGTAGACCCGGGCGAAGCCCTCGATCGCCGAGCCGTCGAAGCCGATGCCCTCCTCGAAGGCCTGCTCCAGCTCGGCCGGAGCGACCGCGACCGACTTCAGGAACCCGAGCACGTCGGTGAACCACAGCCGGACGAAACGGATGTCACGCTCTTCGAGCGTACGGAGCACGAACTCCTGCTGCTTGCCCATGGGGACAGTCTCACCTCTGCTCTTTACGCCCGTGTTACGCCCGGAACCCGGCCAGCGTGGCGACTGGTCCCATCATGTCGGATCCCCGGCCGGATGCCGACACCGAGTTCCGCCGACCGTCCCCGCGCAGCGCCGCCACAACCGGCCGGCGGTGGCCCCACCCGCGACATAGCGTCAGTTAGACGATAAGCTGCGAGGCATGCCCGAACTCCGTCTCGCCCTGTGCCAGACCGACCCCTGGGTCGGCGACCTCGCCCACAACGGCGAGGAGGTGGTGCGCTGGACCAGGCAGGCCGCCGAGGCCGGCGCCCAGCTCGCCGCCTTCCCCGAGATGGCCCTGACGGGTTACCCCGTCGAGGACCTCGCCCTGCGCAACTCGTTCGTGGAGGCCTCCCGGGCCGCCCTGGTCGAGCTGGCCGCCCGGCTGGCCGCAGAGGGGCTCGGCGAGCTCCCGGTGGTGATCGGCTACCTCGGCCGCTCGGAACACCCCACCCCCCGGCTCGGCCGCCCGGCCGGTGAGCCGCAGAACTGCGCGGCGGTCCTGCACCGCGGCACGGTGGTAAACCGTTTCGCCAAGCACCACCTGCCCAACTACGGCGTCTTCGACGAGTACCGCTACTTCGTACCCGGCGACCAGCTCTCGGTGCTGCGGCTGAACGGCGTGGACATCGCGCTGGCCATCTGCGAGGACATCTGGCAGGACGGCGGCCGGGTCACCGCCGCCCGCGAGGCCGGGGCCGGCCTGCTGCTGGTGCTCAACGGCTCCCCGTACGAGCGGAACAAGGACGACGCCCGGCTCGCCCTGGTGCGGCGCCGGGCCGTCGAGGCCGGCTGCCCGGTGGCGTACCTCAACATGGTCGGCGGCCAGGACGAGCTGGTCTTCGACGGTGACTCGCTGGTGGTCGACGCCCGGGGCGAGGTGCTCGCGCGCGCCCCGCAGTTCGAGGAGCGGCTGCTGCTGGTCGACCTGGAGCTGCCCGCGGCGGCCACCGGCGGTGACGGCCCCCCGGTGGCGCTCCCCGACGGCCTGCGCCTGGTCCGCACCGAGCTCCCCGACGGCCCGCCCCGGACACCCTGGACCCCGGTGGCCGCCGAGGTCGCGCCCCGACTGTCCGACGAGGCCGAGATCTACGCGGCACTGGTCACCGGCACCCGGGCGTACGTCCGCAAGAACGGCTTCCGCTCGGTGCTGATCGGCCTCTCCGGCGGGATCGACTCCGCCCTGGTCGCGGCGATCGCGGTGGACGCGGTGGGCGCCGAGCAGGTGCACTGCGTGTCGATGCCCAGCCGCTACTCCTCGCAGCACTCCCGGGACGACGCCGCCGAGCTGGCGCACCGCACCGGACTGCGGTTCCGCACGGTCTCGATCGCGCCGATGTTCGACGCCTACCTGGAGTCGGTCCCGCTGACCGGCCTGGCCGAGGAGAACCTGCAGTCCCGGCTGCGCGGCACCCTGCTGATGGCGATCTCCAACCAGGAGGGGCACCTGGTGCTCGCGCCCGGCAACAAGAGCGAGCTGGCGGTGGGCTACTCCACGCTGTACGGCGACTCGGTCGGCGCCTACGGGCCGATCAAGGACGTCTACAAGTCGCTGGTCCCCCGGCTGGCCCGCTGGCGCAACGAGGAGGCCGAGCGGCGCGGCGAGGTGCCGCCGATCCCGGAGCACACGATCACCAAGCCGCCCTCCGCCGAGCTGCGGCCGGGCCAGCAGGACACCGACTCGCTCCCGGCGTACGACCTGCTGGACACCGTGCTCGACCTGTACGTCGAGGGCGACCAGGGCCGGGACGCGATCGTGGCGGCCGGCTTCGAGGCGGCCGTGGTCGACCGGATCGTCCGCCTGGTCGACACCGCCGAGTACAAGCGCCGGCAGTACCCGCCGGGCCCGAAGATCTCGGCCAAGGGCTTCGGACGCGACCGCCGGCTGCCCATCACCAACCGCTGGCGCCGCGGCTGACCGCCCGTCCGCCCGCTCTTCACCAGGTCACCACCGGCCCCGACCCCGATGCCCACCACGGGCCGGGTCGGGGTCGCGGCATTCGTACTACCATCACTCCATCAGTGATGGAGTATCACGGGGTGTGCCGACGGGGGGTCGTCTTGGCGATCGAGCTACCAGGTGAACTGGTCTGGGTGATGGACCTGCTGGGTCTCAACTGGCCGCAGGTGAACGAGGACAGCGTGCGCGAGTACGCGGAGCACGTACGGCGGTTCGCCACCAACATCGACACCACCCACGAGGCGGCCACCGGCACCATCCGGGCCATGGCCGACGCCTACCAGGCCTCCTCCTACCAGCAGTTGGCCGAGACCTGGGCCCGGATGTCCACCGACCACATGGACGACCTGGTGCGGGTCTGCACCGCCAGTGCCGTCGCGCTGGACATCGCGGCGGACGTGATCGTGGCGGCGAAGCTCGCCGTCATCACCCAACTCGGCATCATGGCCGCCGAGTTGGCCGCCGCCGCAGCGACCGCCGTGGTGACCCTGGGCGCCTCCGCCGCGGCCGAGGCCGCGCTCGCGGAGGTCCAGCGGCGGATCGTCAAGGAGATCATCCAGCAGGCCGAGGACCAGGTGGTCGGCATGCTGGTGGAACAGGCGGTGGCCCCGCTGGAGGAGGCCGTCACCCGGGCGCTGACCGGGCTGGTCTTCAAGGGCGTGCAGGCCGCGGTCGGCGCGTCCGCCGGTGGCGGCGGCGTCGGCGAGGGCTTCCGCGTCGACCCCGACCGGATGCTCGCGCACGCCGCCGAGCTCCAGCGGCACGCCCAGGACGTGGTCGGCCACGCGAGCACCTTCGCCGGCGCCACGGCGGGGGTGTCGTTCGGTTGAGCCACCCCATCGCCAAGGCACTGGAGGACGCCGCCCAGCGGGTCGGCCGGACCATCAGCAAGGACGCGGCCAAGGCCGTCTCCGAGATGTACGAACAGGCCGGGAACGGCGCCCAGCAGGTGGTGAAGAACCTCAAGGACGCGGACGAGAAGCACGCCAAGGACATCCTCGAACTCGCCGAGAAGATCGCCAAGAACGGCGGCGAGACCGGCGAGGGGGCGAAGGCCCGCTTGATGGCGCAGCACGACGCGCGGACCAAGCTCGCCTCGGCCGTCGGCGTCCAGGGCGACTACGACGTCGAACTCGTCGTCGACCGGGCGAGGTACCCGGAGTCGGCGGACCACATCGAGCAGGCCCAGCGCGGCCAGATCTGGAACGGCGCCAACTGGGTCCAGGGACCCCCCAAGCCTTCGGTCCTCACCATCGAGCGGACGAGGTCCAGGCAGAACCGCAGGGACTCACTGCGCGGCATACCGACGCGGCCCCCCGAGGAACGCGACGAGTACCCGCCGGCGATGTTCAAGGAGGGCGGCGCCGGGGCGAGTGTGAAATATATTGACGGGCCGGACAACGGCGGCTCGGGGTCGGTCATGGGCAGTGCGCTCAGCGGGCTCGATCCGGGGACCAGGGTAAGGATCCGAGTACGTTGACCACGAGGAGTGTTTCCGCGTGAACGTCGCCGAGCGGCTCGTCTCGCAGGCGCGCCAGGGGCGTTTCCTGGAGGTGCTGCCCGAACTGCTGGGACTGGCCGAACGCCCTGGCGGCAACCGCAACCCGGTCTGGGAGGCGGCCGCGGCCGCGATCCAGATCCTGTTCTGGCAGGACCGCTTCGAGGAGGCGGCCGACCTGACGGCGATGCTCATCGAACGGGACGGCCCGCGCGGGGGCGAGCTGTGCGACCAGAGCGTCCCGTTCCGTTCCGCCTTCCTGGCGGCCGAACTCCACGCCGGCGTGCCCGCGCGGCCGCGGCTGCTCGCTGCGGCCGCCGCCGTCCCGGACGGCCGCCGCCTCGGCGCGGAGCTGCGCTGGGTCGCCGACCAGCTGGCCGACCACCGCGTCGAGGAACTGCTGCCCAACCCGGGCGACTGGGGCGGCCCGGTGAAGCCGCTCGACGGCCACTCCGGCACGCAGTTCGTCGATCGGGACCACCACGGTCTGACCGCGCGCGAGAAGAGGCTGCTCTGGGAGGCACTGGCGTGGAGCAACGACTTCGCGAGAGCCGACCGGCTGGCCCGCGAGTCGGACGAAGCCCCGCAACAGGTCGCCGTGTGCACCTGGCTGGCGGGCTGGTACGCGACCCGCGGCGAGATCGCGAGCGGTGAGAGGATGCTGCTGGCCGCGCACGAGCGGTGGTGGCCGTCGGCGAAATGGGATGCGGTTCCGGACCCTCCGGTCCTGCAGCCCGCGCTGCGGCTGGTCGTCACCGACCGGGTGCGCGAGCACTACCTGACCCGGCCGATCGGCCCCGAAGCGAGGAGTGACCGGAAATGACCCAGAGCGCGCTGGAGCAGCTGCTCGGCCGGGCCCGCGGCCCGATGGGGCCCTCCGCCGAGCTGGACTTCGGCATCGGCAGCGGCCCGCTGGCCGAGCTGGGCACCCTGGTCTCCCGGATGAACGGGTTCTTCCTCTTCGACGCCGGTGTCCAGGTGTTCCGGGTGGGCGAGGAGGGGCTCGGCCCCGACCTGCTGAGCTGGAACGAGGAGAACGCCTGGAAGGACACCTACGACGGCCTGGCCGACGACCTGTTCTGCTTCGGCCAGGACATCTTCGGCACCCAGTTCGCCGTGGTGGGCGGCGAGGAGGTCGTGGCGTTCGACCCGGAGACCGCCGAGACCGTCGTGCTGGGCACCAGCCTGGAGGACTGGGCGCGCTGGCTGCTGGCGGACCCGGCGGTGAACGCCGCCGCCAACTTCGCGTACGCCTACCAGCAGCAGAACGGGCCGCTGGAGCCGGGCCAGCGGCTGGTCCCGCTGCAGTTCTTCGTGGCCGGCGGCGGGTACGAGTTCGACAACTTCGCCGTCCGGGACGCGGTGACCGCGATGCGGATCCGCGGCCCGCTCGCGCAGCAGGTCCACAACCTGCCGGACGGCGCGACGATCAACCTCAGCGCGGGCTGAGCACCTCCGGGTGCCCCCTGCGCGGGGGCACCCGGCACGCGCCTCAGTAGCGGAAGTCGGCCGCCACCGCGCGGTGGTCGCTGCCGTCGGCGCCCAGCACCCGGGAGTCGGTGGGCACGAGGCCGCCCTTGCTGAGGATCTGGTCGATCCGGGCCATCGGGAAGGACGCCGGCCAGGAGAAGCCGAAGCCGTCGCCGGCCGCGCCGTGCGCGGAGCGCATCTGCGAGCTGATCGGCGCCAGGCTGCGGTCGTTCATGGTGCCGTTGAGGTCGCCCATCAGCAGCACCCTGCGCAGCGGCTCGGCCTGGATCGCGTTGCCGAGCGCCTGCGCGCTGACGTCCCGCTGCTCGGCCGTGAAGCCGCCGTCGAACTTCACCCGGACGGACGGCAGGTGGGCCACGTACACCGCGAGCGGGCCCTTGGGGGTGGTCACCTCGGCCCGGAACGCCCTGGTCCAGCCGATCCGGATGTCCACCACCGAGACCCCGTCGATCGGGTAGCTGGACCACAGTCCGACCGTGCCCTCGACCACGTGGTACGGGTACGTGGCAGCCAGGCCCTTGGTGTAGGTCGGCACCGCGCCGGAGGCCAGCTCCTCCAGGGCGACGATCTGCGCCCCGGAGGAGTTCAGCAGCCGCAGGGTGCCGGCCGGGTCGTCGTTGGCGGCGGCCACGTTGTGGGTGAGCACGGTGAAGTCGCCCTTGCCGGTGCTCTTGTCGGTGAGCAGGCCGCCGAAGAGGTTCAGCCAGACCACCGCGGGGAGCAGCACCGCGACCAGCGCGACGGCCGAGCGGCGCCACAGGGCGAGCGCCAGCAGGACCGGGACGGCCAGGCCGAGCCAGGGCAGGAAGGTCTCCAGCAGGCTGCCCAGGTTGCCGACGGCGTTGGGGATCTCGGCGTGGAAGCCGAGCAGCAGCGCGGTCAGCACGGCGAGGGCGGCGGTGACCCAGCCGCGCCGCCGGTCCAGCCACGGCTCCAGGCGGTCGCGCAGGGTGCGGGGGCGCCCGGCGCCGTCCGGCTCCGGGCGGCCGGTCGCGGTGCCGGTGCCCTCGGACTCCGGCTGCCCGCTCCCCTCGGCCGCCGCCGGACTGTCCGCCTGCACCATGCCCCACTCCTCCGCGCTGGTCCGATCCGTCCGGCCGACCCGCTTTCGTCGCATTCTCGGGTCAGCCTATGACGGGACAGACGCCGGCTCCCGGCGGCGGGGTTGCGGCACGCCCCGATCAGTGAGATTGCCCACCGGGCGGGGTGGCGCCGACCCCGTTCAGGATCGCGTCGACCATCTTGCGGCCCAGGTCGGGGTCGTCCAGCGGGGCGTCGTCCCACAGGATCGTACGCAGCAGGACCGGCCCCATCAGCACCTCGCAGACCAGTTCGAGGTCGAGGTCGGCGCGCAGGACCCCCTCGGCGATGCCGCGCCGGACGATGGTGCGCATCAGCTCGCGGCGGGGCTTGACCACCCGCTCCTGGTAGACGGCGCGCAGTTCGGGCCAGTCGTGCAGCTGGCCGAGGGCGGACTTGAGCACCCAGCGGGAGCGCTTGGCCAGCCCGCGCTGGCGCATGTACTCGACCATGCCGATCAGCTCGTCCTGGACCGTCCCGCCGCACAGCTGCGGCGGCGGGGCCTCCAGCCGGGCGACCACGTCGACCAGCAGGGCCTCCAGGTTGGGCCAGCGCCGGTAGATGGTGGCCTTGCCGACGCCGGCGGCGGCCGCGATCCGCTCGATGGACAGGTCGGTGAGGCCGACGCCGTCCTCCATCAGCGCCTCGACGGCGGTGTAGATGGCCAGCTCGGCGGCCTCGCTGCGGGGCCGGCCCCGCCGCGGGGCGCAGGGCTCCGGGGCGGGGCCGGGCGCGGCGGCGCGGCGGGCGGGCGGGGTGTCGGTCTGCATGCCGCTATTGTCCATGGCCGGTGATCACACCTTGGCGGGACGCTGCTCGGTACCGGTGCGCTCGGCGCCGGCGGGGCCGGCGGGTGCGCCCGGGCCGGCCGGGGCGGCGGGCAGCCGGCCGGGCAGCAGCAGGAGCGCGATCAGCACGCCGACCGCGGTGATGCCGCCGGAGAGTCCGGCGACCACGTGCATGGCGTGCACGAAGGCGTCCTGGGCCGGGGCGATCAGGCCGGGGTTGTGGGTGCCGTCGGCGATGGCGACGGTGGCCTCCAGCGACTCGCCGGCCTTGTCCCGCAGCGCCGGCGGCAGTGCGGCCAGGCGGTCGCTCATGCCGTCCCGGTAGACGGTGGAGAGCACCGCGCCGAGGATGGCGACCCCGAGCGAGCCGCCGACCTGGCGGAAGGTGTTGTTGAGCGCGGAGCCGGCGCCGGCCTTCTCGCGCGGCAGCGAACCCATGATCGCGACGGTGACCGGGGGCATCACGTGGGCCATGCCGGTGCCCATCACGAAGCCGAGCACGATCAGCACCCAGATCGGGGTGGTGACGCCGAGGCCGACGTAGCCGAACAGGCCGACCGAGACCAGCGCCATGCCGGCCGCGCAGGTGGCGCGCACGCCGAAGCGGTCGACCATCAGCCGGGCCCGCGGCGCGAAGATCATCTGGGCGCCGGCCAGCGGGAGCATCAGCAGGCCGGCCTGGAGCGCGCTGTAGCCGCGCACGCTCTGGGTGTAGAAGACGCCGAAGAAGGAGACGCCCATCAGCGCGAAGAAGATCACGCCGATCACCACGACCGAGGCGGAGAACACCTTGTTGCGGAACCAGGTGATGTCCAGCGCGGGGTGGCTGGTGCGCTTCTCGAACAGGACGAAGGCGGCCAGCGCGACCAGGCCGACCAGGATCGGGCCCCAGGCGCCGGGGTCGGTGAAGTCGGCCAGCTCGCCGCCCTTGATGATGCCGTAGATCAGCGCGACCAGGCCGATGATCGAGAGCAGCACGCCGACCGGGTCGAGCCGGCCCGGGTTCGGGTCCTTGGAGTTGGGGACCAGCAGGCCCATCGCGAGCAGGGCGAGGGCCACGATCGGGACGTTGACCAGGAAGACCGAGCCCCACCAGAAGTGCTCGATCAGCAGGCCGCCGGTGATCGGGCCGATGGCGATGGCAAGGCCGACCGCGCCGGCCCAGATGCCGATCGCCTTGGGCTGCTCGTGCCGCTCGAAGACGTTCATGATGATGGCCAGCGTGGCGGGCATCACGAAGGCGCCGCCGAGACCCATCACGGCCCGGAAGGCGATCAGCTGGCCGGGCGAGTCGGCGAAGGCGGAGAGCAGCGAGCCGAGGCCGAAGACCAGCATGCCGCCGAGCAGCGTCCACTTGCGGCCGAGCCGGTCGCCGAGCAGGCCCGCGGTGAACAGCAGACCGGCGAAGACCAGAGTGTAGGAGTTGATCGCCCACTCCAGGTCGCTCTGGGTGGCGCCCAGGCCGGTCGGGGCGGGGGTGGCGATGGTCTTCATCGCGACGTTGAGGATCGAGGTGTCGAGCACGACGACGAGCAGGGCGAGCACCAGCGTGCCCAGGATCGCCCATCGGCGGCGGTGGATGGCTTCGGGCACCCGTGGTGCCGTGGCGGTGGTGGTCATGGTGCGTCTTCCCTGTCCGTCCGAGGATGTCCGGACTTACGAGCCGGGTTCGTCTCGTAACCCCTCAGCGCCAGGGTAGCCCTTTTTTCGATACGAGACGGGCCCGTATCGTAAACTTCGGGCAAAGACCTCCGCCACGGCCGCCCGCCGCGGTTGCGCGCACGGTCTTTGCGCCCGGCCCGCGGCGTGCAAGCATGGGAGCAGATCCGGGGACGCCGCACGGCGCCACGAGACGACAACCCTTCAGGAGCCTGTTCCATGAACGCTTCTCCGCTCTCGCCTGCCCAGCCGCAGGCCCCCGCCCAGCAGGCCGCCGCCGCCCAGGGCGCCACCCTCTACGGCGGTGTCACCAACCGCCGGGTGACCGTCCGCGACCTCGCCGCCGCCAAGCAGCGCGGCGAGCGCTGGTCGATGCTGACCGCGTACGACGCGCTCACCGCCGGGGTCTTCGACGAGGCCGGCATCCCGGTGCTGCTGGTCGGCGACTCGGCCGGCAACTGCCACCTCGGCTACGAGACCACCGTCCCGGTCACCATGGACCAGATGGTGATGCTGTCCGCCGCCGTGGTGCGCGGCACCAAGCGGGCGATGGTCGTCGGCGACATGCCGTTCGGCTCGTACCAGGAGTCCCCCGCGCAGGCCATGCACAACGCCGCCCGGCTGATGAAGGAGGCCGGGGTCGGCGCGGTGAAGCTGGAGGGCGGCGAGCGCAGCGCCCGCTCGATCGAGCTGCTGGTCGAGGCCGGCATCCCGGTGATGGCCCACATCGGCCTCACCCCGCAGTCGGTGCACGCCCTCGGCGGCTACCCCGTCCAGGGCCGCGGCGACGAGGCGGCGCACCAGCTGCTGCGCGACGCCAAGGCCGTCCAGCAGGCCGGCGCCTTCTCGGTGGTGCTGGAGGCCGTCCCGGCCGAGCTCGCCGCCCAGGTCACCGAGCAGCTCTCCGTCCCGACCGTCGGCATCGGCGCCGGCGCCGGGACGGACGCCCAGGTGCTGGTCTGGACCGACATGGCCGGCATGACCGCCGGGCGGGTGCCGAAGTTCGTCAAGCAGTACGCCGACCTGCGGTCCGTCCTCGGCGGGGCCGCCCGCGCCTTCGCCGCCGACGTGGCCGACGGCAGCTTCCCGGCGGCGGAGCACAGCTTCAGCTGAGCCGCCCTCCCGCCGCCGGCCGGGGTGCCACGCCCCGGCCGGCGGCGGCCGCAGGAACGCCCGACAGGGGCCCGTCAGCCGCCCGACAGCCGCGACAGCGAGGTGACAGCGGGCTGACAGGACGACCGGGCAGCCTGATGGCATGACAGGAATCGCCACCGCCCCGAACGACCGGGGCTCCGCCGCAAACGCCGTCGAGGTCCGCGGCATCGTCAAGCACTACGGTGAGACCAAGGCGCTCGACGGCGTCGACCTCACCGTCCGCGAAGGCACCGTGCTCGGGCTGCTCGGCCCGAACGGCGCCGGCAAGACCACCCTGGTGCGGGTGCTCTCCACGCTGATCAAGCCGGATGCCGGCACCGCCTTCGTCGGCGGCTACGACGTGCTGAGCCAGCCCAAGCAGCTGCGCCGGACCATCGGCCTCACCGGGCAGTACGCCTCGGTCGACGAGCTGCTCTCCGGCTACGAGAACCTCTACCTGATCGGCCGGCTGCTCGACCTCTCCGGCAAGGAGGCCAAGGCCCGCGCCGCCGAGCTGCTGGAGCGCTTCTCGCTCACCGAGGCCGCCAAGCGCCCCGCCAAGACCTACTCCGGCGGCATGCGCCGCCGGCTCGACCTGGCCGCCAGCATGATCGGCCGGCCCAAGGTGCTCTACCTGGACGAGCCCACCACCGGCCTCGACCCGCGCACCCGCAACGAGGTCTGGGACGAGGTGCAGCGGATGGTCGGCGAGGGCTCGACCGTGCTGCTCACCACCCAGTACATGGAGGAGGCCGAGCAGCTCGCCCACGAGCTGACCGTCATCGACCGCGGCCGGGTGATCGCCAACGGCGGGATCGAGGAGCTGAAGACCCAGGTCGGCGGCCGGACCCTGCAGGTGCGCCCGGTCCGCCCGGCCGAGCTGCCGGAGATGGCCCGCTGCCTGAACGAGACCGGCATCGCCGCCACCTTCTCCGCCGACAACGGCCTGCTCTCGGTGCCGCTCACCGGCGACGAGCAACTCACCGCCGTGGTCGGCGTGCTCGGCACCCGCGGCTTCGGCATCGCCGGCATCCACACCGAACTCCCCAGCCTGGACGAGGTGTTCCTGACCATCACCGGCAAGCCGGCCACCGGCACCGTCCCGACCCGTACGAAGGAGCCCGTGGCATGAGCGCCGCGACCCTGGCCCCCGGCCACCTCGACGACTCCCGGATCGGCCTGCGGGCCAACCTGCGCCACGTCGGCGCGCTGACCCGGCGCAACCTGATGCGGATCAAGGCCGACCCGGAGTCCATGCTGGACGCCCTGCTGATCCCGATCATCTTCACCCTGCTGTTCGTCTACGTCTTCGGCGGCGCAGTCTCCGGCAGCCAGCAGGACTACATCCAGTACATGGTCCCCGGCCTGCTCGGCAGCACCGGCCTCAACCTGGCGATGTCGGTGGGCACCGGCCTCAACAGCGACTTCCAGACCGGGGTGATGGACCGCTTCCGCACCCTGCCGATCGGCCGCTCCGCGGTGCTGATGTCGAAGATCGCGGCGGAGACCTGCCGGGCGCTGCTCTCCTTCACCATCCTGATCGCCTTCTCGATGATGCTCGGGCTGGAGATCCGGACCGGCTTCCTGGAGGTGCTGGCGGCGATCGGCCTGTCCCTGCTGTTCGGGATGTCGATCGTGTGGATCTCGATGCTGCTGGGCATGTCGCTGCGCAGCGCGCAGGCCGTCCAGGGCGTGGGCATGCTGGTGATCATGCCGCTGCAGTTCGGCAGCTCGATCTTCGCGCCGACCACCACCATGCCGGGCTGGCTCCAGACCTTCACCAAGTACAACCCGCTGTCGGCGCTGGCCGACGCCTGCCGCGGCCTGATCAACGGCGGCGCGCTGGCCCACTCGGTGACCATCGTGGTGGTCTGGTCGCTGGTGATCACCGCCGTGACCGCGCCGCTGGCGGTCGCCCGGTTCCGCAAGCGCACCTGAGCGGGCGGGCGGTGACGGACCGACGGCCCGACCGGCCCGCCGCTGGCCGGGCCGTCAGCCCGCCACCGGATCGTTGAGCAGGGCGGTCGCCTCCGAGAGGGAGAGGCGGCCGCCCTCCTCCAGTGCCCGCCGGTACGCCTCGGCGCCGAGCAGCTCCGCCAGGCCCTCGCCGTCCCTGGCCCGCTCCAGCCGCTCGGTGTACGAGCCCTGGGAGCCGTGCAGCGTCAGGTGCGCACCGAGCATCACGGCGCCGCGGTGGGCCACCCCGAGGTCCCCGAACTGCCGGGCGTAGGCGTGCAGGATCCCGGCCGCCGGCAGCAGCAGCATCACCGTCATGTGCTCGACGAAGACCGTGCCGGGCCCGGCGAGCCCGGTGAAGCCGCGCCGGCCCTCCGTCAGCAGGGCGAGGCCGGCCGCCGCGTCGCCGGCGCGCGCGGTCACCCAGCCGCGGACGCAGGACACGATGGACTCGAAGGCGTCCGGCACCAGCGGGCCGAAACTGGCCTGGTCCCGGACCTGCTCGCCGAGCCGGTCCAGCTGGTCGATCGCCTCCTGGTACTCGCCGCGCTGCACCAGGATGTTGCACAGCAGCAGCCGGCCGTAGAGCACCGCGCCGTCGCGCGGCTCGTCGCCGGCGTCGATCCCCCGGAGGGCCTCGCGGATCAGCCGCTCGCCCTCCACCTGGTCGAGCTCGTAGACCGCCTCGCCGAGCCGGGCCTGCAGCAGCGGCACCTCCTGCGGGGCGCCGATCTCCAGCACCAGCTCGATCGCCCGCCGGTAGGCCTCGGCCGAACCCGCCGAGTCGCCGCGCTTGGCCAGGTTCTCCGCCTTCGAGGAGTACGCCTCGGACATCGCCCAGGCGTCCTGCTGCTCGAGGGAGATCGCCAGCGACTCCTCGCTGTCCCGGACGGCCTGGTCCAGCCCGCCCACCCAGTCGTTGAGCAGCCGGGCCCGGATCTGCAGGACCATCGCCAGGTCGGCCGGCCGGCCGTGCTCGCGGACCCCCGCCACCGCGTCGTCCAGCTGCCGCCGCACGCCGTCCATCTCGCCGGTCACGAAGGCCGCGAACACCCGCAGCAGCGCCGGGAACCGGAAGGACTGCGGCAGGTCGGGGGTGTAGACCTCGAAGATCCGCTCCGCGAGGGCGACCACCTCCGGGTCGCCGAACTCCGCCAGGTTCCCGCTGAACCGGGTGACCAGCCGGTACAGGTGGGCCTGGCGGCGGGCCTCGGCCAGGTGGCCCGGCCCCAGCGGCAGCCCGGCGGCCACCGGGTCCAGCTCCAGCGGGACCGGCGGCGGGGCGTCCGGGGCGAACGGGTCCGGCCCGAGCTCGCAGATCAGCTCGTACCAGGCGTTCGCCTCCTTGTGGAAGTCGCGCATCGACCAGAACCAGCTCATGCCGAGCGCGATCACCAGCGCCTGCGGCTCGTCGCCGGCGTCCACCGCCCGCCGCAGCGCGGCCCGGACGTTGTCCTGCTCGCGCTCCAGCACGGCCAGCCAGTGCAGCTGCTCGGGGCCGTGCAGGCGCAGGTCGGCGGTGCGCACCAGCTCGCGGTAGCAGGCGGTGTGCCGGGCGGCCACCGCGGCGCCCTCGCCGGACTCGGCCAGCCGCTCGACGGCGTACTCGTGGATGGTCTCCAGCAGCCAGTACCGCGGGCGCTCGCCGAGGCCGGCCACCAGCAGCGACTTGTCGACCAGCGAGAGCAGCAGGTCCGCGACCTCCTCGGCGGGCACCTCGGCGCCGTCGGCGAGGACCTGCTCGGCGCTCTCCAGGGTGCAGCCGCCGGCGAAGACCGCGAGCCGGCGCAGCACGGCCCGCTCCCGCTTGCCGAGCAGGTCCCAGCTCCAGTCCACCACCGCGCGCAGGGTCTGCTGGCGGGGCAGCAAGGTCCGGGAGCCGGCCGTGAGCAGGGCGAACCGGCCGTCCAGCCGGTCGGCTATCTGCCGGGGCGTGAGCCCGCGCAGCCGGGCGGCGGCCAGCTCGATGGCGAGCGGCAGGCCGTCCAGGCGACGGCAGATCTCGGCGCAGGCCCGCTCGTCCTCGGCCGGGTCGAAGCCGGGGCGGGCGGCGGCGCCGCGCTCGGCCAGCAGCCGCAGGGCGGCGTCGGCCGGCAGCGGCTCGACCGGCAGCACCTGCTCGCCGGGGACGCCGAGCGGCTCCCGACTGGTGGCCAACACGGTCAGCCCCGGGCACTCGGCGAGCAGCCGGTCGGCGAGGTCGGCGGCGGCCTGGATCACGTGCTCGCAGTTGTCCAGCACCAGCAGCATCCGGCGGCGCCCGCAGTGGTCGACGATCCGGCGCACCGGATCGGCCTCGCGCCCCTCGATCACCTCGGTGACGGCGCCGGCGGTGTGCACCACCGTCTCGCGCAGGCCGAGTGCGGAGACCACCGCGCCGGGCACGGCCGCCGGGTCCTCCAGCGGGGCCAGCTCGGCCACCCAGACGCCGTCCGGCCAGCCGCCCTCGGCCTGCGCGGCCCGGCCCGCCTCGACCGAGAGCCTGGTCTTGCCGGAGCCGCCGGGGCCGGTGAGGGTGGTCAGCCGGCCGGCGGCCAGGGCCCGGCCGAGCGCGGCCAGGTCGCCGTCGCGGCCGACGAAGCTGGTGAGCCGGGGACGCAGGTTCCCGCCGGGGCGCTGGCGGCGGCCGGCCGGTCCGTCCTGCGGCGCACCGGCCCGCTCGGGGGCCTCGGCGGGCGGCGGGGCCGGGGTGGGAACGGTCGCGGGCGCGGGCAGCGGCGCGGGGGCGAGCAGCTGCCGGTGCAGCGCCCGGAGCACCGGCCCCGGGTCGGCGCCCAGCCGGTCGGCGAGCGCGCGGCGGGTGCCCTCGTACTGCTGGAGCGCCTCGGCGGTGCGGCCGTCCTCGTGCAGGGCGCGGATCAGCAACGCCTGGAGCTGCTCGTCCAGCGGCCGCTGACCGCAGAGTTCGGCCAGCTCGGCGGCGACCCGGGCGGCCCGGCCGAGCGCGAGGTCGGCGGTGATCCGGTGCCGGCGGGCCTCGTCGTGCTGGGCCTCCAGCCGGGCGGCCGGGCCGCTGCGGTCGGGCAGGTCGGCGAGCGCGGGGCCGCGCCACAGCGCGAGCGCGGCGTGCAGGTCCTCGGCGGCCCGGGTGTGGTCGCCCTCGGCGAGCGCGCGCCGGCCGTGGTCGGCGAGCCGCTGGAAGTCCCCGAGGTCGCTGCTGGGGCCGGTCAGCCAGTAGCCCGCCGGGCCGGAGCCGACCTCGGCCCGGCCGACCGTGCGGCGCAGCCGGCCGACCAGGGTCTGCAGGGCGGCGGCGGAGTCCTGCGGCGGATCGGCGCCCCAGACCTCGTCCACCAGCAGCTCGGCCGGGACCGGCCGGCCCTGGCGCAGCACCAGCGCGGCCAGCAGTGCGCGCAGCCGCGCCCCGCCGAGCTGGACCGGGTTGCCGTCGTCGTGGTGGACCGTGGTGGTGCCGAGGATGCCGTAGTGCACGGGCACCATTGTGGTGGACGACCGCGGCGGTGCACGCCGTTCGGGATCTCCGCCCCGATCTCCCGGAACGGGCCGCCCGTGCCGTACGTTCACCTGGGAACCCGCGGCACCGGCCGCGGGCGCCTGACATGATCGTCCCTGCCCGTACCCGGCCAGACCCTCGGAGCCCGTAGCCATGACCTTCGCCACCGCCGCCCGCCGCAGCGGGGAGAGCCGGATCAGCCCGGTGTTCTGGGTGCTGCTCGCGATCCTGGGCACGTCCGGATGGGCGGTGGCCACCGGTCACGGCAACTCCCGGTTCGGGGTCTTCCTGTTCGTGGTCGCGGGCTGGATGGTCTCGCTGTGCCTGCACGAGTACGCGCACGCCCGCACCGCGCTGCACGGCGGTGACATCACCATCGGGGCCAAGGGGTACCTCACCCTCAACCCGTTCAAGTACGCGCACGCGCTGCTCAGCTTCGTGCTGCCGGTGATCTTCGTGATCATGGGTGGGATCGGCCTGCCCGGCGGGGCGGTCTTCATCGAGCGCCACCGGATCCAGGGCCGGCTCAAGCACAGCCTCATCTCGGCCGCCGGGCCGCTGGTCAACCTGGTGCTGGGCGTGCTGCTGCTGGTGATGGTCGGCGGCGGCTGGTTCGACGACCCGGCGCTCACCAGCTCGGTGCAGGGCTTCGAGGTGCCGGTCTCGCCGTTCCCGGCGGCGCTGGCGTTCCTGGCCTACCTGCAGATCACCGCCGCGATCCTGAACCTGCTGCCGATCCCGGGCCTGGACGGCTACGGGATCGTCGAGCCGTGGCTCTCGTACCGCACCCGGAGCGCGGTGGCGCCGTTCGCGCCGTACGGGATGCTGGCGCTGTTCGTGGTGATCTGGCAGACCCAGGCCGGCCAGTGGCTGAGCGAGCTGACGCTGTGGGTGATGGGACTGTTCGGCGTCGACAACCTGTACACGGCGGTGGGCGACGGGCTGTTCCGCTTCTGGCGGTGAGCCGGGTGCGGTCCCGAATCCCGTCGCGGGTCTTGTCGCGCCGGGGCGGCGCGGGCGCTCAGGCCTGCTGCTCGGCGGCCCGGGCGCGCTCGATCCGGTCCTTGCGGACGTAGAACCAGGCCATGTTGCTGGCCACGCCGGCCATCAGGACCCAGACCACGCCGAACCAGTTGCCCTCCACGAAGGACACCACCGCCGCCGTCACGGCGAGCACGAGGACGAGCGAGGCGAGCAGGGCGTTGCGGGGCATGGCGTGAGCTCCTGGGAAGGGCCGGCGGCGGATACGGTCGCCATCCATTGTCACCCGAAGGGGCCCCTCGACCGGTCGAGGGGCCCCTCCGGGTGACGTGGCGGCACGTGGCGGCCCGGGTCAGATGTCGGTGACCCGCAGGCCGGCGTGCGCCTTGTAGCGGCGGTTGACCGAGATCAGGTTGGCCACCAGCGCCTCCACCTGGTGGGCGTTGCGCAGCCGGCCGGCGAACACCCCGCGCATCCCGGGGATCCGCTCGGCCAGGGCCTGCACCAGATCGGTGGCGGCGCGCTCGTCGCCGAGCACCAGCACGTCGGTGTCGATCCGCTCGACCTCGCGGTCCTGCAGCAGCACCGCCGACAGGTGGTGGAAGGCGGCGGTGACCCGGGACTCCGGCAGCAGGGCGGCGGCCTGCTGGGCGGCGCTGCCCTCCTGCGGCTTGAGCGCGTAGGCGCCCTGCTTGTCGAAGCCCAGCGGGTTGACGCAGTCGACGACGATCTTGCCGGCCAGCTCGGCGCGCAGCGCCGTGAGGGTCTCCGCGTGCCCCTCCCACGGCACCGCGACGATCACGATGTCGCTCTCGCGCGCGCAGGTCGCGTTGTCCGCGCCGCGGACGCCGGGGCCCAGGTCGGCGGCGGCTGCCTCGGCCCGCTCGGCCGTCCGGGAACCGATCACCACCTGCTGGCCGGCCAGCGCCAGCCGGTAGGCCAGGCCGCGGCCCTGGTCCCCGGTGCCGCCCAGGACACCGACCACCAGCTGGGATACCTCGGGCTGCGCGGGCGGGTCGGCGGCAGCCGGTGCGTTCACTGAATCGGGGTGCGTCATGCCGAAGATCCTGCCAAAGCCGGGGGCCCTGCTCCACGCTGTGCGCCATGGACGCACTGAGAGTTTCAGCACTCCGCGCGAGTCTGGCGGGCTCCGGGTGGCTGGAGTGCACCCGGGAGTTCGGCGCGGAGCTGCACCGGGCGGTGACCAGGCGCTCCGCCCGCGGGCTGCTGCTGGTGGGCACCCCCGCGTACGAGCCGTGGCACCTGGCGGCGCACCTGACGGAGGAGGCCGAGCGCTCCGGGACGGCCGGGCTGGCCCCGGTGCTGCTGCGGCGCGGCGGCGCGGCGCCGGGTGCGCCGGCGCACCTGTCGCACGGGCTGGAACGGCTGGCGCAGGGCGCGCGCGGGGCCACCGTGCTGGTGGTGACGCAAGGGGCGGCGGACGAGGTGTTGCTGGAGCGGGTGCGGGACGCCCGGCGCGGCGGCGCGGCGGTGCTGGCGGTGGACGGCGGCACGGCGTGGGGCTCGTCGCCGGCGGGCGGCGCTTCGGCCTGGGACTCCACGGCGCACCGGAGCCTGGCCGTGCCGGACGCCGGCCCGGAGCCGTTCGAGCTGGTCCAGCACCTGGTCAGCGCGGCCGCCGGCGAACGGCCCCGGCGCGGCCGCCTGGAGCGGCTGGCCGGGCTGCTCGCGGCCGGTCCGGCGCCGCGCTGGTGAGGCCCGCGGTAATTCGTTTGCCCCCGTACCGGTGCGCGCCGATGATGTCCGGTTGTGACCTCCCCCGCCCCTTCCACGCCCGCACATCCGCCCGCTCCTCCGCCCGGCCGCAAGCCCCGGAAGCTGCTGCCCGACCTCGCTCCGTGGCGCTCCTCGCGGGACTTCCGGCTGCTGTGGACCTCGGGGTGCGTCACCTCGTTCGGCAGCTTCCTCACCTACGTCGCGGTGCCGCTCCAGATCAAGGAGCTGACCGGTTCCTCGTTCGCCGTCGGCCTGGTCGGCGCCTTCGAGCTGGTGCCGCTGATCGTCTTCGGCCTGTGGGGCGGCGCGCTGGCGGACGCGCTGGACCGGCGCAAGCTGGTGCTCTGCTCGGAGGCCGGGCTGGCGGTGCTGACCGGCCTGCTGCTGCTGAACGCACTGCTGCCGCACCCGCTGCTGTGGCCGATCTACCTGGTGGCCGCGCTGGTCGCCGCCGTGGACGGCCTGCAGCGGCCGGCCCTCGACTCGCTCACCCCGCGGATCGTCGCGCACGACCAGCTGACCGCCGCCTTCGCACTCAACTCGCTGTACCGCAACGTCGGTTCGGTGGCCGGCCCGGCGCTGGCGGGCATCGTGGTCGCGACCGCCGGGGTGCAGACCGCGTTCCTGCTGGACGTGCTGACCTTCGTGGTCTCGCTGCTCCTGCTGGCCCGGATGCGGGCGGTGCCGCCGCCCACCGGCGCCGAGAAGCCCTCCGTGCGGGCCGTGATCACCGGCGTGCGGTACGCCTGGAGCCGCAAGGACCTGCTGGGCACGTACGTGATCGACACCTGCGCGATGCTGTTCGCCTTCCCGGTGGCGATCTACCCGTTCTTCGCCTCCGAGCTGCACGCGGACCGGGCGCTCGGCCTGATGTACGGAGCGACCGCGGTCGGCGCGCTGGTCGTCTCGGCGACCAGCGGGTGGACCTCGCACATCCACCGGCACGGCCGGATCCTGGTGCTGGCCGCCCTCGGCTGGGGCGCGGCGATGGTGCTGGCCGGGCTGGCCCCGAACATCTGGCTGGTGCTGCTCTGCCTGGCCGTGGCCGGCGGCGCGGACCAGATCTCCGGCACCGCCCGCTCGACCATGTGGAACCAGTCCATCCCGGACGCCGTGCGCGGCCGGATGGCCGGGGTGGAGCTGCTCAGCTACTCGGTCGGCCCGCAGCTCGGCCAGGTCCGGGCCGGCGGGATGGCCGGGCTGGTCGGGGTGCGCGGCTCGATCTGGATGGGCGGCGCGGCCTGCGTGCTCGGGGTGGTCGCGCTGGCGGCCGCGCTGCCGCGGCTGCTGGCCTACGACGACCGCACCGACGAGCACGCGGCCGCGGTGCGCGCCGAGCACGAGGAGCTGGCGGCCCGGCGCGAGGACGCGGTGCCGGCGGCCTGACGGGCGGCCGCGCACCGGGCCCGGGGGCCGGGCCTGCGGGCCCTCGCGGTCGCCGGGCTCAGCCCTCGCGGTCGCCGGGCTCAGCCCTCGCGGTCGCCGGGGGCGTCGTCGCGCCAGCGCGGGTCGTCCCGCCACTCGCGGTTGCGCTCGGCGGCGGTCTCCAGCGCGTGGCCGGCCTCCTCCCGGCTGGCGTACGGGCCGAGCCGGTCCTTGGCCGGGCAGTCGGGGCCCTCCTCGACCTTGTTGTGCTTGATGCAGTAGAACCACTCCCCCGGCTTCCCGGTGGGCTTGTTGCCGAATCCCAGCGCCATCTGGTCTCTCCCGTTCGTCGTGCGGTCGCCTCGCGGCGCCGGATCGATCATTCCCGCAACCTAGTCCCGCACACACGGCCGGGGGCCGCGAGGGCGCGGCCGATAGACTCGCGGACATGTCTCTGGTACCCGGCACCGTGTCCCCCGTCCGCAAGGTCCCCGCGCACATCGCGCGCCCCGAGTACGTCGGACGGCCGGCCCCGACGCCGTACACCGGGCCCGAGGTCCAGGACGCGGAGACCATCGAGAAGATGCGGATCGCCGGCCGGATCGCGGCCCGGGCGATGGCGGAGGCCGCCAAGCTGATCGAGCCCGGTGTCACCACCGACGCGCTGGACGTGGTCGCCCACGAGTACATGTGCGACCACGGCGCCTACCCCTCGGACCTGGGCTACCGGGGCTTCCCCAAGTCGATCTGCACCTCCGTCAACGAGGTGATCTGCCACGGGATCCCGGACACGACGGTGCTTCAGGACGGCGACATCGTCAACATCGACGCCACCGCGTACATCCACGGGGTGCACGGCGACCTCAACGCGACCTACCTGTGCGGCGACGTGGACGAGGAGTCCCGGCTGCTGGTGGAGCGGACCCGCGAGTCACTCGCCCGGGCGATCAAAGCGGTCAAGCCGGGCCGCCAGGTGAACGTCATCGGCCGGGTGATCGAGTCCTACGCCAAGCGCTTCGACTACGGCGTGGTCCGCGACTTCACCGGCCACGGGATCAACACCTCGTTCCACTCCGGCCTGATCATCCCGCACTACGACAGCGAGCGGGCGACCGAGGTGATCAAGCCCGGGATGACCTTCACCATCGAGCCGATGCTCACCCTGGGCACCTACGACTACGAGGTGTGGGCGGACGGCTGGACGGTCGTCACCAAGGACCGCAAGCGCACCGCCCAGTTCGAGCACACGCTGGTGGTCACCGCCGACGGCGCGGAGATCCTCACCCTGCCGTAGCGCCTCGGGGCCGACGGGACCGGACACCGGTGCGGCCGGGAAGCGCGGAGGCCCGCGCTTCCCGGCCGCACCGGTGTCCAGGGGTCGGCCGTCAGCCGATCAGCCACTGCTCCTCGGCCACCGCACCGACCTCGGTACAGGCGTCGGTGAGCACGTCGAGCACCCGCAGCGGGTCCGGCAGCGCCTGCTCCGGGCCGCGCAGCCAGCGCACCTCGGTGCCGTCCGCGAGGGCGGCCGGCGGGAGCAGGGTGTACGAGCCGCGGCAGTGCCACCGCAGGCCGGGGTGCTCGGACATGGTGTCGGGGGTGGAGTCCAGCGCGCTGGTCCACCACTCGTCCTCGTCCACCGGGGTCCCGCGGGTGGCGGTGAAGAACAGGTAGCGGTCGTCGCCGACCACGGCGACCGGGCCGCCGATGCCCAGCTCGTCCAGACGCTCCAGGGCGAGCTCGCCGGCGGTCGCGGGGACGTCCAGGACGTCGTGGGCGCGGCCGGTGGCGGTGATGAAGTTCGCCTGCGGGTCGCGCGAGAGCCAGCGGGCGAGCTGCTCGGGGTCGGTGGTCGCCTGGGACTGCCAGGCGAAGGAGACCGGGTGCTGGGCCGGAGCCGGACAGCCGATCCGGTCGCACGAACACCGGTGACCGGCCGGGTGCGCGGCCGGCGCCAGCGGGAAGCCCGCCCGGACCGCACCCAGCAGCAGATCCAGCCGGGTCGCCGCGTCCCCACCCGTGACCTGGCGATCCTGCTGCCGGTCACGCCGCCACCAGGTGGTCCACCTGCTGCTGGCTTCCATCGGGCCCCTTCCGAACTGCCGTGACCTGCCGTGCCTGGTGTGACACAGCGACCGACGCAACACTCGACGCAACACCGGAACGCGCCCCAGGCTTCCCGGGCGCCGCCGGACGGCACGTCCACCACCGGCCGGATGCCGGGATCACCGGGCGGCCGACGCCGGGACACGGTACGGAGTGACGAGAGTTGCGGCTCGGCGGGCAGGCGCACAGGCACCCGGCCCGGCCCGTACGGGGCCCGCGGACCCGGGTCTTCCCCGGAGGCGTACAGAGCAGGATAAGGGTGCGGGAGCGGTCCGGATGACCGGGGGAGGTGCTGCGCCGGTCACATCTGCTGCACACCGCCTGCTCCTGACCCGCACGAGAGCTGCCCGGGGCGCACGTACCCTGGACGGCGTGAAGAGCAAGGACACCGCATTCGTCGGCGGGCCGCTGGACGGCCGGGTACTGCCGATCCTGCTGAACCCGTTCCACAACGTCGGCCGCTTCTATCGGGTGCCGGTGCCCGCCCACAGCGGCCTGCCGGCCACCACGCTGGTCTACCGGCGGGCCAAGGAGTACGACCCCAAGGGGCGCTGGCGCTGGCGCTACGAGTACGACCCGGAGGGCGGCACCGGACCCCGCGGCGACTGGACCGACCGGCTGCCGTGGTCCCGGCGGCCGGCCGGCGCCGCGGCGGGCGCGGGCTCCGAGGACTCCTGAGCCCGCGCCGTCCTGATCACCCGGGCGCCGTCGGCGGCCCGGGCCGTCCTCACGCCTCCTCGGCGAGGATCAGGTAGAGCTTCTTCTTGGCCTCGGCGAGGACCGCGAGGCCCTGGGCGCGCTGGGTCTCCGTGCCGGTGGTCATCACCTGGCGGATGGCGTTGTTGACGGCCGCCATCGCCTCGCCGACCTCCTGCACGGCCTCCCAGTCGATCCCCCGGCCGGCCTCGGCCCACGGGGACTCGGCGCCCGCGTCGGCCTCCTCCCGGCCGGTCCCGGTCAGCTCGAACAGCCGCTTGCCGGCGACCTCCTGGGCCGTGACCTTGCCCTCCTCCTCCAGCAGCTGGAGGGTGGGGTAGACCGACCCCGGACTGGGGCGCCAGGCGCCGCCCGTCCGCTCACCGATCTCGGTGATCATCTCGTAGCCGTGCATCGGCCGCTCCTTCAGCAGCGCGAGCAGCGAAGCGCGCACGTCCCCGCGCCGCGCCCGGCCGCCCCGCCGGCCACCACCGCGACCGTGGCCACCCCGGCCGTGCCCGCCGAACCCCGGCCCCGGGCCGAACGGCCCCGGCCCGAACCTCCCGGGCCCACCCGGACCACCGAACGGCCCGAACGCCTCCCGACCCTCGAAGCCACCCCCGAAGGTCTCCTCGAACTCCGGCCGCCGTCCCCGACGACCCATCCCACGATTCCGCATTCCCGGGCGCATGAGCGCACCGCCTTCCTGTCCGGATACCTCCCAACGAAGCATCTCGATAACTCGACGATATATCGCTGACTGTCGGAACGCAACGCTTCAAGCGAAAAGTCGTGTGCCCCGGGGGCGGCGGCCGCGTTACCCTCGGCGCCATGAACGTCACCGGCCGAACCATCACCGCCGCCGCGCGAGCGACAAGCTCGCCGGTCGCCGCCGCCTGACGTACCTCCCACGTCCCATCGGCCACCGGAAACGGTCCGCCGGTGCCGTCGTGGCGTTCTCGCCCCCGTTTGCCGATGATCTTGCGGACCCGTCGTCCGGTGCCTCCCCGCCAGCCAGGCAAGGAGCCACACCATGAACACCGACAGAATCGTCCGCACGTTCGTCGAGTACTTCGAGGAGCGCGGCCACCACCGCATCGACGGCTCGACCCTGCTGCCGCCCGAGGGCGACCCGGTGCTGTTCACCACCTCCGGCATGCACCCGCTCACCCCGTACCTGGAGGGCCGCCCGCACCCGCTCGGCCGGCGGCTGGTCAACGTGCAGCGCTGTCTGCGCACCACCGATCTCGAGGAGGTCGGCGACCCCACCCACCTGACCGTCTTCGAGATGCTCGGCACCTGGTCGCTCGGCGACTACGAGGGCCCGCAGAGTCTCGACTGGGGCTACGGGCTGCTCACCGAGGGGTTCGGCATCGACCCGGGGCTGCTCCACGTCACGGTCTTCGGCGGCGACGAGCAGACCGGCCCGGACACCGCCTCGCTCGACCTGTGGCAGGAGCGCGGGCTTCCGGTCGAACTCACCGTCGAGGACAACTGGTGGTCCAACGGGCCGACCGGCCCGTGCGGACCCGACTCGGAGATCTTCCTGTGGACGGGCGACACCCCGCCGGAGTCGACGCCGACCGGTGACGACCGCTGGGTCGAGGTGTGGAACCAGGTGATGATGCGTCACCGACGCCTCGACGACGGTTCGCTTCAGCCGCTCCCCCAGCGCAACGTCGACACCGGGCTCGGCCTGGAACGGCTGGCCATGCTGCTGCAGGGGAAGCGGTCGGTCTTCGAGTGCGACGTGTTCGACCCCTGGCGCCGGACCGTACCGCCGCTGTGGCACGTGGACGGCCCGTCGCTGCGGGTGGTCTGGGACCACCTGCGTTCGGCCGTCGTGGTGATCGGCGACGGGGTCCGCCCGGGCAACACCGGGCGGGGTTACGTGCTGCGCCGCCTGGTCCGTCGGGTGCTCACCGTGTTGTGGCAGGACGACCCCTCGCGCAGTCTCGGTGACCTGCCGGACGAGCTGATCCGGCACACCCTGGACCACTTCCGGCAGAACGAAGAGCTGGACGTCGTCCGCCGGGTCCTGCTGGAGGAGGAACGCCGGTTCGGCCGGCTCCTGGAGCGCGGCCGCCAGATCCTGGCCCGCCCCCGGTTCCGGAGCGGCCCGCTGAGTGAGGAGGACCTCTGCTACCTCCACGACACCCACGGTCTGCCGCGCGACCTCGTCCTGAACCTGCGGCCGCAGTAGCGGTCCGGAGACCTGACCCCCCACCTGCGTGGTGGATCCGCAGCCGCGGACGCGGGGATCCACCACGCGGTAGGAGTGCTGACCTGCCGCTCTCGGTTCAGCTTCATCGACATGAAACGCCGTCGGTCCATCTCTCGACGCCATTGCCAAGCCCGCCACCAGGAGCGAACTGCGTCCGGCCAACTCCGTTGGCAACCGGTCCAGGTGCGCTGTCACTTCTTCGCGCGGACCACGGGCGAGCTCTGAGCCACACCACGGGCCGGTGACCGGTCTTCGCCGAGACAGGTTGCGAACCGCCGACCGCCGCGGTCGGCGACACGTGGGGGTGGTGCGGCGGAAACCGCCCGGGGCGGCGGGGTACGCACTACCGTGGCCGCATGGCAGGCGAACGCGATCTCCAGAAGCTGCTCGGCGGGATGCGACCGGTGCTCAATCCGGGCCGGTACGTGTACTGCACCCTTCCCGGCCGGGTCCCCGCGGGGCTGCGGCCGGTGGTGACGGTGGTCGAGGCCGAAGGGCCGACCGTCGTGGTGGCGCAGGAGGAGGCGGACGCGCTGGGGCTGCGGTACGAGTACGTGGCCGCCTGGATCACCCTGCAGATCCACTCCGCGCTGGACGCCGTCGGGCTCACCGCGGCCGTCGCCGGACACCTCGCCGAGCGGGGCATCAGCTGCAACGTGGTGGCCGGCTACCACCACGACCACCTCTTCGTCGGCGCCGATCAGGCCGACCGGGCGGTCGACGCCCTGCGCGAGCTGGCGGCCGGCACCTCCTGAGCCGCGGCGCGGGCCCGACCGGGCCCGGGGTCACCCCGATGGCGGCTTCCGATTGCGGGGCCGGGCGGGCCGGGCCGAAGGTCGGGTGACAAGTGCCTCACGTCGAGGAGGATCCATGAGTACTGTCCCCGGACCCGCCGCGCCCTCCCCCGCGAGCCGGCCCCCCGGATCCGACAACAGCGCCTGGGTCAGCGGGCTGGTGCTGTTCGCCGCCGTGGTGCTGATCGTCAACGGGATCCTGGAGATCTTCCAGGGGATCATGGCCATTGCCGACGACGACGTCTTCGTCTCCACCCCCCGGTACGTGTTCCGGCTCGACCTGACCAGCTGGGGCTGGATCCACCTGATCCTCGGCCTGCTGGTGGCGCTCACCGGCTTCGCCCTGCTGCGGGCGTCGACCTGGGCGCGGATCGCGGGCATCTTCTTCGCCTCGCTGGCGATGCTCGGCAGCTTCCTGTCGCTGCCGTACTACCCGCTCTGGTCGCTGGTGCTGATCGCGCTGGACGTGTTCGTGATCTGGGCACTGTGCGTCTACCGGTCGGACCGGCCGAGCTACTACTGACCCGCACGCCACCGCGCGGCGTACCGGACGCGGGGCCCGCTCGAAGGAGCCGGCCCCGCGTCGTGCCCGGGCCGCGGCCCGGTGGCGGCTACTTGCCGAGCGCCGCCACGCCGGCCTGGGCGAACTGCTCGTCCAGGTCGCCGCTGGGCGCGCCCGCCACGCCGACGGCCGCGATCGGGGCGCCCTTGGCCTGCACCGGGGCGCCGCCGCCCAGGAACAGGGTGCCCGGGATGTCCTTCAGGTTCGGGGTGGTCGCCAGCCGCTTCACCAGCTCGGAGGTGGGCGCGTTCCAGGACACGGCCGTGAACGCCTTGCGCTCGGCGGACTCGGCCGACTGCGGACCGGCGCCGTCACCCTTCAGCAGCACCCGGGTGATGCCGTCCCGGTCCACCACGGCCACCGAGACGTGCTGCCCGGCCTTGCGGGCCGCGTCCAGGGCCGCCTGCGCCGCCTTGGTGGCCGCCTCGGCGGTCAGGCCGGTGGACTGGGTCAGGTTGCGGTCGGAGGCGTCCGCACGGACGGCCGCCGGGGCCTGGCCGGGCTGGCCGGCGCCCGTGTCGGCGCTGGCCGACACGGCGCCCAGGGTGCCCGCGCCCAGGGCGGCGACCGCGACCGCACCGGTGAGTACCCGGGCCCGCAGGCTCATCTTCTTCATGGTTCGGCTCCATCGACATCGGCGCCGGGAGCCCGGTCGGCTCCCGCTCTGCTTCGATCCTCCGGCCGCCGGCACCGCCTGCGGGTCGGCGTACCGGCCGCAGAGCGCAGGCATCATGGATGACGTGCGGGTCGACCGATCGGCTGATGCGTACGGGCCCGGAACGGGCCACCATGCGAGAGGAAGCGCCGGTCAGCGGCCCGGTACCGGCAGGCGAGGAGAGCACGTGGACGACCATCGGCCCCCGGCCGGCGACCCCGACGCGGGGTGGCTGGCCATGGTGATGCGGATCGCCTTCCTGCTGCTGCTCACCGCCTCGCTCACCCGCTACCTGTCCCACCACTGGTCCGCCGGGCGCACCCCGTGGGTGGTCGGCCTCGGCCTGGCGCTGGCGGCCGGCCACCTGCTGCTGCCGACCCGCCGGCCCGGGCGGCTGGCCGGCGACGGCCGGCGTCCGGCCGAGCTGGCCGGCCTGCTCGCGGTGCTCGGCAGCTGGGCCGTGCTGGTGCTGACCGCGCCCAGCTTCGCCTGGTGCGCCGTCCCGCTGATCTACACCGTGCTGCGGGCGCTGCCGGCCCGCGGCGCGCTCCCCGTGGTGGCCGCGATGACGGCACTGGTGGTGGCCGCCGAACTCCGGCTGGCCGACGGGTTCGACCCGACCCTGCCGCTGCTGCCACCGACCGTGGCGGCGCTGGCCGCGGCCGTCTTCCTGTACATGGAGCGCCAGGGCGCCCGGCAGCGCGCCCTGATCGACGACCTGATCAGCACCCGCCGGGAACTGGCCGCCACCGGCCGGCGCGAGGGCGCGCTCGCGGAGCGGGAGCGGCTGGCGATGGAGATCCACGACACCCTGGCGCAGGGGCTGTCCAGCCAGCAGATGCTGCTCCAGGCCGCCGAGCGCACCTGGGACGGGGACCAGGCGACCGCGCGCGGCCACGTCCGGACCGCCACCGCGATCACCGCCCGCAACCTCGCCGAGGCCCGCCGCTTCGTCCACGACCTCGCCCCCGCCGAGCTCGCGGACGGCGGCACCCTGGACGCCGCCCTGCACGCGCTGGCCGAGCGGGAGAGCGCCGAGGGCGGGCGGCCGGTGCGCTGCCACGTCGACGGCACGCCGGTGCCGCTGCCCGCCGCCGCGCAGGCCGCGCTGCTGCGGATCGCGCAGGGCGCGCTGGCCAACGTCCGCGAGCACGCCGGCGCCCGGACGGCCGCGCTGACCCTCTCGTACCTGGGCGACCAGGCCGTGCTGGACATCGCGGACGACGGGCGCGGCTTCGCCCCCGAGGGCGGCGCCGGGCCGGACGGGGGTGCCGGGCGCGGCCACGGGCTCCCGGCGATGCGGGCCAGGCTGCGGCAGCTCGGCGGTGTCCTCACCGTGGAGAGCGCCCCCGGCGAGGGCACCGTGGTCTCCGCCTGCGTCCCGCTCGCCGTCCCGGTGGGGGCGGTGTGAGCGCGACCGTGCGGGTGCTGGTCTGCGACGACCACGCGGTGGTCCGGGCCGGGCTGCTGGCGCTGCTCGCCAGCGCCCCGGGCATCGAGGTGGCCGGCGAGGCGGGCAGCGGCGAGGAGGCGATCGCGCTGGCCGCCCGGCTGCGGCCGGACGTGGTGCTGATGGACCTCCAGCTCGGCGCGGGCATCGACGGCATCGAGGCCACCCGCCGGATCACCGCGGCCGCCTCGGGTGCCTCGGGCGCCTCGGGTGCCTCGGGCGCCCGGGTGCTGGTGCTCACCACCTACGACACCGACGCCGACATCACCCGGGCGATCGCCGCCGGCGCCACCGGTTATCTGCTCAAGGCCGAACGTCCGGAGGAGTTGTTCGCCGCCATCCGGGCCGCCGCCGACGGCCGGACCGCGCTGTCGGCGCCGGTAGCGACCCGGGTGATGGCGCAGATGCGGGCACCGGCCCCCCAACTCACCGACCGCGAGCTGGACATCCTGGCGCAGCTCGCCCAGGGGCACGGCAACCGGGAGATCGCCCGGGCGCTGTTCATCAGCGAGGCCACCGTCAAGACCCACCTCGGCCGGATCTACACCAAGCTGGGCGTCGACACCCGCGCCGGCGCCGTCGCCGCCGCCACCGAGCGCCGGCTGCTGCGCTGAACTTCCGTACGTCGAATAGCTGTTCAGGCCGCGTGCCGGCGGGCGCGCAGCCGTAGCGCCCCCGCCACCAGGGCCCGGACCGGGGCGGCGGGGCGGCGCACCCCGAGGGCCGCCCGGACCGGGTCGTCCAGCAGCACCGCGGCCACCGTGGGCGCCAACCGCGCTGCGGGGCCCGGCAGTCGGGAGGCCAGCAGCCCGCTGGTGGCCGCCCACAGCTCCCGGCCGGCCGCGCTGGGGCCGAACCGTTCACGCTCGAACTCCCCCGTCCAGCGCTCCAGTTCGGGCAGCCCGTGGCCGGTCGCCGGGGGCAGGCCGAGCGCGCGGGCGAGGCCCTGGTGGAAGGCGTACGCCGCCGCCCGCTCCTCGGCGGCCGGCGGCCGGGGCCCGTACGCGGCGAGGAAGCGCAGCGGGCTCACCGTGAAGCAGGCCAGCACGTAGTGCATCAACTCCGGCGTGATGCCCGGACGTTCGTGGACCCGGCGGAGTTCGGCGACGATCCGGGCGCCCGGCGCGCTCTGCGGGCCGTGCTCGATCAGCGCGAACATGGCCGCGCCGGTGGCCTTGGCCCGGGCCTTCGGGAGGCCGGTCATCCGGCCGGTGGCGTGCAGCACCGCGGCGATCTCCGGCACGGCGAAGGTCCGGACGAACCCCAGGGTCAGCCCGATCCGGGCCTCCTCGGGCGAGCGCTCCAGCACCAGCCGCGCGTACGGGTCGCGGGGCGCCCCCGCCGCAGCCGCGCTCACCCGGCGGCTCCGGCGGCTCCGGCGGTCAGGGCCTGCGCGGTGAGCGGGCCCTCCAGTCGGCGGGCGACCCGGACCAGGTGCGCCCGCTCCCCGGCGGGCTCCGCGTCCAGGCCGGGCAGCGAGGCCTGCTCCTCGCGCGGGCGGGGCAGCGCACCGGCGTTCAGCGCCAGCACGGCCGAGCGCAGGGCGGCGGCGACCACCAGGGCCGAGCGCTCGGCCTCGTCCAGGCCGGCCCGTTCGGCGACCGCGGCGGCGGCGGCCACCACCGCCGGGTCCACCCAGGGCCGCAGCGTCAGCTGGCCGTCGCGGATCTCCAGCCCGCGCCGGGCCGTACGCCACTCCAGGTCGCGGACGGCCAGGCGTTCAATGCGGGCCGACGGCGGCGTCTCCAGGGCCAGCCGGCGGTCGGCCCGGTAGACCAGGTCCCAGAGCGGGCGCAGCGCGTGGTAGTCGCGGCGGCGGCGCAGCCAGGCGGCGGCCGCCGGGCCGGCGAATCCCGTGGTGATCAGGACGGCGCCGGCGGCGGCGAAGACCGGGCCGAGGCCGGTGCTCAGCCAGTCCAGGCCGGTGCGTCCGGCGCCGGCCGCACCGATCGCCAGGATCTTGCACAGCACGTAGCCGCAGGCGGTGAGGCCGCCGAAGGCGATCCGGCGGATGCCGCGGCGCAGCGGCCCGGCCGGGAGCCGGGCGGCGTGGCCGAGGCAGACCCGGCTGATGTCGAGCAGCGCGAAGGCGAACAGGCCCTGGTAGAGGGCGAGGAAGAGCGCGGTCGCGGGGGTCCGGGCGAAGGCGGTGTCGAAGGTCAGCGGTGTCTCGGGGCGGTACGGGCCGCCGAGCAGGAACAGGACGACCATGGCCGGGGCGAGCAGTGCGAACAGCAGCAGCCGGCGGCGCGCCCGGAGCCAGGTGTCGGCGGTCGCCGCGTCCCAGACCACGCTGCCGGCCCGGCGGCCGGGCGGGGTCCAGATCAGCGCGAGCACCACGGCGGCGGCGGAGAAGCCGGTGATGGCGAGGTAGACCAGCAGGGTCGCCAGGTTGCCGACCCGGGTGAGCCGGTCGACCGCCCGGTAGAGCACGGGGGCGGCCAGCAGGAAGGCGGTGGCGGGCGAGGCGATCGCGAGCGCGACCACCAGCAGGCCGCGGGAGGGTTCCCGGCGCCAGGCCCGGATCTTGAGCGCGGCGACCAGCCAGGCGGCCGATCCGATGGTGAAGTAGCCGAGATCGAAGGGGAGTTCGGCGGGACGTTCAGACATGCTGGCCCTTGCGGTGCTCCAGGGCGGGCGCCAGCTGGGAGGTGGTGCCGGCGCCGGGGGCGAGCACCAGGATCCGCATCAGCTCGGCGCCGAGCACCTCGGCCTCCTGCTCGGCGGCGTCGTCGTAGTGCGAGCGGCCGAGGACGAGGCGGAGCATCTCCGGGTCGATGGTGGGGAGTTCCACGGCCCGGGCCGGATCGCCGTCCGGGCCGGCGCCGGGCCGCACCTCGGCCAGGTGGCCGCAGAGCAGGTGGGCCAGTTCGTGGCAAATGATGTGCGCCTGGTGCAGGCCGGAGGTCTCCTGCTCGTAGTGGATCACGTCGGCGTCCGCCCGGCGTTCGACGAAGCCGGACGGCTCCCCCACCCGCATCCGCCGGGGCGCCAGCCGAACCGGGCGCCCGGAACGGTCGGCCACCGCGGCACACAGCTCCTCCACCGTGCTCAGCGGGGGGAGCCCCAACTGCCTTGCCACGGAGCGCATCCGGCGTCGGGTACGTCCTACACCTTGCACGTGGTCCCCCTCGGGCCGCCGCCACCGCCCCAGCGGCAGCTGCTGGTAGTCACTCACGCCACGGGGTTGCCGTCGTCGGGAAGGCCGACCGCCCTGCGCAGTTGTTCCACAATAGTGAGGGCGGCGTCCTGCATGGCGGGCGGCAGTCCGGCGGCCCGCATCGCGATCCGCTCGACCCGGGTGTCGCGCAGCGCCTCGATCTTCCGCAGGTCCCGCTCGACGGCCTGGGCGGTGGCGGAGTCGCTGAAGTAGTCCAGCGGGACGCCGAAGAACTTCGCGATCTTCACGGCGTTCTCCAGGCTCGGCTTCTGGGTGCCCTTGCGGAGGTTGCCGATGTAGGTGCCGCTGAGGCCGGTGCCCTCGGCTATCTCCGAGTCGCGCCAGGGGCGGCCGAGATCCTTGGGGTAGATCACGCTGATCAGCCTCCGGAACCGGGCCGCGAAGTCCGGCGATCCTGGCGTTTCCGATGGTGGAGTATCCGTGGACATATGGCGGATCATAGAACGGTCTGACGTGTCGCCAGAATCCGACATGTGTATCGATCTGCACGATCGTTGCGGACCAAAGGGTCGTACCGGGCGAATTGGCACGGCTTCCCCGGTCGGCCGATCAACGATAGTTGACACCTTTCCTGCGCAGCGGGAGGATCAACACCCTGGGCGGGCACGCGCGCACCCCTGCCCTCCCCCGGCTTCCCCGCCGCAACGCCGCCGGGCGCCGCTGCCCCACGGGGGTGGGCAACGGCGCCCGGATCACCGCCCCGGTGCGCACCACCGGATGACCGCCCCGGATCACGGCTCCGATGCCGGTCAGCCGCTCGCGGAGTCGTCCGCCTCCCAGCGCAGCAGGTCGCCCGGCTGGCACTTGAGCACCTCGCAGAGCGCGGCGAGGGTGGCGAACCGGACCGCCTTGGCGCGGCCGTTCTTGAGGACCGCCAGGTTGGCGGGCGTGATCCCGACCCGCTCCGCGAGTTCGCCGACCGACATCTTGCGCCTGGCCAGCATCACGTCGATGTCGACGAGGATGGCCATCAGATCACCTCGTCCAGCTCGGCCTGCAGCTGGGCCGCCTCGACGTCGCGCGCCAGGGCCTGGGTGAGCAGCATCCGCAGCACCAGCACGATGAGTGCGACGCCGAGGATGGCCAGGCCGATCCCGGCCATGATCACCGAGACGCCCGGGTCCTCCCGCTGGCCCGGCGCATTGATGGCCGTGACCGCGAACCACACCAGGGCGAGCGCCACGATCGCGCCGATCACCCCGTTCACGTACCGGAAGGCGGCGTGCGAGAAGACCGTCCCGCGGCGCACCATCGCCACCAGCCGCCACACGCAGACCAGCGCGACCTGGATCGCCACCATCCCCAGCACGGTGGCCACCCGGAACGCGGTCAGCGGGATCGAGCCGTCCTCCGGATCGCCCCCGCCGACCAGCGCCCACACCAGCCCCACCTGCAGGACCACGGTGCCCGCGAACACCACCGCGAGCACGGCGCGCAGGGCGCGCACTGTCAGTCTTCCCATGACCGTTGACCATCCCTCCATCGACTTGCGATGGGAATCTATCGAATTTCGATAGCCCCGGCAAGTGCGGACCGGCGGGTGTCACTCCTCGGTGATGGTGAAGCTGCTCCCATTGCGGGCGCCCAGCCGGGCGGTCAGGCGGACCCGCTCGGTGCCGTCGGCGACGGCGAGCTCGTGCCGGGCGCGGGCGAGCTTCGCCTTGTGCGTCCCGCGGTAGCGGAATGCGACGGCAATCTCGTGCTGACCACTGCCGAGCGTGAACTCCGTCGTGCCCCAGGCGGTTTCCGTCTCGATTCCGTCGATTTCGACGACCGGCCTGGTGAAGGCGAGATGGAACGGTTTGGCCACCAGGGACGGGCTCACGGTCACGGTCAACACGGTCATCTTCGGTATTCCCCTCGGGAGTTGTGCGGACGGATTCGACGGGTACGGACGGGACGCGGCCGATCAGGAGCCCAGCACGGATTCCGGCCGGAATCCGCGGACGATGCCCAGCAGGCAGCCCGCGATGACGGCCGCGGTGGCGCCGCCGGTGACGATCAGCAGCCGGATCGGCCCGAGGCCGCCGAGGCCGGTGGCCAGGGCGATCATGGCGCCGAGGCCGGGGAGCATGGCGATGATGTTGACCAGGCCGCCGGCGTTCCCGGCCAGACCGCTCTGCGCGGGCTGGGAGAGCTTCGGCATCAGCAGGTTGCACAGCAGGGCGAGCGCGGCCGCGGCCCAGGCGGAGAGCAGCGGCAGGCCGAAGGCCAGGAGCGGGTAGCCGGCGCCCAGCGCGAGGCTGTCGTGGTGCGCCCAGGTGGCGATCCCCAGGGCGAGCACGGCCAGCCCGCTCATCACCGCCCACTGGACGGTGGTGACCACCAGCGCCAGGCCCAGCAGCCCGCCCGCGATGGCGGCCGGGGTGTACGGCGCCGCGAGCATGGACTCCAGTGCCCCGACGCCGGCCTCGGCCCCGACCACGTTGCGCACCGCGAGGGCCGCGCCGACGGTGCAGTGCAGGGCGACCACGCCGGGCAGCAGGATCAGCAGCATGCCCGCGGCGACCGTGTCACCCTGCGCGCCGTACCGGAGGCCGAGTTCCGCGCTGCCCGCGGCGCCGTTCATGGCACTGTCGTCGCCGAGCAGCGGCAGCACCACGACCGACGCGGTGGTGAGGACGAACGGGAGCAGGACCGTCAGGGTGTTGCGCAGGCGCTCCTGCCGCATCCGCCACAGCAGGGCGGTGGTGAGGATGCGCGCCCGCGCCAGGTCCGCCCGCAACCTACCGTCCGTCATGAGCCGCCCCCTGGGCCTGGAGTTCCTGGTACACGTCTTCGAGCGGGTTGCGGACCGGGACCACCTCGTGGAGCCCCACCCCCGCGGCCACCAGGCCCGCCACCAGCGCCTGCGCCGCGCTCTCGTCCGCCACCTCGACGGTGACCGGCCCCGACGGCGACCGCTCCCAGCGGTGCCCGAGACCGTCCAGGCCGGCGGTCAGGCCGGCGGTCCCGCGCAACTGCAGGCGGTAGGCGGTGCCCAGCAGTTCGGCCCGCAGGGCGGCGGGCTCGCCGCGGCCCACGATCCGACCGCCGTGCAGCACGGTGACGTCGTCGGCGAGGCGGTGCGCCTCGGCCAGGGCGTGGGTGGAGACGACGATGGTGGAACCGTTGTCGGCGAGCCGGCGCAGGTGGTCGGACAGCCGCGCGGAGCCGGCCGGGTCGAGGCCGGCCATCGGCTCGTCCAGCAGCAGGATGGGTGGCCCGGCGAGGAACGCCTTGGCCAGTCCGACCCGCTGGTTCTGGCCGCGACTGAGGGCGCCGATGCGCTCGTCGGCCAGCGGTTCGAGCGCCAGCAGTTCCAGGACCTCGGCGATCGCGCTCTCGATCCGCGGCCCCGGCAGGCCGAGCACCCGGGCCCAGTAGCGCAGGTTGTCGAGCACGCTCAACCGGGGCGCCAGGGCGGAGCGGTGGGTCGCCAGGCCGATCGCCGCCTTGGCCTCCGGGGACACCCGCGGATCGACGCCGTCGATCAGCACCCGTCCGCTCATCGGGGTCAGAATTCCCGCCAGTACGCGGAAAGTCGTGGTCTTTCCCGCGCCGTTCGGCCCGAGCAGGATGTGGACCCCCGGCCCGTACCGGAGTGCGATGTCGCGCACCACCGGCTTTCCCCGGTATCCCGCGGAGACATCGTCCACCATCAGTTCTGCCACCGATTCAACCTAACATCCCTGATGCGCTGTCATGTTCCGTCCAAGGCAAAGCTCTTGTCATATCCAGGCCGCGTCCGCCGGGATCCGGATCCCGAACTCCCGTGCCAACGCGGATCTCGCCGCCAGGAACCCGCACATGCCGTGCACCCCCGGTCCCGGCGGGGTGGAGGCCGAGCACAGGTACGTCCCCGGCAGCGGCGTCCGGTAGGGGTTCCAGCGGGGGGCCGGGCGCAACACGGACTGCCGCAGGGTCAGCGCCCCGGCCGCGATGTCGCCGCCGACGTAGTTCGGGTTGTACAGCTCCAACTGCGCGGCGCTCAGGCCGCGGGAGGCCACCACGGTGTCGCGGAAGCCGGGCGCCCACCGTTCGATCCGGCGGGTGACCAGCTCCACCGGGTCGGCGGGGTCGCCGTGCGGCACGTGGGCGTAGGCCCACACCGGCCGCAGCCGGCCGGCGGCCCGGCCCGGGTCGGTCACCGCGGGGTCGACCACCAGCACGAACGGGTCCGGCGGGCGGACGCCGTCCGCCACCAGGCGCTCCGCGCGGAAGATCTCCTGCTCGCTGCCGCCGAGGTGGACCGTGCCGGCCCGGCGGGCCTCCGGGGCGGCCCACGGCACCGGCTCCGAGACCAGGTAGTCCACCTTGGCCGCGCCCGGGCCGTAGCGGTACGAGCGCAGGCTCCTGCGGTAGCCGGCGGGCAGCAGCGGGCCGGCCAGGCGCAGGAACTCCTTGGGCGCCAGGTCGAGCAGGACCACCCGGGCGTCCGCCACCTCCCGCAGGTCGTCGATCCGGGTGCCGGTGACGATCCGGCCGCCGAGCCGGACCAGTTCGGCGGCCAGCGCGTCGGCGAGGCGGCCGCTGCCGCCGCGGACCAGGGGCCATCCGCCCTCGGTGTGCGCCAGGTGGCCCAGCATCATCGCGACGGCCGCGCCGGTGAGCGAGGGCAGCGGTCCGACCACGTGGGCGGCGACGCCGGCCAGCAGGGCGGCGGCCTCGGGTCCGGCGAACCGGTGACCGGCCGCCCGGGTGCCGTGCGCGAGGACCCGGCGGCCGAGGAGCGCGGGGGCCGCGGCGCCGGCCGGGAGACGGCTGCGGCCGAGCAGCATCAGGTCCACCACGGCGCCGCTGTGCCGCACCAGCGGCTCCATCAGGGCGCGCCAGCGCGGGCCGTCCGCGCCGAGGCCGGCGCAGGTCCGCTCCAGGCTGCGGTACGCGACGGCGGCCCTCGTCCCGTCGAGCGGGTGGGCGTAACCGACCTCCGGCACCAGCAGCTCGACCCCGTGCGCCGGGAGGTCGAACTGCCGCAGGAACGGCGAGGCGAGGGCCATCGGGTGCACGCTCGCGCAGATGTCGTGCAGGACGTCGTCGCGGAAGATCGGCGCGGACCTCAGGCCGCCGCCCACCTGCGGCGCCGCCTCGTACAGCTCGACCCGCAGGCCGGCGCGGGCCATCGTGACCGCGGCGGCCAGGCCGTTCGGCCCCGAGCCGACCACGGCCACGTCCGGCCCGCGTCCGGCGCGCCGCCCCGCCCGGGCGCCGGCCCCCGGTACGGCCATCAGACCGCGCCCACCCCGGCCGGGCGCCGGGCGCCGGCGGCGGGCAGGTCCGCGAGCGGCGCCGGCCCGGGGGCGTCCTCGGCGGGCACGGCCAGCGGCGGCATGGAGATCAGCACCGCGCAGCCGATCATCACCAGGCCGAAGCTCCACAGCCCCATGGTCAGGATGATCGTCCCGTGCAGGAGGACGTCGAGCACCAGGCCGACCTTGCGCCAGCGGTGCGAGCCCAGGATGCACCCGGCGATCACCAGTTCCACGACCAACGCGCCCCAGGTCATGGCGACCACGATCAGCGAGTTCTTGGAGACCGCCAGCAGCAGCCCGTCCCACGGGGTGCCCACGCCGAACATCTTGTCGCGCAGGAAGTAGTACTCGGCGGTGCCGTTGGCCCAGTCGGCGACCCCGAACTTGCTGATCGCGGTGTCGAGGTAGATGTAGGCGAGCTGGATCCGGATGGCGCAGAACGCGGCGAAGGCGACCGCCCGCGCGGTCGGTCCGACCGGGTCCGCCGCGGGCCCGTCGGGGCCGGCGCCCGCGTCCCGGGTCCAGTGCCAGGTCCGGCCGTCGGCCAGCGAGATCGGCACCATCAGCATCGACATGATCAGGCTGACGGACTCCCCGCCGTCCGGTACCGAGATGCTCACTGCGATCGAGTACACCGCCCACAGTTGGGGGACGGCCGTCCACCGGGGCCGGTACCCGCTCGCGGCCACCAGCAGCACCGCCACCAGCAGCCACCGGGCCCACTCGCCGTGGTCCTCGCCCACCAGGCAGAACGCGGAGCCGGCCCGGACGCCGTCGCAGCGCGCTCCGTCCGTGATCGTCAGGACCGGGATGAGCAGAGCCTTCGCCGGCGTCAGCAGGACCACCGTCAGCTCGGCGAAGCAGATCAGCGAGCGCCCGAGGCCGAACCAGCGGGAGCGGACGTCGAACCGGCGGAGGTGGCGCTGCAGCAGAGCGGCCTGCTCGTCGAGGAGCACGGCCGGCGACATCATGGGCATGCGACATCCAGGTGAGCGATTTTCGTGACCCGGTGCGAATAGGGCACGATGTTCCGATAGGACCACGGCACGGTGAATTCCTGCGTGATGAACGAATCCCCGCACACCGTCCGCACCGGACTCCGGTTCTCCACCTTCACCGCGGGTGTGGCGGCGGACCGCACGAGGCACGGATCGAGCGGGCCGGCGCAGTCCTGCCAGCCCGGGACGGAGACGTTCAGATAGGCCATTTCCGGCCCTTGCGCCCGCTGGCTCCGGGACAGCCCGAAGAGATTGGACGGATTTCCCTGCGGGGTGTGCAGGAGATCCACCACGGACCCGTCACGGGAAGCGTAGAGGCCCAGCTGGACCTCTTCCGGATTCTTGGTGAAGAAGGCCCACACCTGCGGGGTCACGGTGTTGAAGTACGGCCGCGCCCCCTTGGAATGGCGACTGCTGAGGGCATTGCTCGGCAGCGTGTAGAAGAGCGCGACCAGGAGATATCCGAAGAGCACCGCGCAGGCGGCGGAGAATACGTACAGCTGCCGCCTGGCGGACTGCCCCGACGGGCTCGTCGCGGAGCGGCCGGGGGCGGAATCGATCGACATGTGGAGGGTCCTCATCCCCTGGGGGCGGTGGGGCCGACGGCCGTCGGCGCGGGGAAGGGCCGTCCCGCCGCGCCGCGGTCGCGGCGGGACGGCCCGTCACCGGCGTTCGGCCGCCGGCGTGTTCACGACTGCCGGCGTGGGGGCCGGCGCCCGGTCACAGGGCCGAGGCGACCGCTGCGACCAGGTTGTTCTCGTCCAGCTGGTCCGGCTGCTGCAGGTCGAAGCCGTAGCTGGCGGCGGCCGGGACGATCACGACGACGACCGCGACCTCGGCGAAGCCGGCCACGTTCGTGGCACCGGCGACGTTGATCGCGGCCGCCACGTTGGCGACCGTGACGATGTTGGACTTGGTCCACACCCAGCCGTTCGGGCGGGCGATCGAGGCACTGTCGAGGGTGTTGGCGCCACTGTTGGTGGCGATGTAGCCCTTGAGGTCCTCGTTGAGCGACACCATGCCCTGCTGGACCACGAACGGGTCCTTGGACTGCACGGCCTCGGTGACCCGGGCGTGGTACTCGGGGTCGGCCTGCTGCATGCCCTGGACCAGCGACGACAGCTGCGCGTCGGTGACCGACGTGTCGCCGCGGCGGTCGCGGATCTGCCGGGCCAGCTCCGGGTGGGCGGTGGCGGCCTGCCCCTGGCCGAAGACCAGGAAGTCGACCACGTCGCGGTCCGAGTAGGACGCCTGGGCGACGCTCCGGGCGGGAGCGGCACCGGCGGTGCCCGCGTCGGCGGCCGAGGCCGTCCCCGCGACGCCGGCCATCAGGGTGGCGGCCAGCGTCGCGCCGGCGACCGTGTACGTCTTGATACGCATGCGAAAAACCCTCACTGTTCCAGTGCGTTGATGCTCCCGGACACGGAATGGAACGTCCGGCGAGCGGTGGACACCGGCGGGCGACAGGCCGGCCCGCAGCAACGGCATCGGCCGTTCCCGGGAGACGACGGAGAGTCCGCCCGCGCAGAGTGGGGAGCCCCGTGATGGGGAGAGACAGCGCTATCTCTGCGGAGTCGAATCGTTGAAACAAAGAAAACCGAAAAACGACAGGAGGAATCTCCCGTGCAGCATGTGTCCCCCGACCGATCACCGGAATCCCCGAAGAGATTCCGACAAACCGTTCAAGAGCGGCAGCGGTGCACGTCCACAATGTGGACATGGGGGCAATGACCCCAAAGCTTTGCCTACTCTTGAACCTTCCCCGTGCGTCCTCGCTCCCCTGCAAGGACGTGCCCATACTAAGAGGGTTCTTGATCGATGGTCAACATCCAAAAAGGCGGATCGAACCGCTCCGGATAGGCCCTTTTGCACCCCACCGGGCGAGTGCTCCATGGCCCCGCAACGAACACGCGCTCGCTCTTGACATGCACGGTGCCCGCTAGGCTCGCCGCGTGATCAGATCTGTGGTGTTCGACATCGGTGAGACCCTGACGAGCGACACCCGGTACTGGGCGGACTGGGCCCGCTGGCTGGGCGTCCCGCAGCACACGATGTCCGCGTTGGTCGGCGGCGCCCTCGCCCGAGGCCTCGACAATGCCGAGGCAATCAAGATCATTCGGCCCGGCTGCGACGTGCCCGCCGAATGGGCGGCCCGTCGGGCCGCGGGCCAGGACGAGCACCTCGACGAGTCCGACCTCTACCCGGACGTACGGCCTGCGCTCGCTCGCTTGAGCGCCGCCGGAGTATGGGTCGGCATCGCCGGAAACCAGAACCACAGGGTCGGAGACCTGCTGCGGAGCCTGCACCTGCCTGCGGACGGGATCGCGACGAGTGCCGAGTGGGAGGTGGCGAAACCGGCCTCGTCCTTCTTCGAGCGCGTCATCAGCTGGGCGCCAGGAGCCCCGGCCGAGATCCTGTACGTCGGCGACCACCCGCAGAACGACATCACACCGGCTGCGGCAGCCGGCCTGCGGACCGCGCACCTGCGCCGCGGCCCGATCGGGCTCACCACAGCGGCCCCGAACGCCGACTGGACCGTCAACTCCCTGCTGGAACTGGCTGATCTGATCACCCGCTAGGGAACAGCAAGCCGTCCCGCGGCGTAGTTGCGAGGCGCTAGCGTTCCGAGTGGTCGCACGGAACGGAGAGTCCATGGTGCCCCGGAACAGCGCTGCACATCTCGGGATCCGCATCCAAACTGCCCGAGCAGCAGCCGGCTTGACGCGCCGCGAGGTCGTCGAGGCGTCCGGCGTCAGCCTCGGCATGCTCCGCAAGGTGGAAGCCGGCGAACGCACCCCCGGCGACGCCGTCCTGGAGGCGCTCGCGCGGGTGCTCCGCACGCCCCCGGAGGAGCTGCTCGGCGGGCCCGGCCGCACCAACAGCAGGGTGCACCGCGCCATCCCCGCCATCCGGGATGCCATCGCCTCGTACGACCTGCCCGACGACGGCCCGGTCCGCCCGTACCGGGCGCTCGCCGCCGCTGTGCACGCCACGGTGCAGGACCGGGTCGACAGCGAGTACGTGCACCTGGCGGAGGGCACCCCGGCGCTGCTCGGCGAGCTTTTCCGGGCGGTCGACCAGGCCGCCGGCGCCGAGCGGCAGCGGGCCGCCCACCTGTTGGCCCTCGCGGTCCGGAGCGCGGACGCGGTGGCCTACAAGTACGGCCACGTCGACCTCTCCGGCCGGCTGGTGGAGCTGATGCGCTGGGCCAGCAGGACCGCCGGCGACCCGGCGCTGGCCGCTGCCGCGGCTTATGTCCGGACCGAGATCTACTTCGCGAGTGGACAGCTCGCCACCGGACTCCGGGCCCTCCGCCAAGCTGCCGATCGGGTCCCGCCGCCACGCACCCCACGACTGGCCGCAGCATCCGCCGCCCTGCACATGCGGGCCGCCGTCGTGGCCGGCCGCATGGGGGACCGGACCGCCGCCCGTGACCACCTTGCCGAGGCCGGCCGCCTCGCCGCCGCACTGCCGGAGCGGCTCTACGACGGAACAGCGGTCGGCCCGGACTCTCTTCAGATCCACAGGCTGTCCGTGGCGGTCGAGCTCGGCGACCCTCGGGACCTCGGGGCGGCGGTTGGCGCGGCCAGCACCTGGTCACCTCCCCTGAGCCTGCCGGCCGAGCGCCGCTCGCACTACTACATCGATCTGGGCCGCGCGCAGATGCAGCTCGGCCGCCGCCGGGACGCCCTCGACTCTCTTCGGACGGCCCGGACCATCGCGCCGCAGCACGTTCGGGAGCACGGACAGGTCCGGGCCGAACTCGCCGCGTTGGTCCGGCTCGACCGAGGCCGGGACCACCAACTGCTCGCGTACGCGCGGTGGGTCAAGGCTGTCTGAGGAAGTGCCCCTGGCTGGGGCACTTCCGGAGGTTCGCGACAGGGACGATGACGGCATGGCAGAGAACAGCAGGCCTGACCTGCGTATCGTCGAGGGTGTCGACCCGACCCGCCTGCACGGCGAAGTGTGCTTCGTCTGCGGCTCGGCCGAACCTCCGCTGCACCCGGCCGGAACGGTGGAGACCCGGGTCGGCGAGGGCGTTGTCCGCCGGTGGGACATCGTGGCCTGCACGGAACACGTGGAGCTGGAGCGGTGAGGGAGGCCGGTCGCTACGAGGTGATGCAGTTGCCGGCGGACGGCATGGGTCGCGAGCTGTGGGTGGTCCTCGACCGGGTGACCGGGCTGTGGGCGGAGAGCGAGGAGGGCGAGGTGCTGACCTTCGGGATCCGGGAGACCGCGCAGGGCCATGCAGCGCGGTTGCGGTACCTGGGCGAGACGGCGGTGCTCGGTGCCTGAGCCACAGCCGAAGGACTCCGGGTACGACACGCGAGATACGAGCCCGCCGAGGCCGCCGGAGAAGTCGGGAATCCGTAGGGAGCGGCGGTCCGAAGCGGCGACATAGAAATCCACCCGCTTCGTAGCGGTGACGGTCCTTCTCCAGCAGTCCCACTGCATCGGAACGGGTCACAGGCACGATGCCGCCCACCCGCTGGTCGGCGAAGTGGGCGGCGGACGAGTCGGCCTGTACGCCGGGTTCTGTCTCCCTGGCTGCTCGCGCGGCCCGGGGAGGCGGCCATCCATCTAGGGCTGCCGTTGCCGGCAGCCTCGTGCGGTCTACCCGCGGACTCGGGCGAGCAGCCCTCGAACATCCGCGCACGGCGCCCGAGGGCACCGATCTTGACCTTGCTCCGGGTGGGGTTTACCTAGCCGGCCGAGTCACCTCGGTCGCTGGTGGTCTCTTACACCACCGTTTCACCCTTACCTGCGGCCGGAGCCGCAGGCGGTCTGTTTTCTGTGGCACTGTCCCGCGGGTCACCCCGGGTGGGCGTTACCCACCACCCTGCTCTGTGGAGCCCGGACGTTCCTCGGCGGGCCCCCGAAGGTGCCCGACGCGGCCGCCCGGCCGGCTCGTCCGCCGTAGTGGTCATCGTAGCGGTTCGCCGGCGCTCCCCTGGACGGGCACCCGGGGCGGATCGAGCCGCGCGGCCACCCGGGCCGCGGTGCCGGTCGCCCAGGCGGTGCTGGTCAGCAGGCCGAGCAGGGTGATCACCACCCCGAGCACGACGATGATCCACCAGCCCCGGTGGGTGGCCTCGGTGTACCCCGCCGTCCCCGCCGCGGCCACCGAGGTGACCACGGTGCCGATCACCGCGACGCCCAGCGACTGCCCGATCTGGCGGCTGGTGGAGGCGACGGCGGCCGCCACCCCGGCCTGGGCCAGCGGCATGCCGGACACCGCCGCGTTGGTGATGGGCGCGTTGACCAGCCCGAAGCCGAGCCCGAACAGCGCGTACGCGGTGATCAGCAGGCCCCCCGACGAGTCCGCGGCCAGCCCGGTGAGCAGGACGCCGCTGGCGGCCATCGCCACCCCCGCGACGAGCAGCGGCAGCCGCGGTCCGCGCCGCCCCACGATCCGCCCGGAGACGGGTGCCGCGACCAGGGTGAGGCCCGCCATCGGCAGCGTCCACAGCCCGGCCTGGACCGGCGAGTAGCCCCGGACCTGTTGCAGGTACAGGGTGTTGAGGAAGAGGAAGCCGCCGAGCGAGGCGAACGCGCAGACCGCGGTGACGGTGGCGCCGGTGAACGGGACGCTGCGGAAGAACCGGGGGTCGATCAGCGGCTCCGCCACCCGGCGCTCCCAGAGCGGGAAGAGCACCAGCGCGACCAGCGCCAGCGAGCCCAGCAGCAGGATCCCGGGCGAGGTCCAGCCGTGCCCCGGCCCCTCGATGATCGCTGCGGTGCCGGCGCCGAGCATGACCAGCATCAGCACCTGGCCGACCGGGTCCGGCCGGCGCGGCTTCGGGGCCCGCGACTCCGGGACGTAGCGCCAGGTCAGCACGGCGGCGACGAGCCCGACCGGAATGTTGATCAGGAAGATCGACGGCCAGCCGGCGCTCTGCACCAGCGCGCCGCCGATCAGCGGCCCGAGCGCCATGCTGATCCCGACCACCCCGCCCCAGATCCCGATCGCCTGGGCCCGCTCGCGCCGATCGGTGAAGGTGTTGGTGATGATGCTCATCGCGACCGGGTTGAGCATCGAGCCGCCGACCGCCTGCAGCGCCCGGAAGCCGATCAGCCAGCCCAGACCGGGCGCCAGGCTGCACAGCAGCGACCCGAGCACGAACACCAGCAGCCCGGTCAGGAAGATCCGGCGCCGGCCGACCCGGTCGGCCACCGAGCCGGAGAGCATCAGCAGCGAGGCGAGCACCAGGGTGTAGGCGTCGATGATCCACTGCAGGCCCGAGGTCGGCGCGTCCAGGTCCTGCTGGATGGACGGCAGCGCGATGTTCACCACCGTGTTGTCCAGCCCGACGATGAACAGGCTCAGGCAGCAGATCGCCAGGATCAGCACCCGGCGCCCGCGGTCCGGCACCACACTCCGTGTACTCACGGGACGATCATCGCACCGGCCGCGGGCCGGCGGCGAGGACCGCCCGGACGGCTCAGACCGGCGCGAACCGTACCGTCCGGGTCGTCGGATCGGCCACCGTCAACCGGACCCGGATCCGCTCGCCGAGCGGCAACCGCCCCCCGCCGTCACACTTGGCCACCACCGCCGGCTCGCGCAGCTGCACGGTGCCCAGGTGCGGCCGGCGCTCGTCCACGTCGATCACCACCGCCTCGAAGTCCTCCCCCACCCGTCCGCGCAGCAGCTCCGCCTCGACCAGGTCGACGCAGGCCCGCTCCACCTCGTGCGCCCGCCGGTCCCCGCCCTCCATCAGCGCGGGCACCGCGGCCAGCGCCTCCTGCACCCAGCCCGGGACGTCCGCGCCGCCCGCGACCGCCGCGCAGATCTCCTGCGCGTACCGGTCGCCGAGCCGCCGCAGCGGCGCCGTGCAGTGCGCGTACGGGGCGGCGAGCGCGGCGTGGCCCGGGTCGGCGGGCGGCCGGACGCCGCGGGCCACGTCGAAGGCCCGGTAGCCGGCGCCGCGCAGCAGGCCGGTGCACTCGTTGAGGAAGGCGGCGTCGGCGGTCCTGGCCGGGTCGAGCGAGCGGATCATCTCCGGGTAGGGCATGGTGTCCGGCCAGTCGACGTGCAGCGCCCGGGCGACCCGGCGCAGCCGGGCGTACGCGGACTCGGGGGCGGCCGGCAGGGTGCGCAGCAGGCCGACCCCGGCGTCCAGCATGAGTTCGGCCGCGGCCATGCCGGTGAGCAGGGAGATCTGGGCGTTCCAGCCGTCGGCGGGCAGCGGCGCGCGGTAGGCGAGCCGGTAGCCGCCGTCGGCGGTCTCGACCTCCTGCTCGGGCAGCGGCAGGCTGATCCCGCCCCGGGCCTGCTCCTGGGCCTCGCGCAGCCGGCCGACCTCGGCGAGCAGGGCGAGCTGCGGGTCGGCGGTGCCGGCGTCGACGGCCCGCTGGACCCCGGCGTACTCCAGCCGGCGGTGCGAGCGGACCTGGGCCCGGCGGACGTCGGCGAGCAGCACCGCGCCGTCGGCGTCGAGGTCGAGCTGCCACAGCAGCGCGGGCCGGCGCTCGCCGGGCAGCAGGCTGGCGGCGCCCTCGGAGAGCCGGGCGGGGTGCAGCGGGACGTTGCGGTCGGGGAAGTACAGGGTCTGGACCCGGCGGTGCGCCTCGGCGTCGACGGCGCCGCCGGGGGTGACGAAGGCGGCCACGTCGGCGATGGCGTAGTGGACCCGGTAGCCGCTGCCGCGCCGGGCCAGGTGCATGGCCTGGTCGAGGTCGAGCGAGCCGGGCGGGTCGAGGGTGAACAGCTCCAGGTCGGTCGCGTCCAGCTCGGGCAGCCGGGGCAGCGAGGCCGTCCGCTCGGCCTCGGCCAGCACGGCGGCGGGCCACTCGGTGCGGATCTCCAGCCGGCTGCGCAGCTCGGCCAGCTCGGTGTTGATCCGGGCGGTCTCTGCGGCCCGGACCCTCAGGTGTCGACGCGGCATGGTCGCAGCGTACGGCGGGGACGGCCGCCCGGCGCGCTGGATCGACCGGTAAGGCGGGTGTGGCGAAAGGGGATTGGCCGGGTGGCCGGTGCCGGCGCCGGACGACGCCGGGCCGGTGGCGGTGGCCGGCCGCGTAGAGTGGCGGGGTTGTCTGCCACAAACTGTTGAGGGGTGTCACGTGCTGGTCCTGCTGCCGCCGTCGGAGGGGAAGGCCGCTTCCGTGGTCGGGGCGCCGGTCGAGCTGGGTTCGCTCTCGCTGCCGGAGTTGACCGGCGCGCGGGCGGCCGTGCTGGACGCGCTGGTGGAGCTCTGCTCGGGCGACCGGGAGCGGGCCCGCGAGGTGCTCGGGCTGAGCCCGGGGCTGGCCGGCGAGGTGGAGCGGGACGCCGGGCTGCGCACCGCCGGGGCGCTGCCCGCCGGCGAGGTCTACACCGGCGTGCTCTTCGACAGCCTGGGGCTGGCCAAGCTGGACGAGGCGGCGTACGCGCTGGCCGAGCGCTCGCTGCTGGTGTTCTCGGGCCTGTGGGGCGCGGTGCGGATCGGTGACCGGATCCCGCCGTACCGGTGCTCGATGGGCGTGAAGCTGCCGCCGCTGGGGGCGCTCGGGGCGTACTGGCGGGGTGCGACGGCCGACGTGCTCCCCGCGGTCGCGGACGGGCTGGTGCTGGACCTGCGCAGTTCGGCGTACGCGGCAGCCTGGAAGCCGGCCGGTGAGGTGGCGGCCCGGACGGCGACCGTGCGGGTGCTGCACGAGCGCGTGGTGGACGGTGCGGTGAAGCGCTCGGTGGTGAGCCACTTCAACAAGGCGACCAAGGGGCGGCTGGTGCGCGACCTGCTCACGGCGGGGCTGGAGCCCGGTTCGCCGGGCGAGCTGGTGGAGGCGCTGACCGGGCTCGGCCACCGGGTGGAGGTGGCCGCGCGGGGCACCGTGCGCAAGCCGTGGCAGCTCGACGTGGTGGTCGCCGAGATCCACTGACACCGGGGCGCGGGCCACCCGCGCCGCAGGCCGGCGTCGGCGACGCCGGGGCGGCGCGGGTGCCGTCAGCGCAGGTGGGAGGTGTCGTTGAGGAGCCGCACCGAGGCGTTGCCGTCGCGGTAGTACTGCACGGCGCACAGCGAGGCGGCCGACAGTTCCATCCGGTAGACCGAGTCGGGCGGGGCGCCGAGCGCCAGCCGGACCAGGGTCTTGATCGGGCTGACGTGCGAGACCACCAGCACCGTCCGGCCGGGGTAGCGGGCCAGGATCTTGTCCCGGGCCACCCCGACCCGGTGGGTGAGGTTGGTGAAGCTCTCGCTGCCGCCGGTCGGCCTGGCCTTCGCCGAGCCGAGCCAGGCGTCCAGGTCCTGCGGGTACTTCTGCTGGACCTCGGCGAAGCTCAGCCCCTCCCAGGCGCCGAAGTCGAGCTCGCGCAGGCCCTCCTCGATCCGGACCTCCAGGCCGAGCCGGGCCGCGACCGCCCCGGCGGTCTCCCGGGTGCGCCGCATCGGGGAGCTGACCACGGCCTCGACGGTGCCGCGGGCGGCGAACGCCTCGGCGGCCCGCTCGGCCTGCCAGCGGCCCTTCTCGGAGAGCGCCGGGTCGCTGCCGCCGCTGCCGGAGAACCGCTTCTCCGGGGTGAGCGGGGTCTCGCCGTGCCGGAGCAGCACGAAGGTGGTCGGGGTGCCGAGGTCGGCGGGCGCGGCCCAGCCGGCCTTGGGCGCGGCCGGCGCGGCGAGCGGCTCCGCGGCCACCTCCGTGACCTGCGCCGCGGCCGGTCGGGCCCGGGGCTCCCAGGCGCGGCCGGCCTGGCCCGCGTCCATCGCCTCGTTGGCCAGCCGGTCGGCGTCCTTGTTCTGCTCGCGCGGGATCCAGCGGTAGCTGACCCGGGAGCGCGGCAGCACCGTGCGGGCCTCGGCGGCCAGCGGCTGCATGTCCGGGTGCTTGATCTTCCAGCGGCCGGACATCTGCTCGACCACCAGCTTGGAGTCCATCCGGACGTCGACCTCGGCGTCCGGGTCCAGCTCGCGGGCGGCCCGCAGGCCGGCGATCAGGCCCCGGTACTCGGCGACGTTGTTGGTGGCCCGCCCGATGAACTCGGCGGCCTCGGCGACGATCAGGCCGGTGTCGCCGTCGCGGACCACCGCGCCGTAGCCGGCCGGGCCCGGGTTGCCCCGGGAGCCGCCGTCGGCCTCCACGATGAGCTTGCGGGGGGCCACCCGGTCAGACGCCCGACTCGGCGGTGCGGACCAGGATCCGGCCGCAGTTGTCGCAGCGCAGCACCGCGTCGGCCGGCTCGGCCTTGATCGCGTTCAGGTCGGAGACCGCGAACTCGACCCGGCAGCCCTCGCAGCGGCGCTGGTAGAGCCGGGCCGCGCCGACGCCGCCCTGCTGCTCGCGCAGCCGGACGTAGAGCTTCAGCAGGTCGGCGGGGACGGCGGCGGCGACCACCTCGCGGTCGCGCTGCACCTTGGCCACGTCCGCGTCGATCTCGGTGAACGCGGCGTCCCGGCGGCCCTCGGCCTCCTTGAGGACCACGGAGGCGTGCTCCAGGCGGGCCGTCAGCTCGGTCACCCGGGTCTCGGCGGACTCCAGCCGCTCCATGACCTCCAGGACGACGTCCTCCAGGTCGCCCTGGCGCTTGGCCAGCGAGGTGGTCTCGTGCTGGAGGTTCTCCAGGTCGCGGGGGGAGGTGACGCTGCCGGAGTCCATCCGCTGCTGGTTGCGGGCGGCGCGGGAGCGGACCTGCTCCACGTCCTGCTCGGCCTTCACCTGCTCGCGGGTGGTGTCGCCGAGCTGGGCCTGGGCGGCGACCACCAGGTCCTTGAGCGCGGTGTGGTCGGCCCCGGCCTTGTCGATCTCGGCGTGCTCGGGCAGGGTGCGGCGACGGTGGGCCAGCTGGTCCAGGCGGGAGTCGATGGCCTGCAGGTCGAGCAGGCGGATCTGGTCGGCGGGCGCGGCGTTCAAGCGGGGGACTCCTGTGTCGTTCGGTCAGCTGGTGACGCGGTCGGGTGGTGACGGCGGCCGGGCCGCGTCATGGGGTGTCAGGGGGTGAACGGCATCGGCGCGTGCGCCGTCCACGGGTCGGTGACCAGGGTGGAGACCCTGGCCTCCAGCGCCCAGCCGTAGCGGTCGGCCGCGGTGAGCAGCTCGCCGGCGGCCAGGGTGAGCCAGGGCCACTCGGTGGCCCAGTGCGCGGCGTCGAGCAGGGCGACCGGGGCGGCCTCGGTGGCCTCCGAGGCGGGGTGGTGGCGCAGGTCGGCGGTGAGGTAGGCGTCCACCCCGGCCGCCCGGGCCTCGGCCAGGAAGCTGTCGCCGGAGCCGCCGCAGACCGCGACCCGGGAGATCAACCGGTCCGGGTCGCCCGCCACCCGGACGCCCGCGGCGGTGGCCGGCAGCCCGTCGGCGACCTGCGCCGCGAACGCGGACAGCGGCAGCGGGGGCTCCAGCAGGCCGATCCGGCCGCTGCCGCGGCGGCCCTCGGGGTCGGTCGGGTCCGGCACCAGCGGGCCGGTGACCCGCAGGCCGACGGCGTCGGCGAGCGCGTCGGAGACCCCGGGGTCGGCGTGGTCGGCGTTGGTGTGCGCGACGTGCAGCGCGATCCCGGCCCGGATCAGCCCGTGCACCACCCGGCCCTTGAACCCGGTCGCGGCGACGCTGGTGGTGCCGCGCAGGTAGAGGGGGTGGTGGGTGACGACCAGGTCGGCGCCCCAGTCGACCGCTTCGTCCAGCACGGCCTGCACCGGGTCGACGGCGAACAGCACGCGCTCGACCTCGGCGTCGGGGTCGCCGCAGACCAGCCCGACGGCGTCCCAGGACTCCGCCCACTCGGGCGGGTAGACCTCTTCGAGCACGGTGATGACGTCGGACAGTTTCGGCACCTGTCGAGACTACCGCGAAGCGCGGGCGGCCCAGGCCCGGCAACCCGTACAGCTGCTCGTCAACCGGCGCGCGCGGGACCGGCGGGGCCGGGGGCGGTCGCCGGGGGGCGGGTGGGCCGGGCGGTACCGGCCCACAGACCGGGGGCCGCAGGTATTCGAAAACCGATCTAGATCACCCTTACGAGTGAAGTGACCCGGTGGGCGTTGAGTCACCGGTGTTTCCGAAAGTAACTTCGGCGATGCGAACGGGAGCTGTCCCGACCCGGGGGGTCGGGAAAAGGACGCCCCGCCGAATTGCCCGAATCCCTGACCGGCCGCCGGAAATCGGCACCGGTGAATGCGGCGGGCCGGCGGAGCGGCCGGGGCGGCTCCCGTCCTCCACAGACCGACCGGCGAGGGCCGGCCGGGCCGGGCCGCGCACCGCGGCACCGGCTCGGGGACGACGAAGGGGTGTGAAGCAGATGGGGGCGGGCACACCGCTGCGTACGGCCGGGGGGCCGGGGTCGGTCGACGACGGGCCGCAGGGCGCGTTGGTGGAGCTGGTTCGGGCGGCCGTGGCCGGCACCGGGGGCCGGGGAGGCGACGGCGGCTGGCTTACCGCCGTCGACGGCCTGTGGTGCACGGTCCGGCCGCCCGGCCTGGAGATACCGGAGCAGGGCTGGAAGCTGCACGTCAGCGCGGCCACCGAGGCGGCGGCCGAGGTGCTCGCCGCGGTCACCGCCGCGATCGCCGCAGATCCCTGCGCGTTCAAATTCGCGGCCGACCTGGAAAAGCTCCGGCAGGTCAATTCCCGGAACAGCGACCGCGGCTCGTCCGGGAAATTCATCACGGTCTATCCGCAGGGCGACGAACAATTCCGCCGACTCGCCGGGGAACTCCACGCCGCCACGCTCGGACTGCCCGGCCCGGTGGTGCTCTCCGACCGGCCGTACGCACCGGGCAGCCGGGTGCACTACCGGTACGGCGCCTTCGCCGGCCGCGCCGAGCTGGGCAACGACGGCGCCTACCGCTCGATGCTGCGCGGCCCCGGCGGGGCCGCCGCCGAGGACGTGCGCACCGCGGGCTTCCGCTCCCCGCCGTGGGCGGTCGACCCCGTCGAGGGGAGGGGGTCGGCCAGGCCCGCCGCGCGCCGGGCGGGCGGGGTGCTGCTGGGCGGCCGGTACGCGCTGACCGCCGCCGTCCGGCACGGCGCCAAGGGCGGGGTGTTCCTCGGGCGGGACACCGTCACCGAGGAAGAGGTGGTGGTCAAGCAGGCCCGCGGGTACATCGAGGTCGACCGCTCGGGCACCGACGCCAGGACGGCGCTGCGGCACGAGGCGCGCCTGCTGGAGCGGCTCGACGGGCAGCGGCTCACCCCGCGCCCGCTGGAGCTGATCGAGCAGGACGACTCGCTCTACCTGGTGCAGGAACGCGTCCCCGGCCAGCCGCTCGGCAGCTGGGTGGCGGCGCGGCTGCGCCGGGACGGCACCCCGGACGTGCCCTGGGCCGAGGCCGGCCCGATGGCGCTGGCCCTGACCGACCTGCTGGCGCGGGTGCACGAGCAGCGGCTGGTGCTGCGCGACCTCTCCCCCGGCAACGTGATGGTCCGGCCGGACGGCGAACTGCGGCTGGTCGACCTGGAGCTGGCCACCGAGGCCGGCACCGTCGCCGGCTCGGCCGGCACCCCCGGCTACCGCGCCCCCGAGCACCACCACCTGCGGCGGATCGTCCGCACCGAGCCCAGCGCCGACCTGTACGCGCTCGGCGGCCTGTTCTTCCTGCTCGCCACCGGCCACGACCCGCTGCTGCCGGAGGACCTGCCGCAGGCCCGCCCGGTGCGGGAGCGGCTCGGCCGCTGGCTGGCGCTGGCCGGCCGCGAGGGCGTGACCGCCCGCCGGCTGGCCCCCGTGGTGGAGGCCCTGCGGGCGGAGCAGCCGTCGGAGCGCCCGTCGCTCGCCGAGGTCCGCGCGGCGCTCGGTGTCGAACCGCTGCCCGCCCCCGGGCCCGGCGGCCACGACCTGGCGCGGCTGCTCGACGACGGGCTGCACCACCTCGCCCGGACCGCCACCCCGCAGCGCCGCGACCGGCTGTGGCCCGCCGTCCCGGCCGGCCAGCTGACCGACCCGTGCAACGTCCAGCACGGCGCCGCCGGCGTGCTCGCCCTGCTGGCCCGGGCGGCCGCCGCCCCGCTGTCCGCCGGCGCCCGCACGGCCGCCCTGGACAGCGTCCGGGTCGCCGCCGGCTGGATCGAACGGCGCTGCGCCGCCGAACCGGTGGTCCTGCCCGGCCTGCACTTCGGCCGCTCCGGCGCCGCCTGGGCACTGCTGGACGCCGCCGAGGTGCTCGCCGACCCGGCGCTCGCCGACCGGGCCGCCGCACTCGCCCGCCGGGTGCCGGTCGAGTGGCCCAACCCCGACGTCTGCCACGGCGCCGCCGGTGCCGGCTTCCTCCAGCTGCGCGCCCACCACGCCACCGGGGCACCGGAGTTCCTGGAGCGGGCCGGACAGTGCGCCCGGGCCCTGCTGGCCGCCGCCCGCCCGGAGCCGTACGGCACGGTCTGGCCGGTGCCCGCCGACTTCGACTCCTCGCTGGCCGGCGCCGTGCACCTCGGCTACGCCCACGGGGTGGCCGGTGTGGGGGCCTTCCTGCTCGCCGCCGCCGGGGCCACCGGCGACGACACCTTCCTGGACGGCGCCCGGCGGGCCGCCGCGACGCTCGGTGCGACCGCCCGGCCGGAGCGCGACGGGGCCTGGTGGCCGCAGAGCGCCGGCGACCCGGACCGGGTCCGGCTGGCGCACTGGTGCAGCGGCGCCTCGGGGGTCGGCAGCTTCCTGGTCCGGTACTGGCGGGCCACCGGCGACCCGGCCGCGCACCGCCTGGCGCTGGCCGCCGGCGAGGCGGTGCTCGCCGACCGCTGGCACAGCGGCGTCTGCGCCTGCCACGGCCTGGCCGGGAACGGCGAGTACCTGCTCGACCTGGCCGAGGCCACCGGCGAGGAGCGCTTCCGCGCCGGCGCCGAGCAGCTCGCCGAGCTGATCGCGGCCCGGTCCGCCCTGGTCGACGGCCTGCTGGTGCTCCCGGACGAGACCGGAACGGGCTGCGCCGCCGGGTACGGCACCGGCACCGCGGGGGCGCTGGCCTTCCTGCTGCGGCTGCGGCACGGCGGGCCGCGCAGCTGGGTCGACCCGCGGCCCTGGACCACCGGCCGGACCTGACGCACCCCACCTCGCCCCGTCCTTCGACAGACCCGACAACCCGACGGACCGGCCCCCACCAGGGCCACCCCGAGCAGGAGGTGAACCACCGATGAGCGGCACCACCACCCGGACCGGCGCCCAGCGGGCCCTGCGCCGCCTCAGCTTCACCTTCGCGGCCGACGGCTCGCACGCCGCCTGCCTGGCGGCCGGCGCCGACGGCGGCTGGTACCCGGAGAGCTGGCGGCTGCCGGCCCACGGGCCCGCCGAGCCGACCGCGCTGACGCTCCCCGGCAAACGCTCGGAGGACCTGCGCTCCCAGCTGGTCGCGCTGCCGGACGGCCGGGTGCTGGCCTGCCGGCACGACGGCGACCGGCACGCCCTGGTGCTGCTCGGGCAGGCACCCGGCGGCGGCACGGCCGAGGAGCGGGAACTCGCCCACCTGCGGCTGCCGGGGCTGCGCCTGCTGCCGCTGCCGGGGGTGCCGGCCGGCGCCCGGCCCGACCTGCCGGTCGCGGTCGCGCTCGGCACCGACACCCGGCCGGTCACCACGGTCTGGCTGATCGCCGCGGACGGGTCGGCGCCGGCCCAGATCGCCGAACTTCCCGGCCTGCACGGCGGCGGCGTCTGGCTGGACCGGGCCGGCCGGCTGCTGGCCCTGGACCGGGTGGCCGCCGGCACCGTCAAGTCCGTCGTGCTCGACCTCGAACTCGGCTGCACCACACCGCTGCTGGAGATAAGCGAGACCAGCAACGACCGGCTGGTGCTGTTCGACCCGGACACCCGCTTCGGCATGGTGCGCAGCGACGCACCGGGCGCCGACCGGCTCGGCTGGGGTGTGATCGGCGGCGCCGAACCGGTCCGCTTCCCGGACTGCCTGCACGTCCCAGGGATGTTCCTGCGCCCGATCGCCCTCGCGCCCCGGCGGGCCGAGCAGCCGGACGGGTTGCGGGTGGCGCTGCAGATCGACCGCGGTGCCGGCTCCGCGCTGGCGCTCTGGCAGCCCGGCAGCGGCCGGCTTGACCCGGTACCGGTGCCACCCGGGCGGCTCGGCGCGGTCGGCGACTGGTCGGCGGCCGGCCTGCGGATGCCGTACTCGGCGCCCGACCACCCGGCCGCGCTGGCCACCGTCGAGGTGGACCTGCTGCTGGGCCAGGACGGCAGCGTGCCGAGCGCGGTGCCGCTGCCGCTCCAGCTGGCGCCGCTGGCCGGAGCCGGCCCGGGGGCGCCGGCCGGGCAGCCGTGGAACGGCCCGGTCCGCCACAGCCGGGGCACCCCGGCGGGCTGGCGGCTGGACGCGAGCGCCACCCCGGGGGACGGCGGCCACTGGCACCGGGCGCAGAGCCTGGAGCTGGCCGGCCCGACCGGCCCGCTGGAGGCCGTGGTCTACGGCGGCGACGCCTGGCTGAGCACCCCTCAGCTGGTGATCGCGCTGCACGGCGGCCCCGCCGACGCCTGGCGGCTGGAGTTCGACCCGGTGCTGCAGCGGATGGCGGCCGACGGCCTCGCGGTGCTCGCGCCCAACCAGCGCGGCTCGACCGGCTACGGCTCCGAGCACGCCGACGCCATCCGGGGTGCCTGGGGCGGCCCCGACCTGGACGACGTCCTGCACCTGGTCGACGCGGTGGCGGGGCAGCGCTCGGCCCTCGGGCTGGAGCCGCCGTCGCTGTTCGGCGTCAGCTACGGCGCGTTCCTGGCGCTGCTGGCCGCGGCGCACTGCCCGCCGGGCCAGGTGGCCCGCTGCGCGGTGGTCGCCCCGTTCCTGTCCGGTGCCCGGCTGCTCGCCGAGGGGTCGGCCCCGGTGCGGGCGCTGGCCGCCCGGCTCGGCGGCGACGTGCCGGTGCAGGACGGGCGCGGCCCGCGGGACGTGCTGCGGCTGGCCGACCGGCTGACCACGCCGCTGCTCGTCCTGCACGGCGACCGGGACGAGATCGTGCCGGTCGGCCAGTCCCGGACCCTGCGGCACGAGCTGCTGCGGCTCGGCCGGGCGGAGGGCGCCGACTTCCGGTACGTCGAGGCGGCCGGGGCCGGGCACGAGCTGCTGGTCGAGGAGGGCGCGGCGGTGCTGCACGAGCTGCTGGCCGGCTTCCTGCGGACCGGCCGGCCGGGCTGAACCCGCCCCGCCCGCACCTGAACTTCCCGGGCCGGCCCACGCCGGTACCGGGAGCCCGACCTGCGGTGGACACCGTCCGCCGCAGTGCCGACCGCCCACCGCGGCCGGCGTCACATCACCAGGGGAGGACCCAATCATGGAGTACACCACCGCGTTCGAGACCGACCTCGCGGCCCTGCAGGAGCTGCCCGAGGCCGAGGCGGTCGAGCTGGGCGGCCACGGCGGCGGCTGCCAGTTCACCTGCCTGATCCTGACCTGCCTGATCTTCACCGTCAGCTAGTAGCAGCAGGCAGCACGGCACCGGGCCGCGTCGTCCCCACCCGGGAAGGGGACGACGCGGCCCCGCCGTACCCGCGCCCACCGCCGTACCCGCGCCCACCGCAGTACCCCACCCGAACGCTTCCCCCGTCGACCAGGCCAGGCCCAGGAGGACCGATGCGCGCCCGGACCCTCTCGCTCGCGCTCGCCGTACCCGCCGAGGCGGCGGCCACCCTTGCGCTGCCCGGTGTGCTGGGCGCGGCGCTCGACGACGTGACGGCCGGCCGGCAACTGTGGCCGGGCGCCGTGCTGCTGCTGGTGGTGCTGGCCGCCGGGGCCGGGTTCGCCGCACTGGCGGCCGCGGCCGGGCCGGCCTGCGCCGCCGCCACCACCCTGGACCTGCGCAGGGCGCTGCTGCGGCACGTCCTGGCCGTCGGCCCGGCCGGGCAGCGCCGGACGGCAGGCGACCTGACGGCCCGGCTGGTCGGCTCGGCCGCCGACGCGGGCGGCGCGCTGCCCGCCCGGCTCGGCGCCTTCACCGCGCTGCTGACCTCGGCCGGCGCGGTCGCCGGACTCGGGCTGCTCTCCCCCTGGCTGGCCCTGGCGTTCTTCGCCGGGGTGGTGCCCGGGGTGCTGCTGGTGCGGCTGTTCCTGCGCACCGCGGGCGGGGCGTTCCTGCGCTACCAGGAGGCGCAGGGCGAGCTGGCGGCCCGGCTGACCGGGGCGCTGGACGGCGTGCGGAGCATCCACGCGGCCGGCGCCGAGGACCGGGAGGCCGCCCGGGTGCTCGGTGCGTTGCCCGAACTCGGCGCTGCCGGAAGGGCGTTGTGGACGGCGCAGCGCCGTACGGTGTGGCAGGCGACGCTGCTGGTGGCGGCGGTCGAGCTGGCGGTGCTGGGGACGGCGGGCCGGCTGGTGGCCGCCGGTGCGCTGGCGCCCGGCGCGCTGGCGGCGGCGGCCGGCTGGGCCGCGCTCGGGGTCGGCTTCTTCGAGCAGGTCGAGGCACTGGTCGGAGTGGCGCACGCCCGGGCCGGGCTGGCCCGGGTGCAGGAGGTGCTGGCCGAGGGCGAGCCGGACCACGGCGCCCTCGACCTGCCGGACGGGCCGGGCGCGCTGGTCTTCGAGCAGGTCAGCGTCCGGGACGGCGAGCGGCTGCTGCTCGGCCCGCTCGACCTCACCGTCGCCCCCGGCAGCACCCTCGCCCTGGTCGGCCGCTCCGGCTCCGGCAAGTCGCTGCTGGCGGCGCTGGCCGGCGGACTGCGCCGCCCCGACGGCGGACGGGTGCTGCTGGACGGCGCCCCGGTCGGCGCGCTGCGCCCGGCCGAGCGACGGCGGGCGGTCGGCTACGCCTTCGAGCGTCCGCTGCTGGCCGGCCGAACCCTGCGGGAGGCGCTGGACGGCGCGGGCCCCGAGGACACCGCCGCCGCCCTGGCCGCCGGGTTCATCGGCCGGCTGCCGCTCGGCGCGGACACCCCGCTCGGCCGGCTCCGGCTCTCCGGCGGCGAGCTGCAACGCCTCGGGCTGGCCCGGCTGCTCGGCCAGCGGCCCCGGGTGGTGGTGCTGGACGACGCCACCTCCAGCCTGGACACCGTGACGGAGTACCAGGTGACCCGGGCGCTGGCCGAGTCCACCCGGGGCCGGACCAGGCTGGTCGTGGCACACCGGGCCCAGGCCGCCGCCCGCTCCGACCTGGTGGCCTGGCTGGACGGCGGACGGCTGCGCGCCCTCGCCCCGCACGGCGAACTGCTGGCCGACCCGGAGTACCGCGCCGTGCTCGCCGGCGCCCCGCTCGCGGCGGCCGCCCGGTGAGCCGCCACCAGGCGCCGCCGACCGGCCGCGCGCTGCTCCTCGCCGAACTCGACCGCAACCGGCCCGCCCTGCTGCGGGTACTCGGCTGGTCGGTGGTGGAGGCGCTGCCCGCGCTGCTGTCCGGCCTGCTGATCGCGGCCGCCGCCGACCGGGGCTTCCTGGCCGGCCGGCCGCTGGTCGGCTGCGCGTGGCTGGGCGGCCTGGGGGTGGCGCTGGCCGCCCGGGCGTACGCCGCCCGGGCGGTCTTCCCGCAGCTGGCCGAGGTGGTCGAGCCGCTGCGCGACGCCCTGGTGGAGCGGGTGGTGCGCGGCGCGCTCGCCGACCCCGACCCCGACGGTCCGGCGGAGGTCGCCCGGCTGACCGAACAGGTCGAGTCCGCACGGCAGTTGACCGGCACCCTGCTGCGCACCCTGCACGGGGTGGGCACCGGGCTGCTGGCCGCGCTGCTGGGTCTGGCGCTGCTGGCGCCGCCCGTGCTCCCGCTGGTGCTGCTCCCGCTGCTGGCCGGCGGCGCGCTGTTCGGCCGGCTGCTCGGCCCGCTGGCGCAGCGCCGACGGGCCCTGCTGCTGGCGGACGAGCGGGTCGCGGCGGAGAGCGGCCGGGCGTTCGCCGCGCTGCGGGACATCACGGCCGGCGGCGCGCAGCCCCGGGTCGGGGCCGAGCTGGACGAGGCGTTCGGGGCGCAGGCCGCCGCCGTCCGGTCGCTCGGCCGGGCGGCCGCGCTGCGCTCGCTGGCGGTCGCGCTGGGCGGCCGGGCGCCGGTGCCGGCGGTGCTGCTGGCGGCGCCCTGGCTGCTCCGGGAGCACTGGCTGAGCGTCGGCCAACTGCTCGGCGTGGCCGCGTACCTGGTGCAGCAGCTGGAGCCCGCGGCGCGGACCCTGGCCGGGCTGGTCGGCGGCTGGCTGCTGGAGCTCTCGGTGGTGATGGACCGGCTGGCCGCCACCGGAGCGCCGCGGCCCGCCCCGGCCCCCGGCCCCGGGCCCGTCCCGGGTGCCGTCGCGGGCGGCGGCATCCGGATCACCGGGCTGCGGCACGCCCACGGCAGCACCGCACAGCCGGTGCTGGACGGACTCGACCTCGACCTCGGCCCGGACGAGCACCTCGCCGTGGTCGGCCCGAGCGGCGCCGGCAAGTCCACCCTGGCGGCGCTGCTGGCCGGCCTGCTGGTGCCGGACGCGGGCGAGGTACGGATCGGCGGCCTCCGCCCGCACGAGCCGGCCGCCCCCGACCGCGCCCGGCTGCTGGCCCTCGTCCCGCAGCAGGCCTACCTCTTCCCGGGCACCGTCCGGGCCAATCTGACCTGGCTGGACCCGGAGGCCGGGCCGGCGGCGCTCGATCGGGCCGTCCGGCTGCTGGGCGCCGGGCCACTGGTGGCCCGCCTCGGCGGCCCGGACGCCGAACTCGCCGACCCGGCCGCGCTCTCCGCCGGCGAGCGCCAACTCCTGGCCCTGGTACGGACGTACCTCTCCCCCGCCGCCGTGGTGGTGCTGGACGAGGCGACCTGCCACCTGGACGCGGCGGCCGAGGCGGTGGTGGAACGGGCGTTCGCCGCGCGGCCGGGCGCGCTGGTCGTGGTGGCGCACCGGATCGCCTCCGCGATCCGGGCCGACCGGGTGCTGCTGCTCGACTCCGGCCGCGCTCTGACGGCCCGGCACGGCGACCTCCAGGTGCTCTCCCCGCTCTACCGCGAACTGGTCGGCCACTGGCTCGGCACGGCCCCGCCCGCGGCCCGGCCGCCGGTGGCGCGGGCCGGCCCGGACCGCGCCGGGCCGCGGGCCGGTCGGTAGCCCGGCCGTCCGGGCGCCGGAGGGTTCGGTACGCCGCCGTCCGCCGGGGCCGTTATGGTGATCCGGTCCGGGGCGTGCCACCACCGCCCCATCCGACGCTGCGCCAGCAGCACCCGCAGATCCCGCACGGAGAAGACAGGTTCATGTCCGACACCCTCAACGACACCACCGAGCACGACCGCGGCGCCCACGGCGCCGAGCAGGCTGCCGAGGGCAGCGCGCACGGCCGGCACCGCGGGACGACCGCACCCGACGACAGCCCGGAGGTCGACCCGCACGGGCGTCACCGCCGCTGAAACGGTTCACCCGGTGGGGTGGGCCCCGCCCGCCCCACCGGACCCCGGGTCCACCCCACCGGGTGACACTGCCGCCCCGGCGGGACTCAGTCCAGCGTCAGCACCGTACGCAGCGCCTCCCCGCCGCGCATCTGCGCGATCGCCTCGTTCACGGCCTCCAGCGGGAGCCGGTGGGTGATCATGCCGGCCAGGTCGAGGCGCCCGGCGCGCCACAGGTCGACCGCGCGGGCCATGGTCCGGCGCACCTCGCCACCGCCGTACATCGACGGCAGGATCCGCTTCTCGTTGAAGAACAGCTCGCCCATGCTGAACGACACCTGGTCCGCCCTGGCCCCGGCGCCGACCACCACGACCGCGCCGCCGCGCCGGGTGGCGTCGTACGCCGCGCGGACGGTGGCGGAACGGCCGACCGCCTCGAAGACGTAGTCGTAGCCGCCGCCCTCCTGGCCCTTGGCGGCGGCCTTGAGCTCCTCGGGGGCGATCACCTCGGTGGCGCCGAAGGCCGTCGCGCGCTCGCGGCGCGAGGCGACCGGGTCGACCACGGTGATCCGGGCCGCCCCGCAGACCCGGGCGCCCTGGACCGCCGCGATCCCGACCCCGCCGGCGCCGATCACCGCCACCGAGGAGCCCGGCTCGACCGCGGCGGTGTTCATGGCCGCCCCGAGCCCGGTGGTCACGCCGCAGCCGATCAGCGCGGCCAGCTCGTACGGCAGGTCGGCGGGCACCTTGAGCACGCTGTCGGCGGCGACCACCACCTCCTCGGCGAAGGTGCCGGTGCTGTAGAAGCCGAAGGCGTCGGTGTCGCCGAAGCGGAACGTCGGGGTGGACAGCCGGCGCAGGCTGGCCACGCACAGGTGCCCCTCGCCGCGCAGGCAGTGCGGGCAGTCGCCGCACGGGGGCATCCAGCAGAGCACCACCCGGTCGCCGGGGGCGAGCGCGCCGACCCCCTCGCCGACCTCGACCACCTCGCCGGCCCCTTCGTGCCCGGGGACGAACGGCGCCGGCTGGGGAAGGATCCCGGCCATCGCCGACAGATCGGAGTGGCACAGGCTGGTGGCCCGCAGCCGCACCCGTACCTTGCCCGGCCCGAAGCCGACCGTCTCGACGTCCGCACGGACCTCCAGCTCGTCCTGGCCGGTCTGGTGCAGGATCGCTGCGCGCATGGGTGCTCCCCGGGGTTCGCCTACGGGCGGGTCTCTGGCGGTACGAGGGTACGTTCTGCAACACGTTCCAGAACAGGCCGTGCCGGCCGAGCCGGTCAGGCCTGCGCGGCGAGCAGCTCGCAGTCCTCGAAGTTCATGCAGCCGCAGGCCAGACAGGAGGCCACCGCGTCGCGCAGCTGCTGGGTCTGACGGATGAACAGGTCGAGCTCCGGCAGCTTGCGCCCGGCCAGCTCCCGCCACTGCCGGGTGGCCGCACCGCCCGGGTCTCCCGCCAGCAGGCCGCGGATCTCCGCCAGCGTGAAGCCGGCCCGCTGCGCCATCCTGATCAGCGCCACCCGGCGCAGCACCGAGGTCGGCCAGACCCGGCGGCCGCCCTCCCGGCGGGCCTGCGGCAACAGGCCGAGGCTCTCGTAGTAGCGCAGCGCCGAGGGGCGCAGGCCGACCCGGCGGGCCAGCTCACCGATCGCCAGGTGGCGCACCGCACTCCTCCCGCTCGTCCCGTTCCGGCGCGCGCCCGGTGCCATGCCCCGGGCGGCACGGCGCGTTTGACTTCACGCGCGCTTGAACCGCTTGCCTGGCCCCATGCTCCCAGTCCTGCTGCCCGCCGGGTACCGCTCCGCCCTCGCCCACCGCCGCTTCCGGCGCCTGCTGCCCGCCCTCGCGCTGTGCGACCTCGGGGACGGCATGAGCGTGGTCGCGGTCGCCTGGCTGGCCGTCGCGCTGTCGCCGCCTGGCGGCGGCGGTCCGCTGGTGGCCGCCGCGCTGGTCGCGTACGTGCTGCCCGGGGCGGTCGGCGGCCTGCTGCTGGGCCGCCTGCTGCGGCCGCTGCCCCCGCAGCGGCTGATCCGGGCGGACGCGCTGCTGCGCGCGGCCCTGCTGGGGTGCGTCCCGCTCGGCCAGCTGCTGGGGGTGCTGCGGCCGCCGCTGCTGCTGGCGCTGCTGGCCGGGTCCTCGCTGCTGCACGCCTGGGGCGGCGGGGCCCGGTACGCGCTGGTGGCCGGGCTGCTGCCGGGCCCGGACCGGCTGGCGGGCAACGCCCTGCTGAGCACCGGCGCGTGGGTCGCCACCGTGGCCGGCCCGGCCCTCGCCGGGCTGCTGGCCGGCCCGCTCGGACCGGCCTGGATCATCGGGCTGGACGCCCTCACCTTCGCCGTGCTCGCCCGCGCGGCCGGACGGACCGAGCCGGCCGGACGGACCGAGCCGGCCGGCGCGACGGACGGCGGCGCGGACCGCGGCGGCCTGCGGGTGCTGCTGGCCCGCCCCGAGCTGCTCGGGCTGACGGCGCTGAGCTGGATGTTCAACCTCTGCTGGGGGCCGGCCGAGGTGGCGCTGCCGCTGTACGTCGCCGAGCGCTCCCCCACCGGCGCGGGCCTGCTCGGCGGGTACTGGGCGGTGTTCGGACTCGGCGCGGTGGCAGGCTCGCTGGCCACCGGGGCCCTTCGGCGGCTGCCCCGCTGGCCGGTGCTGCTGGGGATCGTCGCCGGGCACGGCCTGGCCCTGCTCGCCTTCGCCCCCGCCGGGCCCGTCGCCGTGTCGCTGGCCGGCTTCGCGGTCGCGGGCGCCGCGTACGGGCCGTACAACGCGCTGGCCTCGCACCTGTTCCAGGAACGCACCCCGGCCGCCTGGCTGACCACCGTGCTGGCGCTGCGCGGCGCGGTGCTGCTGACCGCCGCGCCCGCCGGCTCGGCGCTCGGCGGGGCGCTGGCCGGCCCGCTGGGGGCGCGCCGGATCCTGGTCGGCGCCGGGCTCGCGATGGCCGCGGTGGCGGCGGCCGCCGCGCTGGTCCGCGCCCTGCGGCGGTCGGGCACCGGGCGGCCGTCCGGGGTCGCGGGCGGGCCCGCCCCGGCCCGCGAACCGCTGTCCACCATCGAGTAAGGTCCAGGCCACCGACCGGCAGCGCGAGCAGGGAGCACCACCATGACCGACCTCCTGGCACCCGAGGTGCTGGCGGCCTTCGAGTCGGCCACCGGGTTCATGCCGGTCGACGAGGGCGTCGCGCTGCACGCCGCCGCGCTGGAGGCCGCCGGCCGCACCGGCCTGCCGCTGCTGGAGATCGGCACCTACTGCGGCCGCTCGGCGATCCTGCTGGCGGACGCCGCCCGGAGCACCGGCACGGTGGCCCTGACGGTGGACCACCACCGGGGCTCCGAGGAGCAGCAGCCCGGCTGGGAGTACCACGACCCGAGCCTGGTCGACCCCGAGGTCGGCCTCATGGACACCCTCCCGCTGTTCCGCCGGACCCTGCACCGGGCCGGTCTGGAGGAGCACGTGATCGCCCTGGTCGGCCGGTCCCCGCAGCTGGCCGCCGTCTGGCGCGGCCCGCTCGCGCTGGTCTTCATCGACGGCGGCCACACCGACGAGCACGCGAGCGGCGACTACCTGGGCTGGGCGCCGCACCTGGCCCCCGAGGGCCTGCTGGTGATCCACGACGTCTTCCCCGACCCGGCCGACGGCGGCCAGGCCCCGTACCGGGTGTACCTGCGGGCGCTGGCCGAGGGCTTCGAGGAGGTCTCGGTGACCGGGTCGCTGCGGGTGCTGCGCCGAACCGGCGCCTGAAGGCGGCGGACTGCGCCGGGTTCCTGCGGCGACGATCAGTGATGCTCTAACGTCGTCCCGAACGGCCGCCGCCTCCGGGGGTGCCGCCGTGGCTCGGTGGAGCATCGGCCGGTAGCGTGACGGCCGCGGCCGGCGGCCCGGGGGCCGTACGAGCCGGGACCCGCCGGATGCGCCGGGTCCGACTGACAGGTGAGACAGGTCGGCGGGGGCGAGGGCAGGGTCATGACGGATCAGGAGAACACTCCGCCGGCGGTCTGGGATCCGACCGCGCGCGGCGGCGCGGGCGGCTGGGTGCGCCGCAAGGCCGAGGCCGCCCCGGACGCGCCCGGTGCCGCCGGCGCCGTGCCCGGCTTCCCCGGCGCGCCCGCGGGGCCGGCCGGGCCTGCCGGGGCCCGGGGTTTCGACGACAACCAGCCGACCACGGTGCTGCCGCCGGTGCCGGGGGGCCCGGGGCCGTCGCCGTTCCCGCCCGCCGCACCGCCCGGCTTCCCGCCGGGAGCGCCGCAGCCCTTCCCCGGGCGGCCGCCCGCCGCCCAGCCGTTCCCGGCCCAGCCCTTCCCGCCGCAGCCCTTCCCCCCGCAGTCGTTCCCGCCGCAGCCCACCGGCTTCCCCGGCGCGGGCCACGAGCAGTCGCCGGTCCCCGGCTTCGACCGGCCGCCGCACCCGCCGTACGGCGCGACGGGCGACTACCCGGAACCCGAGGAGGCGGCGCCGCGGCGCGGGCGCACCCCGTTGATGATCGCCGTCGGAGCGGTGCTGCTGCTGGTGGTCGGCGTGGGCGTGACCTGGGCGGTCCGCAACAGCGGCACCGGCTCGGCCGCGGGCGCGACGCCCGCGGCAGGGCAGCAGCCGCCGCCGGCCGCCGGCGCCACCCCGGCCCCGGGCGGCTCCGCCCCGGCCGCCGCCTCGCCGTCGGGCTCGCCCGAGGCGGGCAGTGCCGGGCCGAACGCCGCGGCCCAGGCCAAAGCGCTGGACGCGCTGCTGGCGCAGGCCGAGACCGCCCGCGCGGGGATCGGCAGCTCGGTGGCCAAGGTGCGCAGCTGCCCCGCCAAGGCCGACATCGACAGCGCGGTGGCGGTCTTCGACAGCGGGGCCCAGCAGCGCGACCAGCTGATCGCCGCCCTGGCCAAGCTGGAGCTGGGCGACCTGCCCGGCGGGGCCGACCTGGCGAAGACGCTCAGCACCGCCTGGCAGCAGTCCGGCGACATCGACCGGGCGTACGCGGCCTGGGGCCGGACGGTGAGCTCCCAGGGGTGCGTGAACGGCAGCGCGCCGGGCACGGCAGACTACAAGCGGGCCGACGACCTCAACCCGCAGGCCACCCGGTCGAAGAACGACTTCGCCGGGAAGTGGAAGCCGATCGCCGACGCCTACGGCCTGACCCCTCGCACAGCGGACAGGATCTGAACCACCCGTGACCCGCCCCACCAGCTCCCCCCAGCCTCCCGAGCCCCTCGAACCCGGCGACGGGCCGCCCGTCCGCCGCCCGCGCCGCGGCCGTACGGTCCTGATCTGCTGCACGGCGCTGACGCTCTGCCTGGGCGGCTGGCTGGGCTGGCAGGCGCTGGCGGACAGCCCGGCGGCCTCGTCGCCGGCCGCCGCCCCGGCCGGGGACGGCCACCTCGCGGGCGACGCGAGCGCCGTCCCGGAGCAGCCGGAGCAGGCCGCCGGACCGGGCTCGCCGTCCGCGTCCGAGGCCGGCGGCGCCCCGAGCGCGGCTGCTGCCCCGAGCGCCGCCGCGCCGGGTGCCACGCCGGGCGCGGGCGCGCTGGCGGGCCGGACGGTGCTGCTCGACCCGGGCCACAACAGCGGGAACGGCTCGCACACCGCCGAGATCAACCGCCAGGTGGACATCGGCAACGCCCGCAAGGAGTGCGACACCACCGGCACCTCGACCAACAAGGGCTACAGCGAGGCCGAGTACACCCTGGACGTGGTCCGCCGGGCCCGGCAGATCCTCCAGGACCGCGGCGCCAAGGTGGTGCTCACCCAGGACGGCGACCGCGCCTGGGGCCCCTGCATCGACGAGCGCGCCGGCATCGGCAACGACGCCAAGGCGGACGTGGCGCTCTCGGTGCACGGCGACGGCGCGCCGGCCGGCGTCAGCGGCTTCCACGTGATCATGCCCGGCCGGGTCACCGCCGGGAAGGCCGACACCTCGGCCATCGTCGACCCCTCGCACCGGCTCGGGCTGCTGCTGCGGGACTCCTTCAAGGCCGCCACCGGCGAGCCGTACGCCGACTACATCGGCAAGCAGGGCCTGGACACCCGCACCGACCTGGGCGGACTCAACCTGTCGCGGATCCCGAAGGTGTTCGTCGAGTGCGGCAACATGCGAAACTCGGGCGACGCCGGCCGGATGACCGACCCGCAGTGGCGCCAGCAGGCCGCCCAGGGCATCGCGGACGCCCTGACGGCGTACCTGACCACCTCCTGACGGCGGCCCGTTTTGCAACGACTGCGCCGTATTCCGGAGGGTGCTGTGCGCGCCGCGGAGGCTTGGCCCTAGGCTTTTACCCCGATCGGGCAGTCCGGCCCGTCCGGTCGGCCCCGCTCCACCCGCCGTCCACGACACACCAACGAGGGGAACGTTAGTGAATCTGCGCGCTCTCACCAGGGGAGACGCCGCCGTCGCAGGTGCGGCCGTCCTGCTCTTCGTCTTCTCCTTCCTCCCCTTCTACGAGGCCAACACCTCCGTGGGCGGACCGTGCCAGTCGAACTGCTCGTACAACGTCTGGCACAGCGGTTTCCTGTCGATCCTGGCGACCGTCTTCCTGACCGGCCTGGCCTCGGCCGCGCTGATCGTGCTGGCCCGCTTCCAGGGTGAGGCCGCGGAGACCCGGCTGGTCGCCGGGCTGAAGCTCCGCCAGTGGGGCCTCGCGCTCGCGGTCTTCGCCGCCTGGAGCGGCCTGTGGGCCCTGTTCACCAACGGCGGCGGGTACCTGTCGGCCGCGGACAAGACCCGCGGGCTGGACCCGGCCGACCTGGTCGACCACTCCTTCGGTGCCTGGCTGTCGGTGCTCGCCGTGCTGGTGCTGGCCGCCGCGGCGGTCGCCTCCCCGCTGGTGCCGGCGCTGCAGGCGCCGCTGCTGACCGACAAGCCGGCCGTCCCGCAGCAGCAGGGCTACGCGCCGTACACCCCGGCCCAGCCGGGTCAGCCCGGTCAGGGCGGCCAGTTCGCCCCGCAGCCCGGCCAGCCGGGTCAGGGCCAGTACGGCTACCCGGGCGCCCCGGTGGGCCAGGGCGAGCAGGCGGCCGTGCAGGCCGGCGGGTACGCGGCCGCGCCGCAGGCCGGCAGCTACGGCTACCCGGCCGCCGCCCAGCCGCAGGACCAGGTGCCGGCCCCCGCGCCGGCCCCGGAGGCCGCCGCGGCGCCGTTCACCCCGTTCTGGTTCGCCGTCCCGGCGGTCCGCCCGCTGGCCCCCCGGGACAACCCGGCCGGCCCGTCGGTCGGCGAGCTGGTCCCGGGCACCTGGTACCTGGCCGTCGAGCAGCGCGGTGGCGCGCTGGTCGCGCAGCTCCAGGACGGCACGCACGGCCTGCTCTCCGACACCACCGGCATCCAGCGCGGCTGACCGCGCCCCCGCCGACGCCGAAGGGGCGGTACCCGGACCGGGTACCGCCCCTTCGGCGTCGCGGCGGGTCAGCAGCAGTCGTTGACCACCAGGCCGCTCGGCAGCTGGTCGCCGCCGAACACCGCCACGGTGGCGTGGTCGCCGCCGAGGGCGGCCACGGCCAGCAGCAGGGCGCCGGCGGTCCAGGTGGTGCGCTCCTCCGGCCAGATGGCGTCGTCCTCGAACACGTACCCGGTCCAGTAGGAGCCGTCGGTGTGCCGCAGGTGCTGGATCCAGCGCAGGATCTCCACCGCCCGGTCGGACTGGCCGCAGGCCCACAGCGCGAGCGCGAGCTCGGCGCTCTCGCCGCCGGTCACCCACGGGCGGTCGCTGACGCAGCGCACGCCGAGGCCCGGGACCACGAACCGGTCCCAGTCCCGGGCGATCCGCTCGGTGGCGGCGGCGCCGCGCAGCGCCGTCCCGAGCACCGGGTAGTACCAGTCCATCGAGTAGCGGTCCTTGTCGAGGAACCGCTCCGGGTGGTGGGCGATCGCGTGCCGCAGCCGGCCGGCCGCCAACTCCCAGTCGGGCTGGGGCTCCTCGAGGTAGTCGGCGATGGCCAGGCCGCACCGCAGGGCGTGCAGGATGCTGGAGGAGCCGGTGAGCAGCGCCTCCTGGACGGCGGTGCCGTCCTCGTCCAGGCGCCAGGCGATCGGGCCGTCCGGCAGCCGCAGGCCCACGGTGAAGTCGAGAGCCCGGCGCACGGTCGGCCAGAGCCACTCCAGGAAGGCGTCGTCGCCGCTGCTCAGGTGGTGGTGCCAGGCGCCGACCGCCACGTACGCGCAGAAGTTGGTCTCCTTCGACGCGTTGGTCACCTCGCCGTCGGTGTAGCCCGCGTACCAGGAGCCGTCGGCGTTCTGCCGGGCGGCGAGCCAGCGGTAGGCGGCCTCGGCGGCGGCGTGCTCGCCCGCCGTGTCCAGCGCCATCGCGGCCTCGGTGTGGTCCCACGGGTCGAGGTGGCCGCCGGTGAACCACGGGATGGCGCCGTCGGGCCGCTGGTCGGCCAGGATCGACCGGACGGTGGCGGCGGCGCCGGCGGCGTCCAGCACGCCGTCCAGCAGCAGCACCTCGGGGACGGCGGCGGTCACTTGCCCGCCCGGTGCGGCTTGGAGGCGTACACCACGAAGCTCTTGCCGATCACCGGGTTGAGCGCCTTCTCGGCGGCCTTGGTGAGGGTGCTGATCACCGGCGTGCCGACGATGTCCCAGACCAGCAGCTGGTGGTAGGCCTTGACCGGCAGCGCCTTGTCGTTGTCGACGCCCACCGCGCACTTGATCCACCAGTACGGCGAGTGCAGCGCGTGCGCGTGGTGGCTGCCGTACGGGGTGAGGCCGGCCTCGCGGACCTTCTCCACCAGCTCGTCGCCCTTGTAGATCCGGATGTGGCCGCCCTCGACCTCGTGGTACGCGTCGGAGAGCGCCCAGCAGATCTTCTCCGGCAGCCAGCGCGGCACCGTCACCGCCAGCAGGCCGCCGGGCTTGAGCACCCGGACCATCTCGGCCAGCACGCCCTTGTCGTCCGGGATGTGCTCCATCACCTCGGAGATGATCACGCGGTCGAAGGTGTCGTCCTCGAACGGCAGCGCCAGCGCGTCGCCCTCCATCGCCACCGCGGAGGCCCCGGCCGGGGCCTCACCGGCCAGCTCCATGGCGGCGAACCACTTGCGGACCTCGGCGATCTCCTCGCTGTTGCGGTCCAGCGCCACCACGTCGGCGCCGCGCCGGTAGGCCTCGAACGCGTGCCGGCCGCCGCCGCACCCCAGATCGAGCACCCGGTCGCCCGGGGCGAGCGGAAAGCGGGAGAAATCGACGGTCAGCACTGCGGGGCTCCCATTCGTTGCTGCGGTACCGCGGAGGAACAGACGTGGACGGCGGGGTTTCAGACGTAGCGCCAGCCGGCCCCGGCGCGGGCCCGGCGGCCGACCCCGGTCGCGACGGCCGCCCGGTAGCGCTCGACCGTCAGCTCGGCGGCCCGCTCCCAGCTGAATCCGGCCAGCACCCGGGCCCGGCCGGCCGCGCCCAGCGCGGTGCGCAGCGCGGGATCGTCCAGCAGCCGCCCGAGCGCGTCGGCGAGCGCGCCAGGGTCGCCGGGCGGCACGGCCAGGCAGGTCTCGCCGTCCGGGCCGGCCACCTCGGGGATGGCCCCGCCGGTGGTCGCCACCAGCGGCGTGGCGGTGGCCATCGCCTCGGCGGCGGGCAGCGAGAAGCCCTCGTACAGCGAGGGCACGCAGGCCACCTCGGCGGAGCGGTACAGGTCGACCAGCTCCTGGTCGGTCAGGCCGGAGCGGAACTCGATGTGCGCCTCCAGGCCGAACCGGCGCACCGCCTCGGCGACCGGGCCGTCCTCGGTGCGGCGCTTGCCGACCACCACCAGGTGGGCGTCCCGCTCGGTGCGGATCTTGGCGAGCGCCTCGACCAGGAAGATCAGGCCCTTGAGCGGCACGTCGGCACTGGAGGTGGTGACGATCCGTCCGGGCACCACCTCGACGGCCTCGGAGGGCGACCAGAGCCGGGTGTCGGCACCGATCGGCACCACCGAGATCGCGCCGGGCGCGGCCCCGAGGTGCTCGGCGATCTCGGCCTTGGAGCTGGCGGAGACGGTGATGATGTGGTCGAGCCGGGCGGCGACCCGGCGCTGCATCCGGGTGAAGGAGTACCAGCGGCGCAGCGAGAGCCGGCGCAGCCGGGTGGCGGCGGCGTCCAGCTCCAACTGCCGGTCCACGGTGACCGGGTGGTGCACCGTGGTGACCAGCGGGAAGCCGTGCCGGGCCAGGCCGAGCAGGCCGTAGCCGAGGGTCTGGTTGTCGTGCACCACGTCGTAGCGGCCCTTGTGCCGGGCCAGGTACTGCCGGGCGCGCAGCGAGAAGGTGAGCGGCTCGGGGAAGCCGCCGGTGCGCATCCCGGCCACCTCCAGCACGTCGATCGCGCTGCGGTACTCGGCGAGCGCCGGGGTGCGGAACGGGTCGTCCGAGCGGTACAGGTCGAGGCTGGGCAGCTCCACCAGCCGGACCGTGCCGGGGCCCTCGACCTCGTCCAGCACCGGGTACGGCTGCGCGCCGATCACGTCGACGTGGTGGCCGAGGCGGGCCAGCTCGCGGGAGAGGTGGCGGACGTAGACGCCCTGGCCGCCGCAGAACGGGTCACCGCGGTAGGACAGCAGGGCGATCCGCAGCGGTCGCGGCAGCGCGGTCATCCTGGCCCCTTATCCCTACTCACCGCGGTGGGCACGGCCGGTAAAGTAGATCACGTTTCAGAGTGGTGTGGCGCTCGCTGTTGGGCGGATGAACAACGAGAGACCTCGAAGATACCGGCCCGTAGCTTCCCGATCTGAGCCAGGGCAGGTGATTCACGCCACGCCGGGACCCGTTACCGGGCCCACCGCTCGGACCCACATCGGAACCAGTCGCCCGGGGGCTTCCTTGACCACCACCACGCCGGCCGGCGGGCTGCTCTCCCCGCGCCAGGCGGAGCGCCGCCGCGGGATCCTGCGGGCCGCCACCGCGCTCGCCGCCCGGGGCGGCTACGAGGCGGTGCAGATGCGGGAGGTTGCCGAGAGCGCGCAGGTCGCGCTCGGCACGCTGTACCGCTACTTCCCGTCCAAGGTGCACCTGCTGGTGGCGGTGATGCAGGTGCAGCTGGGCGCCCTGCACGAGCAGGTCCGCCGCCGCCCGCCGGCCGGGGCGGACCCGGCCGCCCGGGTCGCGGAGGCGCTCACCACGGCCTTCCACGCGCTCCAGCGCGAACCTCGGCTGGCCGAGGCGATGGTGCGGGCGCTGTCCTTCGCCGACCGCTCGGTCGGCCACGAGGTGGACGAGGTGTCCCGGCTGACCTCGGCGATCGTGCTGGCCTCGGCCGCCCTGCCGGACCCGCCGACGCCCGAGCAGCAGGCGGCGCTGCGGGTGATCGGCCACACCTGGCACGCCACCCTGCTGGCCTGGCTGTCCGGCCGCGCCTCGCTCACCGAGGTACGGGCCGACCTGCACACGGCGGCCCGGCTGCTGACGGTGACCGCCGAGGGCGGGCCCGGCCGGTCCGGGGGCCCCGGCCCGGCCGCCGGTTCCGGCCGGCGACGCTGAGGCACCGTCCGCTGATCCGCCGTCGGGCCGGGGTCGGGGCCGGACGGCGGCCGGGTGAGAGTCGCCTCACCTTCGCGGCGCCACGGACCACCGGGCGGGGAAGCGGCTGGCCAGGCGGTTAGAGTCAGGGGCCGACAGCTTCACCTGCCGCTCCGTCCGGGGAGGTGGGCGGGGCTCCGGCACCGACCCGCAACCGCGTCCCGCCACCGCGGCGGGAGGTCGGACCGCCGGGGCGAGGCGAGCGGCCCGCCCGGTTCCGGTCCGGCTCCGTCGAGGCCAACGGGGCGGCCCCGTGCGGGCCGCTGCCACCGCTCGTCGAAAGGCACCACCCCTCATGCTGACCGCTGCCCGCCCGGTCGCCGCCGCCGTGGCCGGACTGCTGCTGGCCGGCGTCTGTGCGACGCCGGCCCTGGCCGACACCCCGTCCGCCTCGCCCGCCCCGGTGGCCGTGCCCGCCGGGCTGTACGGCAAGGGCGACCCGACCTACGACGGCGTCTGGCGCCAGTCGCTGGCCGTGCTGGCGCTGTCCGCCCAGGAGGTCGTCCCGGCCGGCTCCGCGGTCGACTGGCTGACCGGCCAGCAGTGCGCGGACGGGGGCTGGCCCTCGTACCGGGCCGACACCGCCACCCCCTGCGACCCGGCGACCGAGGACAGCAACGCCACCGCCGTCGCCGTCCAGGCGCTGGTGCAGCTGAGCGGCCACCAGGACGCCGTCGACAAGGGCGCCCAGTGGTTGAAGGCCCATCAGAACGCCGACGGGTCCTGGGCCTACAACCCCGGTGCGCCCGGCGATGCCAACTCCACCGCGCTGGCCGTCAACGCGCTGGTCGCGACCGGTGCGGACCCGGCCGGCACGGCCGCCTCCGGCAAGAGCGCGTACGACGGCCTGGCCGCCTTCCAGCTCGGCTGCGCCGCCGCGGCCGACCAGCGCGGCGCGTTCGCCTACCAACCCGGCCCGGACGGGACGCTGGCCCCCAACACGCTGGCCTCCGCGCAGGCCGCGCTGGCCGCGGCCGGCGGCCGGCTGCCGGTGGCCCAGGGCATCGGTACCGGCCCGTCGCCCAAGGCGCTGGACTGCCCGGCCGGCTCCACCGCGGCCACCGTGCCGCACGCCGACGCGGCCGGCGCCGTCTCGGCGTACCTGTCCGCGCAGCTGACGGCCGGCGGCAACCACCTGGTGCAGACCACCCCGGGCGCCACCCCCGGCCCCGACTTCACCGCCACCTCCTGGGCGGTGCTCGGCCTGGTCCAGGCCGGCCACCCGGAGCAGGCCGCCCCGGCCGCCCAGTGGCTGCGCGACAACGGGTACGCCTGGGCCGCCCAGGGCAAGGACGGCACCGACGCGGCCGCCGCCGCGACCCTGGTGCTGATGGCCCGTGCGGCCGCGCTCGACCCGTACAACTTCGCCGGGCACAACCTGGTCCAGCTGCTGATCGACGCCGGCCCGGCGCCGGCCTCCGTCCCGGCGGCCACCAAGGCACCGGCGACCGTCGTCCCGGACGCCGACACCGGCATCTCCGCCGGTTGGCTGATCGGTGTCGGTCTGCTGATCGGCATCGGCGCGGGCCTGCTGATCAGCCTCAGCCGCCGGCGCGGCGCCCGCAAGCTCGGCCCGCACCACGTGCCCGAGCAGTCCGAGCAGCCGGCGGCGACCCCGCCGCACCGGCCCGCCGTGATCACCGAGCCCGGCGAGGCCGACGAGGCCACCGACGCCGCTGCGGACGACGCCGCGGACGACGCTGCGGACGAGGCTTCAGACGCGAAGTCCCCGGCCGAGAGCAAGGACGCCGGCGCGGACGAGGCTGCTGACGCGAAGGCCCCGGCCGAGGGCAAGGACACCGGCGAGGGCAAGGGCGCCGGGCCCAAGTGACCCCGGCCCCCCACGGGAGGGCGCCGCACCGCGCCCTCCCCGCGCTCGTCCTGGCCCTGCTGCTCACCGCGCTGGCCGGTGCCACCGCCGCCCCGGCCGAGGCCGCCGGCTACCGGTACTGGTCGTTCTGGAAGTGGTCCGGCGACGCCTGGACCTACCAGCAGCAGGGCCCGGTCGGCTACCTCCCGCCGGACGGCGCCGTCGACGGCTGGCGGTTCGCCGACAGCCCGGACGGCGGCCGGGAGGCGGCCCGCCCCGGCGCGCCCGGCGACTTCGCCGCGATCTGCGCGGACACCCCCGCCGCGGCCGGCCGCAAGCGGGTCGGCGTGGTGCTGGACTTCGGTACCGCCACCGACGCCCCGCCCGGCACGCTCGCCGCCGGCGAGAACCCGCCCGCCCCCCGCACCGCCTGCGCCTCGGTGCCCACCGGCGCCAGTTCGGCCGAGGTGGTGGCCGCCGCGGCCCCGCCGCTGCGCTACGACTCGGCCGGGCTGCTGTGCGCCATCGCGGGCTACCCGCGGGCCGGCTGCGGCGAGCCGGTCGTGGGCGGCGCCACCGCCTCGCACGACAGCGGCCCGTCGGTCGGCCTGATCGCCGGCGCGGCGGCGGTCCTGCTGCTCGGCACCGGCGCCGTCTGGCAGGCCCGGCGCCGCCGGCACCACTGACCCCACAGGACCTCATCCCCGTGCCCCGTACCGCGAAATCTGGAACCCGTTCCACCTTCGGACCGCGCCAGCTGCACCCCGGCGCCTGGTGGCTCTGGGCGCTCGGCCTGGCCGCCGCCGCGTCCCGCACCACCAACCCGCTGCTGCTCCTGCTGATCGTCGGCGTCGCCGGGTACGTGGTCGCCGCCCGCCGCGGCGACGCGCCCTGGTCGCGCTCGTACGGGGCCTTCCTCAAGCTCGGGCTGCTGGTACTGGCCGTCCGGATGGTCTTCGCGGTGCTGCTCGGCTCGCCCGTCCCCGGCAGTCAGGTGCTCTTCACACTGCCCGAACTGCCGCTGCCCGACTGGGCCCGGGGCGTGCGGATCGGCGGCGCAGTGACCCTGGAGGGCCTGCTCTTCGCGTTCTACGACGGCCTCAAGCTGGCCACCCTGCTGATCTGCGTCGGCGCCGCCAACGCGCTCGCCTCCCCGTCCCGGCTGCTGCGCGGGCTGCCGGGCGCCCTGTACGAGGCCGGGGTGGCCGTGGTGGTCGCGATGACCTTCGCCCCGAACCTGGTCGCCGACGTGCAGCGGCTGCGTTCCGCCCGTCGCCTGCGCGGGCGCAGCGACCGCGGCGTGGTGGCGGTGCTCAGCGTCGGCCTGCCGGTGCTGGAGGGCGCGCTCGAACGCTCCGTCGCGCTGGCCGCCTCGATGGACACCCGGGGCTTCGGGCGCACCGCGCCCGTCCCGCGCCGGGTCTCCCGGGCCACCGCCGTGCTCACCCTGCTCGGACTGCTCGGGGTCTGCTCGGCCTGCTACGGGCTGCTCGCCCCGGGCGGGGCGCCGTGGGCGTTCCCGGTGCTGCTGGTCGGTCTCGCGGTGACCGGCGCCGGCCTGGTGCTCGGCGGCCGGCGGGCGGTGCGCACCCGCTACCGGCCGGACCCGTGGGCACTGCCGGAGTGGCTGGTCAGCGGCTCGGGCCTGGTGGTGGCCGGGCTGACGATCTGGTTCTCCGGACGCTACCCGGAGGCGTTCGCCCCGTCCGTGGTGCCGCCCGCCGCCCCGACCCTGCCGCTGCTGCCGGCCGCCGCCGTCCTGCTCGGCCTGCTGCCCTCCGTCGTCGCCCCCGAACCGCCCCGGAGCACCCCGTGATCACCTTCGACCAGGTCGGCGTCCGGTACGCCGAGGCCGCCGAACCCACCCTGCGCGGGGTCGACCTGACCGTCCCCGAGGGCGAACTGTGCCTGCTGGTCGGCCCGTCCGGCTCCGGCAAGTCCACCCTGCTGGGCACCGTCAGCGGTCTCGTCCCGCACTTCACCGGCGGCGAGCTGACCGGCCGGGTCACCGTCGACGGCCGCGACACCCGCGACCACCGGCCGCGCGAACTCGCCGACCTGGTCGGCACGGTGGGCCAGGATCCGGTCGCGCACTTCGTCACCGACACGGTCGAGGACGAACTCGCCTACGGCATGGAGTCGTTGGGGCTGGCGCCGGAGGTGATGCGGCGCCGGGTCGAGGAGACCCTCGACCTGCTGGGCCTGGCCGAACTGCGCGGCCGCGCGCTGCGCTCGCTCTCCGGCGGGCAGCAGCAGCGGGTGGCGATCGGCTCGGTGCTCACCGTCCACCCCAAGGTGCTGGTCCTGGACGAACCCACCTCCGCGCTCGACCCGGGCGCCGCCGAGGAGGTGCTGGCCGTGCTGCAACGGCTGGTGCACGACCTCGGCACCACCGTGCTGCTGGCCGAGCACCGGCTGGAACGGGTGGTGCAGTACGCCGACCGGGTGCTGCTGCTGCCCGGTCGGGGCGAACCGCCGGTGCTCGGCGAACCCGCCGAGGTGATGGCCCACTCCCCCGTCCACCCGCCGGTGGTGGCGCTCGGTCGGGCGGCGGGCTGGTCGCCGCTGCCGCTGTCGGTCCGGGACGCCCGCCGCAAGGCCGGCCCGCTGCGTGACCGGCTGGCCGGTCACGCGCCCGCCGTCGCGCCGCCCGCGACGGGCGAACCGGTGGCCGAGGTGCGGCGGCTGGCCGTGCGGCGCGGCCCGGTGCCGGCGCTGCGCGGGGTCGACCTGGCGCTGCGGCCGGGCGGGATCACCGCCCTGATGGGACGCAACGGGGCCGGCAAGTCCACCCTGCTGGGCGCCCTGATCGGGCTGCACCGGCCGAGTGCGGGCACCGTCCGGGTCGGCGGCCTGGAGCCGCACCGCAGCCGGCCCAAGGAGCTGATCCGGCGGGTCGGACTGGTCCCGCAGGACCCGCGCGACCTGCTGTTCGGCGAGAGCGTCCGGGCCGAGTGCGCCGCCGCCGACCAGGACGCCGAGGCCGATCCGGGCAGCTGCCGGGCCCTGGTCGCCCGGCTGCTGCCGGACGTCGACGACACCCTGCACCCGCGCGACCTCTCCGAAGGGCAGCGGCTCACCCTGGCGCTCGCCGTGGTGCTCACCGCCCGGCCGCCGGTGATCCTGCTGGACGAGCCGACCCGCGGCCTGGACTACGCCGCCAAGGGCCGGCTGGTGGAGGTGGTGCGCGAGCTCGCGGCGGCCGGCCACGCGGTGCTGCTCGCCACCCACGACGTCGAGCTCGCGGCCGAACTGGCCCACCGCACGGTGGTGCTGGCCGAGGGCGAGGTGGTCGCGGACGGCCCCACCCCGGAGGTGGTGATCTCCTCCCCGGCCTTCGCCCCGCAGGTCGCCAAGATCCTGAACCTGCCCGGCCTGCTGACGGTCGACCAGGTGACCCGGGCGCTGGAGCGGACCTCGTGACCGGCGGGCCGCCCGGCCGTACCCCGGGCCCGCTGAACCGGCCCGTCCCGCTCGGACGCCGGTCGCTCGCCGTGCTCGGGCTGGTCTCCGCGGTCGGCATCGCCGGCTTCGGCTGGCCGCTGCTGGCCGCCACCGACTCCACGCTGGTCGGCCACTCCACCGACGCGCCCTGGCTGTTCGCGCTGCTGATGCCGCTGCTGCTCGGGGTGGTGCTGGCCCAGATCGCCGAGGGGCGGGAGGCCGGCGGCGGGCCCGGCCTGGAGGCCAAGTCGGTCGCCCTGCTCGGGGTGCTGGCCGCCGCGGGCGCCGCGCTGCGGCCGCTCGGCGCGGGCACGGCCGGGCTGGAGCCGATGTTCTTCCTGATGGTGCTGGCCGGCCGGGCGCTCGGGCCGGGCTTCGGGTTCGTGCTCGGCGCGGTCACCCTGTTCGCCTCGGCGCTGCTCACCGGCGGGGTGGGGCCCTGGCTGCCGTTCCAGATGCTCGCCATGGGCTGGGTCAGCCTCGGCGCGGGCCTGCTGCCCGGCGCCGCCACCCTGCGCGGCCGCACCGAACTCACCATGCTGGCCTGCTACGGAGCCATCTCGGCGATCGCGTACGGCACCGTGATGAACCTCCAGGGCTGGCCCTACATCTCCGGCCTCGGCAGCTCCATCTCCTTCGTCCCCGGCGACCCGCTCGACGACAACCTGGTCCGCTTCGCCGTCTACTGCCTGACCACCTCGCTCGGCTGGGACCTCCCCCGCGCGGCCCTCACCGCCGTCCTCTGCCTCACCGTCGGCGGCCCCGTCCTGCGCGCCCTGCGCCGCGCCACCCGCCGCGCCGCCTTCGCCGCCCCGGCCACCTTCCGGGACGGCTGACGGCAGCCTTCAGCCCTTCGGCCCGGCCGACTGCACCACCTCGAACGACCAGAGGGTGGCGCCGGCGGCGGCCGGGCGCTTGGGGGCCTCACCCTCGCCGCCGCCCTGGTGGGCGGTCTTCATCGAGCCCTCCATCCAGGCCTGGAAGGACGCCTCGTCGCGCCAGCGCGTGTAGACGAGGTAGGTGTCGGTGCCCTCGACCGGACGGAGCAGCTCGAACCACTCGAACCCGTCCGAGCCCTCGACCGCGCCGGCCCGCGAGGCGAAGCGCTTCTCCAACACCTCACGCTGCTCGGCGGGGACGGTCAGTACGTTGATCTTGACTACGCTCATGGCTCCATCCTGCCGCACGGAGCCGGCTGCGGGAGCGCCAGGGCGCGCCGCGAACGCCACGGTCATCGATGGGTCCACCACGCGGCGAGGCCGCTCGCACCCGCGGTGGCCACGGTGATCAACCACCCCGGCACCCGCTGGATCGTGAGGTGCAAACCCCCGCACCGCAGCTCGAATCGGGGACGTTCATGGATCTGCTCCGCTGGACGAGTCATGCGTCCAGATATAGGGGCGGCCCGCCGAACTGTCATACGACCACGTGGCACAAACCCGCGGCGGGATCAGCGCTTCCTGGACACCAAGGACAGAATCTGCCCGACCTGTCCCGGTTCGGATCCCGAACACGGCCCAAGGTTCCAGGGTCCGTGCGTGCCGTTCCGGTCCCGACCGAGGTGGCTCCGCCACCGCATCGAAGGGTGAAAAAGCAGGTGCTCGGCGGCGGTCGGGCGTGGCAGCCTCGCGGGGACGGGGAGTACCGGGAAGAAGCAGGAGATGGAGCAGATGACCGAGCCGAGCACCCATCCGGTGGCCGCGCTGTTCTCGCACGGGCGGTTGACCGCCATTCCGCGCAAGGCGGCCCGGCGGGAGCAGTTGCTGACGCACCTCGCCGAGACGCTGTTCGAGGGCGGCCGTGAGTACACCGAGGCGGAGGTCAACGACGCGCTGCGGACGGTGCACGAGGACTGCTCGGCGTTGCGCCGCTACCTGGTGGAGGGCGGCCGGCTCACCCGGCGGCGGGACGGCAGCGGGTACCGGCGGGCGGAGCCGTCCGCCGCCGGCTGAGCGGCGAACCGGTCGCAGGGCCCGCGGTCACGCCGGACCGGAGCGTCCGACCAGGACCAGCGCCCAGGCCAGGCAGCCCAGCGCGGCGGCGCCGGCCAGCGCGCGGACCACGTTCCAGCGGACCCAGACCTGCTCGAACTCGGCCCGCACCGCGGCGAGATCGAGCGCTCCCGGCGCATCACCGGCCGCCGCCAGCCTGTTGTTCAGCGGCACGTTGACCGCCATGGTGACGACCAGCAGCGCCAGTTGGAGCACCCCGGCGGCGAGGATCCAGCCGAACGCCGCCCCGCCGCCCGACCGGTACTGGAGCACCGCGGCCAGCGCGATCAGCACGATCGCGCCACCGAACGAGAGGGCGAACCAGCCGTTCAGGATCGCCACGTTGATCCGCTGCATCGCCTCCACGAAGGTCCGGTCGGAGGATCGGGCCAGGCCCGGCATCACCGAGCACGCGTAACCGTAGAAGAGTCCGGCGCCCAGGCCGGTCGCCAGCGTGGCCGCGACCAGCGTCGCCGTTCGAAATACCGTCATGCCGCCAGTCAACCGCCGCCCGCCGGCCACCGGCCATGGCCGATCCGCTCGGCCGCATGCGCGGGCGTCTACGCTGGCCGCATGGACGCACTCGCCGGGCTGCTCGCCGGCCCACGGGCCCAGGGCGCCTTCCTGCTCCGGTCGGTGTTCGACCCGCCGTGGTCGGTCCGGATCCAGGACGAGGCCCCGCTGACCGTGCTGGCCCCGGTGCGCGGCGAGGTCTGGGTGACCCCCGACGGTGAGCACGAGGGGAAGGACCACGGCGAGAACGGCCGGGCGGCCGCCGTCCTGCTGCGCCCCGGGGACCTGGCGATCACCCGCGGCCCGCGGCCGTACACCGTCGCCGACCGTCCGGGGCGGCCGCCGCGGGTGGTGGTCCATCCGGGACAGCGCTCGACCACCCCGGAGGGCGCCGAGCTGTGCGCGGAGATGGATCTCGGGGTCCGAGCCTGGGGTGACGGCCCGGCCGGCTCGACCGTGCTGCTGAGCGGGACGTACCAGCTGCGCGGTGAGGTGAGCGGTCGGCTGCTGCGCGCACTGCCGGTGCTGCTGGTGCTGCCGGGCGAGGAGTGGAGCTCGCCGCTGATCCCGCTGCTGGACGAGGAGATCGGCCGCCAGGGCCCGGGGCAGGAGGTGGTGCTGGACCGGCTGCTCGACCTGCTGCTGAGCTCCGCGCTGCGCGCCTGGTTCGCCCGCCCCGAGGCGCGGGCGCCCGGCTGGTACCGCGCGCAGGGCGATCCGGTGCTGGGCCGCGCGCTGGAACTGCTGCACACCGAGCCGGCCGCGCCCTGGACGGTGGCCGGCCTGGCCGCCGCCGTCGGGGTGTCCCGGGCCGCGCTGGCCCGCCGGTTCACCGGGTGCGTGGGCGAACCACCGATGGCGTACCTGACCGGTCTGCGGCTGGCGCTCGCCGCCGACCTGCTGCGCGAGCCGGACGCCACGCTGGCCGCGGTGGCCCGCCAGGTCGGGTACGGCAGCGCGTTCGCGCTGAGCGCGGCGTTCAAGCGGGTCAACGGCGTCAGCCCGCAGCAGTTCCGCGGGGCCTGACGGCCGAGCGGGTCACCCGGCGGGCTTTCGCGTACGGACACCTGATCGGCACCGACCGTTCACAACGTTCGTATCGTCATCAAACAGGACAATGCCCTGCGGAGCGGGCGCAGGTCCCTGTCCTCACTCAGTAACCTCCTGCATAATCAGGGCCGTTCGATTCCAGACCCGAGGAGGACCGGCCCATGCCGGCTCAGCACTGCCCGCTGTGCGGCGCGCCCCGGACCGCGCGCGGTTGCGGGTGCCCGTCCTCCATGCCCGCGTCCTCCGTGCCCGCGTCCTTCGACGAGACCGAGGTGCTGCCGCAGGTCGAGGGGCCGCCCCTGGTCCGCCCGTACGTGCCGGCCGCGGTCGGCTACGAACCGTCCGCCACCCCGGACCCGTTCGCCACCGCGCTGATGCCGCAGGCCCCGGCCGCACCCCCGCCGCCCCCGCGCGCGGAACCGTACGCCGAGTCGTACCCGAACCCGTACCCGGAGCCGTACGCGAACCCGTCGGCGTACGCGGATCCGTCGCCGGAGCCCTACCCCGAGGCGCACCAGCAGCCGTATCCGCAGCAGCAGCCCGCGGACCGTCCCGACCTCGGCTCGTTCAGCGTCCGCGAGCAGCCCGTGCCGGAGCGGCGCCGCTCGGCCGCCACCCGCCGCCGGGCCGTCGTGGTCGGTGCCGGGCTCGGCATCGTGGCGCTCGGCGCCGGGCTGGCGCTCGCGCTCGCCCCGTCGGACCAGCGCAAGCCCCCGGACCAGGCGCTGCCCGCGCCGACCTCGGCCTCCCCCGACCCGGTCACCCCGGCGCCCAGCCCGAGCGCCTCGCCGAGCGCCTCTGCCAGCACCAAGCCGTCGCCCTCGCCCAGCGCTTCGAAGAGCCCGAGCAAGGCGGCGAGTTCGGCGCCGGCCTCCAGCGCCGCGCCCAGCCCCAGCCCGAGCCCGTCCGCGGCGGGTTCCCCGTCGCCGAGCGCCTCGCCGAGTCCGAGCCCGAGCGCCCCCCGCACCATGCTGCAGCAGGGCGACAAGGGCACGGACGTCAGCGCCATGCAGCAGCGGCTGGCCGACGTCCTGTACTGGGCGTACGACGACTCGCTGGTCACCGGCACCTTCGACAGCCGGACCAAGCAGGCGGTCAGCTACTTCCAGTCGGTGTACGGCACCAACATCCCGTCGAACGAGCGGGGCAAGTACGGCCCGGTCACCCGGGGCCAGCTGGAGGCGATGGGCTGACCGGGCCGCGACGGCGCCCCGGGTCAGCCGATCACCGCGCGGACCAGGCTGACGGCGCCCAGCAGCAGCATCACGCTCGCCGCCACCCGGATGATCACCCGCATCGGCACGTGCTTGAGCAGCTTCTGCCCGCCGAGGATCGCCACCCCGCTGACCGCGCACAGGGCCAGCCAGGCACCGATGCCGACCGAGAGCGGATCGGCGTACTTCGCGGCCAGGTTGGCGGTCATGATCTGGGTCAGGTCACCGAACTCGGCGACCGCGACCACCACGAAGCTGGCGCCGGCCACCTTCCAGAAGCTGCCGGAGGACGGCTCCTTGGCCGCCTTGCCGTCGTCCTCCTCCTCCTTGTGCCACAGCAGCATCGCCGCTCCGGCCAGGAAGAGCAGTCCGGTGACGCCCTCCACCCAGCGCTGCGGGAGCAGGGCGAGCAGGCTGCCCGCCGCGAGGGCAAGGCCGACCTGGAGGGCGAAGGCGGCGGCGATGCCGGCGAAGACGTAGCTCGCGCGGTACTTGGTGCCCAGCACCAGGCTGGCCAGCGCGGTCTTGTCGGGGAGTTCGGCGAGGAAGATGATGCCGAAGGTCAGGGCGGCGATGGTCAGGCTCATCGGAGTCTTGGTCGTCTCTCGGTCGGGCTGCCCGGCCGAACGCTCCGCCAGGGGACGCCTCGGCCCGACAGCACTGGAATGATCACAGCACTGCGGCCGAAGGTCTCGCCAACACCCCGGTGAGCGGGTGTCCCGGGCGCCGGGCCCGCGAGCGGGCCAGTATGTCGACGTTCCGGTGGAGGGCTACTCCCCTTCAACAGGCATCCAGCCTACCCCACCCCGCCGACCGGGTCCGGGGCCAGCAGCCCCCGGCCGACCAGTTCCAGCACGACCACCACCGCGACCGACTCCACCAGCAGCAGCGCGACCAGCACGAACAGCTGCACCGCGCCGGCCTGCACGGGCGTCGCCCCGCCGAGCAGCATCCCGACGAAGGCGCCGGGGAGGGTGACCAGGCCCACCGTCCTGGTCTGGTCGAGGGCCGGCACCAGCGAGGTGGCGGCGGCGGTCCGGCAGATCTCCAGCCGGGCGTCGCGCGGCTCGAAGCCGAGCGCGAGCGCCGCCTCCACCTCGCCGTTGCGGGTGCGCAGCTCGTCCAGCGCGCGGCGGCCGGCCAGCGAGGTGGCGCTCAGCGCGCCGCCGATCAGGATGCCGGCGACCGGGATCAGCGCGAGCCCGCGCAGCGGCAGCAGCCCGGTGGCCAGCAGCAGGGCGAGCACCGGCAGCACCCCGGCGCAGATCGGCACGGCGGCCCGCGGCCAGCCGGGCCCCGCGGTGATCCGCCGCCCGGCGGTGCGGACCGCCACCGTGAGCATCAGCAGCACGAAGGCGGCCGAGGTCCACGCCGACCCCACCACCCAGGTGATCACCAGGGCCACCGCGCCGAGCTGGACCACCGCGCGCAGCCCGGCCCGCAGCACCGCCCGCCCGTGGCCGAGCCGTCCGCGGCCGGCCACCGCCACCGCCCCGGCGAGCAGCACCGCGCAGACCACCCCGAGCAGCGGGGTGACCGGGAGCAGCTGGTTCGCGGCGGCCACCGATCAGATCCAGCTGGTGAACCACATCCGGTCCCGCCAGTCGTTCATCGGGATCGTCCCGGCCGTGTACAGCGGGTAGAAGTAGGCGAAGCAGATCATGATCGCCAGGACGATCGCCCCGGCCCCGGCCGCGCCCCAGCGGCGCCGGGTCGGCGAGCAACCGGCCGGGCCGAGCAGCGCCCCGAGCAGCTGCGCGACGGCCAGGCACAGGAACGGGACCAGCAGCACCATGTAGAACGAGAACGTGGTGCGCTCCTGGTACCGGAACCACGGCAGGTAGATCGAGGCGACCGCCGCCAGCACCGCGCCGGAGCGCCAGTCCCGGCGGAAGAACCAGCGCCAGAGCGCGTACGCCAGCGCGAAGCAGGCCGTCCACCACAGCAGCGGGGTGCCGATCCCGAGGATCTGGCTGGCACAGCCCTCGGGGGCGGTGCAGCCGCCCTGGCCCTGCGTGGTCTGCTGCCAGTACATCGAGACCGGACGGCCCTGGACCAGCCAGCTCCACGGGTTGGACTGGTAGCTGTGCGGGTCGGACAGGCCGGTGTTGAAGTCGTACATCTGCGCGTGGTAGTGCCACAGGCTGCGCAGCGGCGCCGGCACCCAGCCCATCGGGACCTGCGGCAGCGGGATGTCGACCACCGGGGTGCGGGCCGGCGACAGCCCGCCCCGGCCGTCCGCCCAGTGCCGGTCGTAGCCGCCGCCGGTGGCCAGCCAGCCGGTCCAGCTGAGCGCGTACACCAGGAAGGCGGCGCCGACCGTGGAGAGCAGGCCGGGCAGCGCGTCGCGGCGCAGCATCGAGCGCCACGGGCGGTACGCACCGGCGCCGCGCCGGCCGGCCTGGTCCCAGAGCAGGACCAGCACGGTGAACCCGGCCACCAGGTAGATGCCGTTCCACTTCACCGCGCAGGTGCAGCCGAGCAGCACGCCGGTGGCCAGCCGCCAGGGGCGCGCGCCGAGCCGGACCCGGTCACCGGCGAGGCCGCCCTCGGCGCGGGCCGCGCGCAGGGTGTCCCGGGTGCGGTCGCGGTCGACCAGCAGGCAGCCGAAGGCGCCGAGCACGAAGAACATCTGCACGCCGTCGAGCAGCCCGACCCGGCTCATCACGAACTGCAGGCCGTCCACCGACATCAGCAGGGCCGCGGTGCAGCCGAGCAGGGTGGAGGCGAACAGCCGGCGGCCGATCCGGGCCAGCATCAGCACGGTGAGCGTGCCGAGCAGCGCGACCATCACCCGCCAGCCGAACGGGTGCAGGCCGAACACCCACTCGCCGAGCGAGATGACCCACTTGCCGAGCGGCGGGTGCGCCACGAACTCCGGGTCGGCGGAGAGCGGGATGCGCTGCGGGACGCCGAGGATCTGGCCGTTGGCCTCCGCGGGCCAGGTGCCCTCGTACCCCTGCCGCAGCAGCGACCAGGCGTCCTTGGGGTAGTAGGTCTCGTCGAAGACGAAGGCGTTGGGGTGGCCGAGGCGCCAGAACCTGAGCAGCCCCGCGAAGAGCGCGACCGCGATCGGCCCGAGCCAGCCGGAGTGCGCGACCGACCAGCGGGTCAGCCGGCGCAGGGCCGGGTCGGGGAGGTCGGCCCGGGCCTCGGCCCCGGGCGTCGCGGGGGTCCCCGGCGTCCCGGGGGTCTCGGGGGTCTCGGTGACTGCCGCGTACGCCATGACCTCGCCGGTTCGATCGGTGGATCGCCGGCGGGGTCGCCGGCCGGACCTGACACTGTGTCGCCCTCTGCCGGAATCCTAGCCCGCCGGCCCCCGGCGGCCGGGTGAACCGGCTCCCGCACGGCGGCCCCGGGCAGAACCGATTTCGCATTGGCGGCCGCGTGCCGTAAGGTCGGGTTCACCGACGCGGGGTGGAGCAGCTCGGTAGCTCGCTGGGCTCATAACCCAGAGGTCGCAGGTTCAAATCCTGTCCCCGCTACTCAGTAGCAGCGAAGGCCCGGCGCACAGTGTGCGCCGGGCCTTCCGCCGTTCCAGGTCCCTCCCGCGCCGCGGCGGCCACGGACGCCCGGTGGTTGACCCTCGACCTGGTCGAGGCCCCAGAGTCCTCGGTGTGGAGAGCAGCATGCGCAGCATCGGCGAGATCGCCAGGGACAGCGGGCTGAGCGTCAGCGCCCTGCGGTTCTACGACGGGGCCGGGGTGTTCGGCCCGGCCGAGGTCGACCCGCGGACCGGGTACCGCCGGTACGCGCCGGAGCAGGTCGCCGCCGCCCGGCTGCTGGCCCGGCTGCGCCGGGTCGGGATGCCGCTGGCCGACCTCCGGCTGGTGCTGGCCGGGGACGCGGGCACCGCCCGCCGCTCGGTCGACGCCCATCTGCGCCGTCTGGAGGACGGTCTTGCCGACGCCCGCCGCGAGCTCGCCACGGTCCGCACGCTGATCGACCTGAGGGAGAGCACGATGGAGTCGACCCGACTGACCCTGGCCGCCGCCGAGCTGGCCGCCGCCCTGGACGCCGTACGGTTCGCCGCCGCCCCCGGCGCGGAGCACCCGGCGGTGGCCGGGGTGCTGTTCGAGGCCGCCGGCGGGGTGCTGCGGCTGGTCGCCACCGACCGGTACCGGCTGGCGCTCTCGCAGGCCCCGCTGACCGGGTCGGCCGGCCCGGAGGTGAGCGTGGTGGTGCCGACCGCCCTGCTGGACGAGGTCCGGGCGCTGCTCGACGGCGCCGCGGGCGTGGAGCTGCTGGTCGAGGGCGACCGGCTGACGCTGACCGTGGACGGCCGCGCGGTCACCGGGCACCGGGTCGACGCGGACTACCCGGACTACCGCCCGCTGATCCGGCTCGACCCCACCCACCGGGTCGTGCTCGGCACGGACGCGCTGCGGGCGGCGCTCGCCACCGGCCCGGTCCGCGCGGCCCGGCGCGGCCAGGACGGGGTGGACTACGAGGTCTCGGTGCTCACCGTCGACCCGGCGGGCGCGCTGACCGCCTCCGGGGAGACCGTGCCGGGCGGGCTCCAGGTGCAGGTCAACCGGGGCTTCCTGCTGGAGGCGGTGGCGGCCGGCGGCTCCGGCCAGCTGGTGCTGGAGTTCGGCGGCCCGATCGCGCCGCTGGCGATCCGCTTCCCGGAGCGGGCGGAGACCTTCTCGCTGCTGATGCCGACGGCGCTGTAGCCGTCCCGGGCGCGGCGGGGGCCCGGGCACGGCGGGAGCCTGGACGCGACGGGGGCCCGGGCGTGGCGGCTACGCCCGGGCGATGGGGTGGCTCGCGCGGAAGACGTCGTCGGGGTCGTACGCGGCCTTGACGGCCGCGAGCCGGTGGGTGTTTCGCTCACCCAGGCCGGCCCGGGTGCGGTCGGCGCCCTCGTCCCCGATGAAGTTGAGGTAGACCGCCCCGACCGACCAGGGCTCCAGGTCGGCGCGGACGGCGCGCGCCCAGGCCCGGCCGCGCTCGTCGTCGGCGCGGTCCTCCCAGAGCCCGAACGGGTGGACGGCCCAGGACGCCGTGCGCCAGGGCAGCGGGTAGTCGTCCCGGCCGGCGGCCACCGCCCCGCCGAGCGGGAACAGCACGTGCTGCGAGGGCGACGGCGTGACCATGTCCCGCGCTCGCGCGCAGAACAGGTCGGCCGCCTGGTCGGGGAAGCCTGCCAGGTACTCCGCCGACCAGTAGTTCCGGTACCCCGGCGGGTCGTCGAGCATGCGCTGGACGTCCGCGTACGGCAGTTCGGCGACCACCTCGCCCGCGTGGCCGAGCCCCAGCATCGGTTCGAACACCGGCCGGGCCTGGCCCAGCACGCCGGTGTAGGTGAGCAGCATCCCGACGGCCTGCCGGCCGACCAGCTCGGGCGGGACGAACGGCTCGGGCGGCGCGGTCAGGTAGAGCACCGCGCCGCCGACCTCGTCCGGCGCCTCGTCCATGTAGTCCCGGTAGCGGCGGATCACCTCCGGGCCGGCCTCGGTCGGCCAGAGCAGCAGCGCGATCGAGAAGGCGGGCAGCGGGTGCAGGCCCAAGGTGAACTCGGTGACCACCCCGAAGTTGCCGCCGCCGCCGTGCAGCGCCCAGAACAGCTCGGGGTGCTCCTGCTCGGAGGCGCGCACCCGGCGACCGTCCGCGGTGACCAGCTCGGCGGCCAGCAGGTTGTCGCACATCAGGCCGTACCGGCGCTCCAGCCAGCCGGAGCCGCCGCCCAGGGTGAGGCCGCCGACCCCGGTGGTGGAGGCCCGTCCGCCGGTGGTGGCCAGGGCGTGCGGCTGGGTGGCGCGGTCCAGGTCGGCCATGGTGGCGCCGCCGCCGACCCGGGCGATCTTCGCCTGCGGGTCCACGTCGACGGCGTTCATCCGGCGCAGGTCGACCACCAGGCCGTCGTCGACGACCGCGGCCCCGGTCACCCCGTGGCCGCCGCCCCGGACCGACAGCTCCAGACCGTGGCTGCGGGCGAACGAGACCGCGGTGGCCACGTCCCGGGGGGTCACGCACTGGGCCATCACCCGTGGCCTTCGGTCGACCATCCCGTTGAAGACGGCGCGCGCCCCGTCGTAGCCGGCGTCGCCGGGCCCGATCGCCTCTCCCACCAGGCCGGACCGCAGGCCCGCCAGCATTCCGGAATCGAGCAGGTCGGAAGTCATACTGATGCGCCCCTCTCCGGGACGAAACCGCTCCGACGTCACCGAGCGTAGTCCGGGGCGGAGGGCGCCCGCATCCGGAACGGTCCGGCCCCGGCCCGAGCCCGGGATCGGGGCTCGGGCCGGGGCCGGGCGCGGGACGGGCGCGGCTCAGGCAGCGGTCTCCAGCTCGCGGACCGGGTGCTGAACGACGGTCAAGTGGTGGACGTTGTCCTGGGCGGGGGTGAGGTGCCCGCGCAGGCGCACCGAGAGCGCGATGATCATCAGGGTGCAGGCGGCCATCGCGGCCAGGTACAGCGGCCAGGTGCCGGAGCCGACCAGCAGCACGCCGACGGCGGGGCCGACCGCGATCGCGATCTGCTTCACCAGCGCGTACCCGGCGTTGTAGGTGCCGAGCAGCCGGGCCGGGGCCAGGTCCGCGACGATCGGGCCCAGGGTGGGCGCCAGCAGCGACTCCCCGACGCCGAACAGCGCGTAGATGGCGACGATCGCGACCGTGGCGGCCATCGTCTCGGTCCGGATCAGCCCGGCGACCAGGGCCATCGACCAGGCGGCCAGCCAGACCACGCCGGCGGCGGCCATCGCGGTGGTGCGCCGGCGACGCTCGGTGATCCGCACCACGAACATCTGCAGCACCACGATGGTCAGCGCGTTGGCGCCGATGGCCAGGCCCAGGGTGGACGGCGCGGTGCCCACGGTGTCGGTGGCGAAGGCCGCGACCCCGGACTCGAACTGGCCGTAGCAGGTGAAGAAGATCAGCCCGGCGAGCAGGCAGAGCCGCAGCATCGCCTTGTCGGCGACCAGCGCGCGCAGCCCGACGGGGGCGTCCCGGCGGACCGGCTCGCTCTCCTCGACGGTGGCGGCCGGGATCCGGGCGGTGCCGGTGACGGCGGCCAGGCCGAGGAAGGTGAGCGCCTCGATGGTGAACAGCCGGGTCAGGCTGGCCGGGTCGGCGACGTCCACGATCTGCCCGCCGACCAGCGCGCCGATGCCCATCCCCAGGTTGATCAGGGTGAACTGGAGCGCGAAGGCGCGGTGCCGGGTGGCCCGGGGCGAGCTGCGGACGATCATCGTGGCCAGCGCGGGCTGGCAGGTGGTGACGCCGGCGCCGAACAGGAACGACGCGACCAGCAGCGCCGGGGTGTCGGTGACCTGCCCGAACGAGAAGGCACCGACGGCGGCCAGCGCGGCGCCGGCCAGCAGCACCGGGCGCGGCCCGTACCGGTCGATCCCGCGGCCGGTGAACGGCAGGACGGCGAGCGCGGCCAGCGCGAAGACGGTGAACACCATCCCGGCGGCCACCGAGCCCAGGCCCCGCACCTGGTCCACGTAGACGAACATGTACGGCATCGTGAAACCGCTGCCGAACGCGCTGAGCGCGTTGCCGATCTGGACGCGGCGCAGCGGGCCGCCCGCCCCGAAACGCTGCTGCCTCTGCTGCTTCACCGTGCCGGTCACCGTGCACACCCCTTTGCTTGAGACTTCAGGCCTGTCATGTTTAGGTCGGAAGATTTAAGAGCTAAACTTTAGGTCTGTACTTTAAGCACCCGAAGCTTGAGACGTCAAAGGCTTAACGACTGCAGGCTCGCGTGGGACAATGGTCCGCATGAGCGCACGCAGACCCGCGCCGCCGGACGACGGCGAGCTGGGCATCGCCGAGCAGGTGGCCGTCTACCAGCGGGAATTCCCCACCGTGGACCCCCAGGTGGAGACCATCGTGTCCACCCTGTCCCGGCTCGCCCGCCGGATGAACGTGGCCTACAGCAGGCAGCTCGCTGTGCTGGGAATCACGTCCGCCGAGTGGGAGGTGCTCAAGGCACTGGTGATCTCCGGCAGCCCCTACCGGCTCGGCCCGGGCGAGCTGGCCAAGCGGCTCGGGCTCACGCCGGCCGCGATGACCCACCGGATCGACCGGATGGTCGGCGACGGCCTGGTCACCCGCGACCGGGACGAGGCCAACCGGGTGCGGGTGATCGTCGAGCTCACCGAGACCGGCCGCGACAAGTGGCTGGAGCTGATGCGGATGGCCGCCGTCTTCGAGGCCGACCTGCTCCAGGACATCACCGCCGAGGAGCGCCCGGCGCTGTCCGCCATGCTCGGCCGGATGCTCCGCCGGATCGAGGTCAGCCAGCCGGACGCGCTCGGCCGCACCGAGGACCTGGACTGACCCTGCCGCCCGACCGCGCAGCCGCGGACACGGCCGAGGGCCCCGGACGCGATGTCCGGGGCCCTCGGTGGTGCATGTGGTGCGTGTGGTGCGCGCGGCGGCCGGTGGTGCGGCCGTCACGGGTGTCGGGCGGGGTCAGCAGGCGCCGTTGTCGGTCCAGACGCCCCACTGGCCGCTGAGGCTCGGGTCCTCGTTGGTGGTCCACCACTTGTTGGTGTAGGTGTGGCCCTTCCAGCTGACCTTGGTGCCGGCCGTGGCGTACACGGTGGCGGCGTTCCAGCTCGGCACGGTGCAGCCGGGCGTGCTCGGCGAGGCCGAGGAGGACGGCGAGGAGGACGGCGAGGCCGAGGTGCTGGGCGAGGCCGAGGAGGAGGGCGAGGAGGACGGCGACGGCGAGGCCGAGGAGGGCGACGGCGACGGGGACGGAGCCGCCGGGCAGTCGGCCGCGGAACCGTTGGTCGCGCTCACCATCTTGTCGAACAGCGCGGTCTTGGTGCCCAGGTCGTACAGCGAGAAGGCGAAGGAGCCGCCGAGGCCGTTGCAGTGCACGTAGTCCGCCTTGGCCTGGATCGACCGGGCGTCCTCACCGCTCCAGAAGGTGGTGCCGTCGTAGAAGTAGGTGGCCTTCGCCTGGTCGTCCCAGTAGGTCTTGGACGCGTTGTCGACGAAGCCCGCGAGCTCCTTGTACATCTGGATGCCGGGCACGCTGCCGGACATCGGCGCACCGGCGGCCGGGCCGGAGGCGGACTGGAACAGGCCGTTCTTGCCGTTGTTCGGCACGCCGGTCCAGCCGCGGTAGTAGAACGGCACCCCCATGTTGATCTTGTTGGCGGGGAAGCCGCCCGGGATGCCGTACTGCGGGTCGCCGACCGTCCACGCCTTGATGGCCGCGTCGATCGAGTACTTGCCGGTGCCGCCGGGGATCGGGGTCATCGGGTCGTTCGGGCCGGAGTAGAGCGGGGCCTGGTGGTTGGTCGGGCCCTGCGCCTCCCAACCGCCGTGCATGTCGTAGGTCATGACGTCCAGGAAGGTCAGGTACTGGCCCACCTTGTCGGTCTCGACGTTCTTGATCTTGTCCTGGCCGGCGCCGACCGCCGCGGCGAGCGCGTAGGTCTTGTGGTCGGCGGCGCCCTGGGCGTCCAGCTGGGTGCGGAACTCGGCGAGCAGCTTGGTGAAGTTCTGCTTGTCGCTCGCGCTCTCGTGGTTGCCGGTGTGGCCGCCGCCGCCCGGGTACTCCCAGTCGATGTCGATGCCGTCGAAGACCCCCGCGGCCGAACCGGCGCCGCCGTAGCCCGCGTCCACCGGCAGGTTGCCCTTGATGAACATGTCGAGGCAGGAGGAGACCAGCTTCTTGCGCGAGGCGTCGGTGGCCGACGCGTCGGAGAAGTACTTCGAGTAGGTCCAACCGCCGATCGACAGCAGCACCTTGAGGTTGGGGTTCTTCGCCTTCAGCTTCTTCAGCTGGTTGAAGTTGCCCGCGATCGGCTGGCCCCAGGCGTCCGCGACGCCGTCCACCGAGATGTCCGCGCCGAAGCTCTTCTGGTAGTCGGCGAAGGCGTCGGCCGCACCGTCACCCGCGTTCGGGTTGCTCTCGTCCTGCGAGGCGGCCTTGGTGGCCTCGAAACAGGAGAGCGTGGTGGGGTTGATGTTGGCGAAGTCGTAGATCAGGTAGTCCAGCTTCCCGGCCACGCCGGTGTCCTGGATGGTCTTCGGGTAGTACGCGTTGCCGTAGATCGACCACTGGTCGAAGTAGGCGACCTTGATGCCGCCGCTGGTCGCGGGGGCGCCGGTGGAGTTGGTGGGCGCGGCCTGGGCGGTGGCGCCCGAGGTCAGGGCGAGGGCCGTGCCGAGCAGTGCGGAGGCGGCGGTGCCGGCCACCAGAGCCGTCAGGCTCTTGGGCCGCCGCCGGTGCGCCGTGCGGGGCGCGGGGACGGAACGAAGCATGGCTGCGTGACTCCTGGTCGTGGGGGATCCCGCCGTGCCCCTGGGGGGTGCACCCGGGGTGGGGCCGGATGGTCAGGGGCATGACAGTGGAATCGAGCGGGGCCTTCGGTACTGCGTCGACGGTTCCGGTGGACGTGCGTCCACCGGTCCAGCCGGTGCCCGGATAAGCCGAACCGGCGCCGGAGGTCCCAGACCTCCGGCGCCGGCCCAGGGGCTCCCTGCACCTGGGCATAAAAATGGACTAGACCAACTCCCCCGTCAAGAGCCCGCCTTGCCCCTTGAGCCGCCCTTAAGGTTCCACCCGCCCCGACCTGCGACGCCCCGTCAGTACCGGAGCGCCGAGGCGACCTCCGCCGTCACGTTGCCCGACAGGGTCCGGTTGCTGGTCGCGGTGGACTGCGCGGTGCCGCCCGCGGCCACCTCGGGGACGGTCAGCACCACCACGTCCAGCAGATTCCCGCTCTGGTCCTTGAAGTTGACCTGGACGGTGTACTGGTACGCCTGGGACCCGCCGTTCTTCACCGTGAGCGGCACCTGGAGGCGCCCGTCGGAGGCCGGGGTCACCCCGCCGAGCGAGATGTCGCTCTTCGCGTCCAGCCCGCCCTTCACGCTGGACAGCGCCGAGGAGGCGGCCGCCTGCGCGGAGGAGACGGCCGAGGCCGCCACCGAGGCGGCCACCGAGGCCGCGCCCGAGGTGGCACCGGAGGCCAGGCTCTGCGCCGCCGAGGCCGCGGCCGACAGGCCGGACTGCAGCGCCGAGGAGACCGCCGGAGACGGCGAACTGTCCGAGGAGCAGCCCGACAGGGCCACCCCGCCCAGCACGGCCGCCACCAGCGCCACCGCCGCGAGCCGCGGGCCCGGGCCGCGCCGCCGCGCGGGGCCGGCACCCGGCCGCGAACCGATCCGACCACCCGGCACGATCCGACGCTGCATGACCACTCCTCGCTCGGCTGCCCCCACCCACCACCGTTGGGCCGCCGGGCGGCCGGGGCCACCCGGCAGGGCGGATCGGGTGACCGCCCCGGACCCCCGCCCGCCAACCCCCGACCCCCGACCCCCGGGCGCCCGGACCGCCCCGGACCGCCCCGGGCGCAGCGGCGGCACCGACCGGGGCGCATACCATGGCGCGGACGGATCGGACGGCTGGGCGGGAGGGGTACGGCGGTGGTGCGCAAGCTCGGCGAGCTGGAGGCGGAGATCATGGACCGGCTCTGGGACTGGGACCGCCCGGCGACCGTCCGCGAGGTGGTCGACGACCTCAACCGGCACCGCCCGGTCGCCTACACCACCGTGCTCACCGTGGCCGACATCCTGCACACCAAGGGCCTGCTCGGCCGGGAGAAGTCCGGTCGCGCCTGGGTGTACGCGCCGACCCGCAGCCGCGAGTCGTACACCGCAGAGCTGATGCGGGAGGCCCTCGGCGGCACCCCGGACACCCCGGCGGCGCTGGCCCGCTTCGTCGAACAGATCTCCCCCGAGGAGCTGGCCGCGCTGCGCCACGCGCTCGGCGCGCTGGAGGCGGACGGGGCCGGTGGGGCGGACGGCGGGCGGCGTGGCGGCCCGGGCGGCCGGGCATGATCGCCGCGCTGCTGCTCGCGCTGTGGGCGGCCGCGGTGACCGGCCCGCTGCCCCGGCTGCTGGCCGGCGCCGCCTGGACCAGGCGGGCGCCCGCGGTCGGCGTGCTGGCCTGGCAGGCGCTCGGCGTCTCGGCGGTCGCCGCGGCCGCCCTCGCCGTCCGCCAGCTGCTGGACCCGAGCCCGCACCACCACGACCGGCTGCTGCACCTGTGCGGGCTCTCGGCCCCGACCGCGACCGTCTCCCGGCTCGCGCTCGCGGCGGCCGTGGGGGTGGCGCTGGTGCCGGCCGGGCTGTTCGCCGCCCGGCTCGCGGCGGCCGCCCGCGGGCGCCGGCGGCACCGGTCCGTGCTCGACCTGGCCGCCCGCCGCGGCGTGCTCCCCGGCGTGCTGGTGCTGGAACACCCGGCGCCGGCCGTCTACTGCCTGCCGGGGCGCGGCCGGCGGGTGGTGGTCAGCCGCGGCGCCCTGGACGCGCTGACGCCGGAACAGCTGGCCGCCGCGCTGGCCCACGAGCAGGGCCACCTGAGCGGGCGTCACCACCTGGCGGTCTGTGCGGCCGAGGCGAGCGCCCGGGCGTTCGGCGCGCTGCCGCTGGGCCGGCTGGTCCGGGAGGAGACCCGCCTGCTGCTGGAGATGGCGGCCGACGACCGCGCCCTGCGCACCCACCCGGCGCGGGCGCTGGCCGGGGCGATGGGCGTGGTGGCCGGCGCCCGTCTGCCCTCCCCCGCTCTGGGGGCCGGCCACCACGCCGCCGCCCGGGTCTCCCGGCTGGCCGCCCACCGGTCCCGCCCGCCGCGCGTCCTGCGTGCCCTGGGAGCCGCCGCCGCCGGCGCCCTGGCCATCGCCCCGCCGGTGCTGGCCTGCGCCCCGCACCTGCTCCTCCCGCTCTGACGGCGCCCCGGCACCGGCCGGGCGCAGGGCCCCACTTGCCCACCGCGAGCCTGTTCTACTAAGTTCCTTAGGACATTAGTAGTGCACGTCTGCCGTCCCCCGGACGCGAGGAGCCGCACCAGCATGGGCCAGCACCGCCTCCCCTCCCCCGCCGGCCGCTATCGGCTCACCGCCCTGGCGCTCGGCGCGGGCGGCGCCCTGCTGCTGCCGGGCGCCGCCCAGGCCGAACCGGGACGCTCGCTCGACCAGGTCCAGCGGCAGGTCGACGGGCTCTACGAGGAGGCCGAGGCCACCACCGAGCAGTACAACGGGCTCCAGGAGCGCCAGCAGCAGCTGGAGCGCCGCACCGGCTCCCTGCAGCAGGAACTCGCCTCCCAGCAGGCGGAGTTCAACACCGCGCGAGAGACCCTGGGCGCGGTCGCCGCCGCCGAGTACCGCAGCGGCGGGATCGATCCGACGGTCCGGCTGATGCTGACCTCGGACGCCGCCGGGTACCTCGCCGGCGCCGCTCTCCAGGACACCGCGGCCGCCACCCAGGTCGACGCGCTCCAGCAGCTCCAGGGCCGGCAGCGGCGGCTCGACCAGCTCCGCGCCGAGACCGCCGGCCGGCTCGCCGAACTCGACGGCGCCCGCCGGGCCGCCGCCGACCGGAAGGCCGAGGTGCAGGCCAAACTGGCCGAGGTGCAGCGCATCCTGAACGGCCTGAAGGCCGCCGACCGGGCCCGGGTGCTCGCGGGCGACCAACCGGCCGCCTCCCGCGGCGCGGCCCGCACCCCGTACACCGGACCGGCCACCGGCCGCACCAAGGACATCCTGGACTTCGCGCACGCCCAGCTCGGCAAGCCGTACGTCTACGGGGCGACCGGCCCCGGCTCGTACGACTGCTCGGGGCTGACGCTGAAGGCCTTCGCGGCGGGCGGGGTCGCGCTGCCGCGCACCTCGCAGGCCCAGTACGCGGCCGGCCAGAAGATCGCCAGGAGCCAACTCCAGCCCGGCGACCTGGTGTTCTACTACTCCGACCTGCACCACGTCGGCATCTACCTGGGCGACGGCCGGCTCCTGCACGCCCCGCGCACCGGCAAGACGGTCGAGATCGTCGGCGTCGACGTGATGCCGTACGCCGGCGCCGTCCGCTACTGACGCCGGGCGGGGAGCACAGGTCCCCGGTCTCACCAGGGAATCGGCCCGTCCTCGGTCAGGAAGGCGCCCGTCGGGCCGTCCGCTCCCACGGTGGCCAGGTCGACCGCGACCGCCGCGCCCTCCTGCGCCGTACGCATCCCGGTGCGGCGGTTGAGGTCGGTCGCGCAGTAGCCGGGGCTCACCGCGTTGACCAGGATCCCTTCGGCGCGCAGCTCGTCGGCGTAGAGCACGGTGATCGCGTTCAGCGCGCTCTTCGAGGTGCAGTACGGGAGCAGGATCGAGGAGTAGGCGGACCACGGGCTGCCCGGGTCGGCCAGGTGGGCGAGGGAGCCGAGTTCGCTGGACATGTTGACGATGCGTGCGGCGGCGGAGCGCCGGAGCAGCGGGAGCATGGCGTGGGTCACCGCGACGACGCCGAACACGTTGGTCTCGTAGACCTGCCGGACGGCGGCGGTCGGGGTCTCGCTCGGTTTCTGCGGGCCGGCCGCGATCGCGGCGTTGTTGACGAGGATGTCGAGGCGGCCGAAGGTGGCGTCGATGTGCTGGGCGGCGGCCTGGACCGAGCTCTCGTCGGTGACGTCCAGCGGAACGAACCGCACGTCGGCTCCGCCCGTGCGGAGCTCCTCGGCCGCCGCCTCGCCGCGCTCGGCGTCGCGGGCACCGATCAGCACGGTGATGCCGAGGGCCGCGAGCCCGCGCGCCGTTTCCTTGCCGATGCCCTTGTTCGCGCCGGTGATCAGAGCGGTCTTCTGCGAAATCGTCATGGCCCCCAGCCTCCCGGCACCCACGGGCATCGGGGAAAGACCGGATGACTCTGGATCTATAGTCCACAGGTATGAATGAGCTGGAGGTGCGGGAGCTGAGGTACTTCATCGCGGTCGCCGAGGAGTTGAACTTCAGCCGGGCCGCGCAGCGCCTGGGGATGGCGCAGCCCCCGCTGTCGAAGGCGATCGCTCAAGTGGAGTCCCGGCTCGGGGTGCGCCTGCTGGAGCGCACCACCCGGCAGGTGAGGCTGACCGACGCCGGTCAGGTGCTGCTCGATCAGGCCCGGATCGCGGTCGACGCGGTGCACGCCGCGGCCCGGCGGGCCCGCCGGGCCGGTCGGCCGACACCCCAGCTCGTCGTGGCGGTCAAGCCGGGAGGCGATGCCGGACTGCTCCGGGAGATCCTCGCCGCCTACCGGGAAGCGGGTGCGCAGCTGCCGCCGCCCGAGGTCGTCGTCGGCGGCAGCGGTGAGCCGATCGCCATGCTGCGGGACGGCCGGGCCGATGTGGCGCTGCTGCGCAGCCCGTTCGACGGTCGAGGGCTGGATGCCGAGACGCTCGTGGTCGAGCCGCGGCTCGCCGTGCTTCCCGCCGCGCACCGCCTGGCCGGACGCCGGCGGCTGCGGCCGGCCGACCTCGAAGGCGAACCGATCCCGCGCTGGAAGGGCGCCGCCCCCGCCAGCACCGCCTACTACACCGGGGTCGACGGAGCGGACGCGGGCGACGGCCCCTCAGGATCGGCGCCGGCCGTCGCTCCTGAGGGGCCGCTGGTGGCCAGCGTCGAGCAACTCCTGGAGGTGGTCGCGCTGGGCCAGGCGGTGGCGTTCCTGTCGCTCTCCACCACCGAGCTCCACCGGCGCCCGGACATCGTCTACCGGCCGGTCACCGGCCTCAGCCCCAGCGCGGTCATGGTCGCCTGGCCGGAGACCTCACGATCCGCGGCCGTCGCCGCGTTCGTCCGGGCCGCCCACGACGTCGCCGACCGCCACGCCGACCGGATGACCGCCCTGGCCTGACCGGGGGACGCACCCCCGGCGGGTCGGGGGGGGTCAGATGGCCTGGACGTTGGCCGCGCTGGGGCCCTTCTGGCCGTCCTGGATCTCGAACTCGACGTTCTGGCCTTCGGCGAGGGTCTTGAAGCCGTTGCCCTGGATCGCCGAGAAGTGGACGAAGACGTCCTTGCTGCCATCGGCGGGGCTGATGAAACCGAAGCCCTTGGCCTCGTTGAACCACTTGACCTGGCCCTGGATCCTCGCCATGTCGCTCTCCTCGTCACGCTCGTCGCGCAAGGCCCTGCGGCCGTGCTGGAGCGATCATGCCCAGTGCGGCCGCGGCCAATCCGGAAGCTCAGGACAGGCCGGCGCCCGCCTGGTCGGCGGCCTCGTCGGCGGCGCGGGCCGCGCGGCGCCGGACCACGTCCTGGCGGCGCGTCACCACGGCGACCGCGCCGAGTGCGGCCGCGGTGAAAGCGAGCAGTCCGTGCCACGGGCGGTCCACGATGTGGCCGAAAGCGTGGTCCAGGGAGTAGCGGCCGGCCCCGGCGACGCCGAGCGACAGGCCGCAGGCGCCCAGCAGGGCCGGGTACTCGTAGCCGCCGCCGGCGGCGAAGAAGCCGGCGGGGGCGTGCACCGCGATCGCGCCGGCCATGGTGCCCGCGACGACCGATCCGGCGACCGGGGTGGCCAGGCCGAGCACCAGCAGAGCGCCGCCGCCCGCCTCGCCGACGCCGGAGGCGATGGCGCTCTCGCGCCCGGGTTCGAACCCCATGTGCTCCATCGCGGCGGTGGTGCCTTCGAGGCCGCCGCCGCCGAACCAGCCGAACAGCTTCTGCGTTCCGTGCGCGATCAGCACCCCGCCGACGGCGGTGCGCAGGGCCAGCAGGCCGAGGTCCTTGCGGTTCAGACTGGTCATGGTGACGCCCCTGGGGTCGGTGGCGCGGCTGACGCCGCGTTCGAGCTCAATCCCAGCCCAGTGCTCCCGCGGGCTCGACCCGGGGACGCCATCCGGGCTAACACTGCGGCGCCCGGTGGCGCGGACGGGGGGCCGAACGACGCCGACCGGGGGCGGATCGGCCCACACCGACCCGCCCCCGGTCCTCCCCCGGCGCCCCCTTCCCCCCGGTCCTCCCCCGGCGGCCCCGCCCCGGGTCAGTCCGTCCGGCGGGCCAGCACGACCCGCGATCGGGTGAACCCGGCGGCGAGCGCCCAGGAGAGCAGCGGCAGGCCCATCACCAGCGCCGCCAGGGAGGTCCACGGCACCGCCAGCGCGTGGGTGCCGAGGTCGATCACGCCGGACGGGTCGACCGACGGCACGCTGGCGAGGTTCTGCACCCGCTGGATCGCGGCGGCCGGCACGATGCCGGCCAGCGCCCCCAGGACGACGCCGATCGCCGCGATCACGGCGCACTGGAACCCGGACAGCCGGCGCCGGATCCCCGGCCCGGCCCCGACCGCGGCCAGGGTGGAGAGGTCGCGCTGCGAGTCCGCGGCCGCCAGGCCGGTGGCGATCGCGGCGGCGGCGACCGCCACCACCGAGGCCGCGACGGCCATCCCGAGGACCATCACGTCGTCGTTCCCGGCCTGGAAGCCGCGTTCGACGGACAGGCTGCTGTGCGTGCCGGCGCCGGCCAGCGCGGCGGTGGCCCGCTGCATCTGCTCCGAGGTCGGCGCCTGCTCCGGCCGCCACACCGAGCCGGCGCTGCCGAGGACCAGGCCGGCCCGGGTCACCGCGGCCGGCGGCAGGACCGCCCTGGCCACCGGCGTACCGGCCTTGACCAGCACGGCCGGCAGGGTCGCGGTGGTGCTGGTGTTCCCCTCCGGTCCGGTCGCGCCGTAACGCAGCAGGCCGAGCGTGAGGGTGCCGTCGGTGACCAGCCCGGGGTCGAACACCACGGCCTTGCCCTCGGCGAGCGCCTTGGCCGCCTCGGGCGCATCGGTGTCCAGCAGGTTGTGCAGGACGGTCGCGTCGCCGACGATCAGCTCCCCGAAGGGGTACGAGGGCGCCTTGCCCTCGCGGCAGCGCGGGTCGGTCGCCAGCAGGCGCTGCGCCTCGGCGGGCGAGATCCGGACGGCCCAGGCGTCGTCCGGGTGCCCGGTGAGCGCCGGGCAGGCGTTGGCGGCGGAGGTACGGGCCGTGACCTGGCCGCAGAAGCTGCCGGGCTTGTTGTCGCAGGTGCCGTAGGCGACCTGGTTGAGGTCGGCGCGCCGGCCGAGGCCGGGCAGCGCGCGCTCCACGGTGCCCCGCAGGTCGGCCTTGTCCAGGGTGTTGACCTGCAGGCTGACGGCGCCGGTGGGCGCGGACGGCACGTACGCGGAGCGGTCGTGGACGCCGCTGCTCTGCTGGAAGGTCAGCACCGCCACCGCGCCGGCCACCGCGGCCATCACCGCCGCGACCGCGGGTGCGGTCCGGCCGCGGTGGCGGGCGGCGTCGCGCAGGGCGAGCCGGGGCCCGAGCGGGAGGAAGCGGGCGAGCCGGCCGAACTGCGTCACCAGGAACGGGACGCAGGCGACCAGGCCGAGTTCGGCGAGCATCGAGCCGAGCGTCACCACCCGGGTCCGCGCGCCGCTGGTGGCGCCGAGCAGCGCGAGGGCGGTGCCGGCGAGCACGGTGGCCGCGCCGAGCAGGGTGAACCAGCGGGCCGGCGGGCGGACGGTGCCGCGGCCGGTGAGGGCGGCCACCACGGGCTGCCGGGAGGCCTGGACGGCCGGGACCACCGCGGCGAGCAGCCCGGTCAGCACGCCGATCCCGAGGATCGCCAGCAGGTCGACCGGTTCGAGCGCCAGGTGCCCGAACCGGGCGCCCGACCGGGCCTCCAGCCAGGGCCGGCCGGCCGCGACGGCGACCGCGCCGAGCGCCATCCCGGCGAGCGCCCCGGCGCCGCCCAGCACCACGCCGCCGGCCAGCACCACCGAGCGGATGTGGGACCGGTCGCCGCCGCCGGCGGCGATCAGTCCGAGCTGGCGCCGGGAACGGCGGGCGCCGACCGCGAAGGCCGGGCCGGCCAGCAGGACGATCTCCAGCAGTGCCATGCCGACCACGGTGCCCAGCATGGTGGCCTGGTCCAGGCCGGCGGCCTCGTCCCGGTTCAGCAGGTCGGGTTCGTCCCGGTAGAGCGGGACGGCGCCGTCCGGCGGCGGATCGGCGAGCACCGCGCGGGAGGCCACCGTGAAGCCGTACTCGTTGGCCCGCTGGACGGCGTTCCAGTCGAAGCCGGCCCCTCCCGGCAGGGAGACCAGCCAGCCGGGGGAGGCGGTCGGACCGGTCTGCTCGGCCCCGGTGGTCCCGGCCTGCAGGGCGGCCAGCTCGCCGGGGCGGCCGATCAGCCGGCGGGCGTCCAGCTCGCCCGGGTACTCGACGGCGGCGGTGATCCGCAGCGGGCGGTCGGTGCCGGCGAGCGTGGTGGTGCGGCCGACCCGGAGGCCGGATTCGGTGAGGAAGGCGGTGGTGGCGGCGACCTCGTACGGGGCGCGCGGCCAGCTGCCGTCGCGGAGCGTCACCAGGCCGGCCGTGGCCGGGTCGGTGAGGTCGACGCCGCTGGTCTGCACCGGCAGCAGGCCGCTGGCGGTGCTGGTGCCGACGGTGTCCGACGGGGGCTCGATCGGCACCAGCCGGGCGCCGGCGGGCAGCGCCTCGCGGACGAGCTGCGCCAGCGGCTCGGCGGCCCGGGCCGCCTCCTGCGCGGTCGGGACGGGCGTGGCGCCCTTCTGGGAGAGCACGGTGTAGCCGGAGGTGAGGTCCGGGGACTGCTCGACCCGCCAGCCGGGGTGCTCCGCGGACAGGTACGCGTCCGAGGCGCCCATCAGCCGGGTGGCGCGCTCCTGGGCGGTGGTCTGCCCGCTGCGCGCGGTCACGTCGGCGGCCGTCACCCCGAGCACCGGCAGCGCGATCATGGCGACGACCAGGGCGCTGCGGCCCTTGGCGCGCAGGGCGTCACGGCGGGCGATGCGCAGCGCGGCCCGCCAGGCGGAGAGCTTCACCGGCCCGCACCCCCGCCGCGCGTCTCCTCCACCAGCACGCCGTCGCGCAGGTGGACCACCCGGTCCACCCAGGCGGCGTGCCGGGCCTCGTGGGTGACCATCACGGCGGCGGCCCCCGCGTCGCAGCGGGCCCGCAGCAGGCCGAGCACCGCTTCGCCGGTGGTCGAGTCGAGGGCGCCGGTGGGCTCGTCGGCCAGCACCAGGCGGCGGTCGCCGATCAGCGAGCGGGCGATCGCCACCCGCTGCTGCTGCCCGCCGGACATCTCGTCGGGGAAGCGGTCGGCCAGCTCGCCGATGCTCAGCTCCTCCAGCGCGGCGAGCGCCTCGCGGCGGGCGGCCCGGGCGGAGACGCCGTCCAGCTCGCGCGGGATGCCGACGTTCTCGGCGGCGGTGAGCGCCGGTATCAGGTTGAAGTCCTGGAAGACGTAGCCGATCGCGCGCCGGCGGACGGCCGCGATCTCGTTGCGCCCGAGGCCGCCGAGCGGCCGGCCCTCGATCACCACCTCGCCGGAGGTCGCCCGGTCGAGCCCGCCGGCGAGGGTGAGCAGCGTGGACTTGCCGGAGCCGCTCGGGCCCATCACGGCGACGAACTCGCCCGCCGCGACCGCGAGGTCGACCCCGCGCAGGGCGTGGACCTCCGCCGCTCCCCGGCCGTGCACCCGGGACACCGCCTGCATGTGCAGGACCGCGCCCCCGGGCTCCCTGTGCTGTGTGGTCACTGTTTTCCGCTCCCTCGAACCGGCGCCGCTCGTGGCCGCCCCCTCGGTGCCGGCCACGCGGCCGGGAGGACCCGACCGGCGCGCATACCGAGTATGTATACCGGGTATGGTGGGGATCGACAAGCGCCCCCCGGCACCGGCCGGGGGGCGCTCGGTGGTGGGATCAGCCCAGGTCGGCGGTGAAGGCGCGGGCCCTGCGGGTGATCTCGGGCCAGTCGCCGGCGGCGACCAGGGCGGGCGCCACCACCTCGCTGCCGGCGCAGACCGCGAGCGCGCCGGCGGCCAGGAAGTCGGCGGCGTTGGCGGCGTTCACCCCGCCGGAGGCGATCAGCGGGGTGTCCGGGTAGGGGCCGCGCAGGTCGCGCAGGTAGCCGGGGCCGAACGCGCGGGCCGGGAAGACCTTCACGGCGGCGGCGCCCAGGTCGACCGCGCCGGCCACCTCGGTCGGGGTGAGCGCGCCGAGGATCACCGGCACCGGGGCGGCCGCCACGGCGGGCCGCAGCCCGGGGGTGACCAGGTACTCGGCGCCCGCCGCGACCGCCTGCTCGGCCTGGTCGGCCGTCAGCACGGTGCCGACGCCGATCCGGCAGCCGGTGCCGGCGGCGGTCGCCCGGCGCAGGTGGGCGGCCACGTCGGGGGTGGTGAAGGTGAACTCCACCCACCGCACCCCGCCCTCGGCGAGCGCCTCGCACAGGGCGGCGGCGTCGGGTATCGCGGGGGCGCGGACCACCGCGATCACGCGGTCGGCGGCGAGCTGTCCAAGCAGGGTCATCGGGTCTCTCCGGTCGGGCGCCGGCGCAGGGTGCGGCCCGCGCGGGCGCCGGTGGGTCGGCCGTCGTCGATCACGGCGACGCCGTTGACGAAGACGTACGGGATACCGGTGGCGGCCTGCTTCGGGTGCTCGAAGGTGGCCGTGTCGCGGACGGTCAGCGGGTCGAACAGGACCAGGTCGGCGGCGTACCCGGGGCGGATCAGTCCGCGCCGGTGCAGACCCAGCCGGCGGGCCGGGCGGCCGGTCATCCGGGCCACCGCCTCCTCCAGGGTGAGCACGCCCAGCTCCCGGGCGTAGTGGCCGAGGTAGCGCGGGAAGGTGCCCCAGGCCCGCGGGTGCGGGCGGGCCCCGGTGAGCAGCCCGTCGCTGCCGGCGGTGTGCACCGGGTGGCGCATGATGGCCCGGACGTTCTCCTCGTGGCCGACGTGCTGGAGGATCGTGGTGCCGAGCCGGTCGGCCAGCAGCAGGTCCAGGAAGGCGGCGGTGGCGCCGCGCCCGCCGGCGAGTTCGGCCACGGTCCGGCCGACCCGGTCGGCCAGCGCCGGGTCGCGGACCCCGGAGATCTGCACGGTGGCCCAGTCGGCGACCACGCCGTGGCACCCGTCGCTGCCCCGCTCCTCCATGGCGATCCTGATCCGCTCCCGGGCGGCCGGCTCGGCGAGCCGTTCCAGGGTGCGGTCGGGGCCGCCCTCGGTGGCCCAGGAGGGCAGCAGGGCGGCCAGCGTGGTGGAGCCGGGCAGGTAGGGGTAGCTGTCCAGGGTGAGGTCGAGGCCGTCGGCCAGCGCGGCGTCCACCAGGGCGAGGAACTCGCCGGCGCGGCCGCGGTTGACGCCGAAGTTCATGGTGGCGTGGGTCAGGTGGAGCGGGGCGCCGCTGCGCCGGGAGACCTCGATCATCTCGGCGTAGGCCGCCAGCGCGCCGGCCCCGTAGGAGCGGGTGTGCGGGCAGTGGTAGCCGCCGTGTTCGGCCACCACCCGGCACAGTTCGGTGAGTTCGGCCGTGGAGGCGTACCCGCCGGGGGTGTAGGTGAGCCCGCTGGACAGGCCGACGGCGCCCTCCCGCAGGCCCTGGGCGAGCAGCCCGCGCATCCGGTCGAGTTCGGCGGCGGTGGCCGGGCGGTCCTGCCAGCCGACCACCAGGGCGCGCAGGGTGCCGTGCGGCACCAGGTAGCAGGCGTTGACCGCCGTGCCCGAGCGCTCCAGCCGGTCCAGGTACTCGCCGACCGTGCGCCAGTCCCAGGCGAAGCCGTCCGGATTGCCGTTCCAGCCCGCGAGTTGGCGGCGCAGCCGGTCGAGGGTGGGTCCGTCCACCGGCGCGTAGGACAGGCCGTCCTGCCCGAGCACCTCGCAGGTCACCCCCTGGCTCACCTTGGCGAGGTGCGCCGGTTCGGTGAGCACGGCGAGGTCGGAGTGGGCGTGCAGGTCCACGAAGCCGGGGGCCAGCACCAGGCCGTCGGCGTCGATGGTCCGGGCGGCCGGGGCGCCGTCCGGTTCGGTGATCACGCCCGCGGTGACGGCCAGGTCGGCCCGGCGGCGTTCGGCGCCCGTGCCGTCGATGATCCGGGCGCCCCGGATCAACAGGTCGGGCATCAGAAGAAGGTCCTCACCAGGTCGACCACGCGCGGGAGTTCGGCGTCCGCGGAGTCCAGCACCGGGATCAGGGTCCATTTGTCGAAGGCGGTGCAGGGGTGCGAGATGCCCAGCCGGACGACCTCCCCGAGCCGGACGTCCGCGTCGCGCAGGAAGGCGTGCTGGTCGTTGAGCGCGCTCACGGTGCCGGCCACCGGGCCGCGGCCGCGCACCAGTTGGGGCACCGGCAGGCCCAGGTCGTACGGCAGGTCGCGGCGGCCGCCGTCCAGCAGCGCGAGGCCCGGCTCGGGCTGCGAGACCACCCGGGCCCAGCCGTGCAGGGCCGCCCGGAACGGGGTCGCGCCCGCCGTCCGGCCGAGCGGCGAGATGCCCCGGTAGAAGCCGTCGTCGTGGGCGGCGTAGGCGCCGGAGCGGACCACCACCCGGGTCCGGGCGTCGGCGAGCGGGGCCAGGTGGTCGGCGACGGTGTCGAAGAAGGCGCTGCCGCCGGCCGTCAGCCAGACCTGCTCGGTCTCGTACAACTCCGCGAGCAAGCCGTGCAGTTCGACCACCCGGGCCAGGTAGCCGGCGACGGCGGCGACCGAACCGGCCGAGCCGTCGGGGCCGAGCGGGCCCTCGTAGCCGCTGATCCCGGCCAGCCGCAGGTGCGGGGCGGCCCGCACCGCGCGGGCCACCTCGACGGCCTCGGCGACCGTGCGGGCACCGGTGCGGCCGCCCGGGGCGCCGAGTTCGACGCAGACGTCGACCGGGGCCGGGGCGTCGCGCAGGGCCTGTTCCATCAGGGCGACGGAGGCGGTGGAGTCCACCCAGGAGGCGAACCGGAAGTCCGGGTCCGCGGCCAGCTCGCCGGACAGCCAGCGCAGGCCGGCCGGGTCGAGCAGCGCCCCGGCGAGGTGGATCCGGCCCAGGCCGAAGGCCCGTCCGACCCGCAGCTGCGGCAGATTGGCCAGCGTGATGGCGACGGCTCCGGCGTCCAGGTGGCGCTGCCACAGGGCGGGCGCCATCGAGGTCTTGCCGTGCGGGGCGAGCGCCACCCCGGCCCGCTCGCACCAGGCCGCCATGGTGCGCAGGTTGTGGTCCAGGGCGCCCGCGTCCAGGGTCAGCAGCGGGGTGCCGAGGTCGTCCAGGGTGGGGCCGGTGGCCAGGTACTCGGCGGCGGTGGCGCCCCAGGCGGCGGCCGGGGCGGCCTTGAACCGCCAGTCCAGCCGCTCCTCGGCGAGTTCCGCCACCCTGGCGCGGTCGATGAGCGGCACCGGGACCACCCTCCTGTTGCGATATTCGCAACGGTCGTTGCATCAGCTGTGGTGGTGATCTAACCTCAGGTCCAGACCACCGGTCAACGACCCGCCCCCCGCCGCACCCGCCAGGAGCCATCCGGTGACCACCCCTGCCGCCGTCTGCATCGGCGAGTCGATGGCCGTGCTGATGCCGGAGCGGACCGGGCCGCTGGAGGAGGCGGAGACCTTCCGGCGCGGCTTCGGCGGCGCGGAGTCCAACGTCGCCTGCACGCTGGCGGCGCTGGGCGTGCCCGCGGCCTGGATCAGCCGGGTCGGCGCCGACGGCCTCGGCCGCAGCCTGGTCGCGCAGATCGCCGCGCACGGTGTGGACACCTCCGCGGTCGCGGTCGACCCGGAGCGCCCCACCGGGCTGTACCTGAAGGAGACGGGGTCCGGCCGGGAGCACCCGTACGACCTCGGCGCCGGCCGCAGCCGGCTGCACTACTACCGGCGCGGCTCGGCCGCCTCCGCGATGGGCCCCGAGATCCTCGCCGACCCCGCCGCCGCACCGCTGCTGGAGGCCGCCGAGCTGATCCACCTGACCGGGATAACGCCGGCTCTGTCGGACGGCTGCCACCGGCTGGTGCGCACCCTGCTCGCCGTCCCCGGCCGGCGGATCAGCTTCGACCTGAACTGGCGCCCCGCGCTGTGGGCCGGGCGGGACCGGCAGGCGCTGCGGTTCCTGATGAACGGCTCGCACCTGGTGCTGCTCGGCGCGGACGAGGCCCGCGAGGTGCTCGGCACCGACGACCCCGAGAGCCTGCGCCGGCTGCTGCCCCGCCCCGAGGTGCTGGTGCTCAAGGACGACGGGCACCGCTCCACCGCGATCGCCCGGGACGGCTCCACCCTGGCCGAGCCCGCGCTGCGGGTCGAGGTCGTCGAACCGACCGGCGCCGGCGACGCCTTCGCGGCCGGCTACCTCGCCGGCGTGCTGCGCGACCTGCCCGAACGCGGCCGGCTGCGGCTCGGCCACCTGTCGGCCGCCGCGGCGCTGACCTCGCGCGGCGACCTGGCCGTGCTGCCGCCCGCCGCGGTCCTGGAGCGGCTGCTGGCCGCGGACGAGGCCGGCTGGGCCGCCGTCCGGGTCGACCGGGACGGCTTCCACCCCGGTGGTCCCCACCCCGACGGTGTCCGGCCCGGCGCCGCCCGGTGAGCAGCTCGACGGTCGCCCGGGCCATGCTGCTGCTGGCCGAACTCGGCCGCGGGGAACGGACCCTGGAGCAGCTCGCGGCGGTGCTGGAGGCGCACAAGAGCACCGCGCTGCGGCTGCTGCGGCCGATGGAGGAGGCCCGGGTGGTGCAGCGCGACGCCGCGCACCGCTACCGGCTCGGCCCGCAGCTGTTCGCGCTGGCCGGCCAGGCACTGGAGCAGCGCGGGGTGCGGACGGTGGCGGCGCCGCACCTGCGCGAGCTGAACGCGGCCACCGGCCAGACCGTCCACCTGGCCGCGTACGAGGGCGGCGAGGTGGTCTACATCGACAAGTACGACTCCCGGCACCCGGTGCGGATGTACTCGCGGATCGGGCTGCGCGCCGCGCTGCACAGCGCGGCCGTCGCCAAGGTGCTGCTGGCCGACCTGCCGCCGGCCGAGCGCCGCCGGGTGGTGGCGGGGATCGACTTCACGCCGTTCACCGCCCGCACGCTGACCACCCCCGCGGCGCTCCTCGCCGAGCTGGAGCGGGTGGCCGCCCAGGGGTGGGCGCAGGACCACGCCGAGCACGAGCCGTTCATCAACTGCGTGGCCGCACCGGTCCGGGACGCCACCGGCCGGGTGGTGGCCGCCACCTCGGTGTCGGTGCCGGACGTCGTGCTGCCGTACGAGGGGGTGCTGGCGCTGCTGCCGCAGCTGCTGGGGACCGCCGCCGCCATCTCCGCCGACTGCGGGCACACCGCGGCCGGCTGACCGATCGACAGGAGTGCAGATGAAGACCGAGGTCCGTACCGACGGCGCGCCCGCCCCCGCCTGGGTGTTCTCCCAGGGGGTACGCAAGGGGCCGCTGCTCCAGGTCTCCGGGCAGGGCCCGCAGGATCCGGCCACCGGCGCGTACCTGTACCCGGGGGACGTGAAGGCGCAGACCCTGCGCACCCTGGAGAACGTCCGGGCAGTGCTGGAGGCGGGCGGCGCGACCGTGGAGGACGTGCTGATGTTCCGGGTCTACCTGACCGACCGCGCCGACTTCGCGGCGATGAACGAGGTGTACGGGGAGTTCATCGACCGGCACCTGCCGGACGGCGGTGTGAAGCCGTGCCGCACCACCGTCTTCGTCACCCTGCCGCACGAGGCGATGCTGGTGGAGATCGACGCGCAGGCGTACATCGGCTGAGGCCGCCCCGGTCAGGGCGCCACCACCGGCGCCCACGGGACCGGACTGGAGAGGATCATCGAGCTGGCCGGCTGCCCGTGGCCGGCCAGCCGGTCGATCAGCCGCTCGAAGGCGGCCATGTCGGCCACCCCGATCAGCAGGGTGCAGCAGGCGCCGCCGGTCACCCGGTGCAGCTGGAGCACCTCCGGCCAGCCGGGCACCTCGGGGTCGCGCAGCAGGCAGCGCGGGCCGTAGCACTGGACCGACACCAGGGCCATCACCGCGACCCCGGCCCGGGCCGGGTCGACGTGCGCGTGGTAGCCGGCGATCACACCGTCGGCCTCCAGCCGCCGGACCCGCTCGGCCACGGCCGGCGCGGAGAGGTTCACCCGGCGGGAGAGCTCGTTGTAGGAGAGCCGGGCATCGGCCTGCAGCTCCGCCAGCAGCAGGCGGTCGACGGCGTCCATCGGGGCTCCCTGGATCAGCGGTTTCGGTTCGCAAGGCGGATCCGGCCATGTGCCTTTCGTCCACAAGGCTGACAGGCCGATCGGATGCCCGTCGCCCATTCAAGAGCAGCCCGCGCGACCGCACAATAGGTCCCACCCGCCGCTGGGCGGGGCATTCACGGCGCTCCAGGAGGAATCAGGATGAACGGGGACGTCGCAGACCGGCCGAACCTGTCCTTCGGCCAGGCGGAGGAGCCGGGCACCGGCACCCCGTACGCCCGCTACGTGCACCTCGACCTGCTGCACAGCCTCCAGCAGCCGCGCAGCAAGGTGCCCGCCGAGTACTCGTTCATCATCAGCACCCAGGTGATGGAGCTGCTCTTCGACCTGCTGCACCACGAGTGGACGGCCGCCCAGCACGCGCTGCGTGAGGACGACCTCACGGCCGCGCTGGCCGCGCTGCGCCGGGGCACCCACGTCCAGGACGTGCTGGTGGCCTCCTGGGACCTACTGGCCACCATGACGCCCGCCGAGTTCAACGGCTTCCGCTCGGTGCTCGGCGAGGCCTCCGGCTTCCAGTCCTCCGCCTTCCTGCGGCTGGAGTTCCTGGTCGGCAACAAGAGCGGCTCGCTGCTTCGGATGTACCAGGACTCACCGGCCACCCACGCCGAGCTGACCGCCGCACTGCACGCCCCCAGCCTGTACGACGACGCGCTGGCGCTGCTGTCCCGGCGCGGCGTCGCGGTGCCGCACGAGCCCGTCCCCGCCCGGCACCGGCCCAGCGAGGAGGTCGAGCAGGCCTGGTTCGAGGTCTACCGCAACCCGGAGCTGGCCGAGCAGGCCCGGCTCGGCGAGGCCCTGCTGGACACCGCCGAGCGGGTCACCCGCTGGCGCCAGCGGCACCTCGCGGCGGTCAAGCGCTCGATGGGCAGCAAGCCCGGCACCGGCGGCTCCAGCGGCCTGACCTGGCTGAAGCAGGCGGCCGACCAGGACGTCTTCCCGGAGCTGTGGACCGTACGGAACGCCCTGTGACCCGCACCCGGGCCGCCTGCGCCGCCCTGGACGCCGCCGACCCGCTGGCCGCGCTGCGCGCCGAGTTCGCGCTGCCCGCCGGCGTGCTCTACCTGGACGGCAACTCGCTCGGCGCGCTGCCCCGCGGCACCTCCGACCGGGTCCGCCGGATGGTCGAGCGGGAGTGGGGCGACGGCCTGATCCGCAGCTGGAACGAGGCCGGCTGGTACGAACTGCCGCAGGGCCTCGGCGAGCGCCTCTCGCCGATGCTCGGCGCCGCGCCCGGCCAGGTGGTGGTCTGCGACTCCACCTCGGTCAACCTGTTCAAGGTGCTCGGCGCCGCGCTGCGGCTGCGCCCCGGCCGGCCCACCGTGCTCGCCGAGCGCGCCGCCTTCCCCACCGACCTGTACATCACCGAGGGCGTCACCTCGCTCGTCGACGGCGTGCACCCGACCCTGCTGGCGGGCGCCGCCGACCTGGACCGGCTGCTCGACGAGCAGGTGGCCGCCGTGGTGCTCTCGCACGTCGACTACCGCACCGGCGAGCTGCTGGACATGGCCGCGATCACCGAACGGGTGCACCGGGCCGGGGCGTTGATGATCTGGGACGTCTGCCACAGCGCCGGTGCGATGCCGGTGGAGTTCGACCGCTGCCAGGTCGACTTCGCCGTCGGCTGCACCTACAAGTACCTCAACGGCGGCCCCGGCGCGCCCGCCTTCCTGTACGCGGCCGAACGCCACCAGGCCGCCGCCCGGCAGCCGCTGAGCGGCTGGTTCGGCCACGCCCGGCCGTTCGCCTTCGAGCCCGGCTACGAACCCACCGAGGGCATCCGGCGGTTCCTGACCGGCACCCCGCCGCTGCTCGGGATGGCCGCGCTGGAGGCCAGCCTGGACGTCTGGGAGAAGGTCGACCTGGCGGACGTCCGGGCCAAGAGCCTGGCGCTGAGCGGCCTGTTCCTGGAGCTGGTCGAGCCGCTCGGCCTGGCCTCGGTCACCCCGGCCGAGCCGCACCGCCGCGGCAGCCAGGTCTCGCTGCGCCACCCGGACGGGTACGCGGTGATGCAGGCGCTGATCGCGCGCGGGGTGATCGGCGACTTCCGCGCCCCCGACCTGCTCCGGTTCGGCTTCACCCCGCTCTACCTGTCGTACGCCGACGTCTGGGACGCCGCCCGGCAGCTGTCCGAGGTGCTGGACACCGGCGAGTGGCGCGAGGAGCGGTTCAGCCGGCGGGTGGCGGTGACGTGAACGCGTTCTCCAGGGACTCCCAGGAGAGCGGCCGGGCGGCCGGGATCCGGGTCTCGTGCGCGACCTGCACGATCCGCACCGCCAGCCGGTGCACCGTCAGCTCGTACTGACCCCGGCCCCGGCCGGTCCGCAGCAGCGTGTACAGGCCGCCGGCCTGCGCATCGGCGCCGGCCACGCCGTGCTCCAGGCCCAGCCGGCGGGCCGGCTCCGGCAGCAGGGCCGGCTCGGTCGGCAGCCACTGCACCGGCACGATGCCGCTGGACCAGCCGCCGGCCGCCCGCGGCGAGCGCTCGGCCCGCCGGGCGAAGCCGTACCACTCGCGGCCGCAGCGCTCGTCGGCGAAGTAGCGCGGCGAGCAGAGCGGCACGAAGACCCGGCAGCCGGCCAGCGCCTCGGTGATCTGCCAGCGGGCCCAGCTGTCCAGCTCGGCGCCGCGGTCGGCGAACCCGGCCGGTACCGCCGCGGGCAGGTCGGTCAGTTGCAGCACCTCCTCGCTCAGGTCGTCGAAGAGCTGCTCCACCCAGCGGTCGGCGCCCGCGGACCGCGAGTAGCTCAGGAAGAAGTACGGCCGGGGCGTCTCCAGCGGCTGGGTCTCCCGGCGCCGGCCGCCCGCGTGCGAGGGCGGGCCGGCCACCGGCCCGCGGCCGATCGGCAGCGCCGCGTTCCGGGACAGCGGGAAGGACCGCCCGCCCTCCGGCTCCCGCACCCCGAAGGACGGCGCCGGTTGCTCGAACAGCGCCAGCGAGATCACCTGACTGGCTGTCAGTTCTCTGGTCAGGCCCGGGTCGCCGAGCCGCAGGGCGGCGGCCAGGCAGCCCGCCACCGAACGCTCCGCGGCGTCCCGCACCCCCATCACCAGGTGCCCGTCCAGCTGGACGGCCGGGGTCGGCGCCGGCTCCGCGGAGGGCTCCGCGAAACCGTCCAGGATCAGCAGCCGCTTGGTCGCCGCCGCGCCCGCCACCAGCCCCGCCACCGCCTGCCAGCCGACCGCGCCGGGCCGCTCCACGGCCGGCTGACCCGGCTCCGCCGCCACCGTCGGCGCCGGACCGCCGAGGTGCACGATCAGCGCGTCCTCGGCCTCCTGGGCCGCCCGCCGCAGCGCCCGCAGGAAGCCCTCCGGGTCGTCCTCGCCGAGCCAGATGTGCCGCCGGTCCAGCCCCACCAGGTACGGGTCCGCCAGCGCCTCGGCCAGCCCCGCCAGCTCGCGCAGCGCGCGGTACTCGTCCGGGCGGCGCGGCTCCGCCGGATCCGGCCGGGAGGTGGTGAGCAGCAGCACCGCCCGGGAGCGCTCCGGGTCCGGCAGGCCCTCGGCCGCGGCGGCGACGACCGGCGGGTGCGGCGCCCGACCGGGCACCGGGCCGCCCCGGTCGGCCCCACCCGGGCCACCGCCGGGGCCCGCACCGGGGCCGGGGCCACCGGTCCGCTCGCGGGCCGGGGCGGGCGCCTCGAACGGCCGCAGCTCGGTGCCGCCGTGCGCGCCCAGCAGTTGCAGCGCCTCCGGATCGACCAGCGCGAACGGACGCTGCTCCAGCAGGGCCGCCACCCCGCCCCGGTCGGTCGGGGCCAGCGCCGGGAACCCGGCCCGCTCCGCCGACGCGCGCCGCGAGGTCTCGGCCAGCTCGCCGCCGATCCGGGTCAGCAGGTCGACCGCCTGGTGCGCCGTGGAGCGCGGCACGGTGCCCAGCAGCACCTCCCGCACGCCGGGCCGGAAGTCGAAGTAGCCCTGGCGGCCCGGCTGTTCCCGCAGCAGCCCGCTGACCACGATCTCGGCCAGGTGCTGCGGCTGCGGCCGGGCGAAACCGGCCCGCTGGAGCAGCCGCATCACCGGCAGCGCCGGCGTGGTCAGGGCGGTCAGCCCGGCCAGCGCGAAGGCCTCCCGGGACGCCGTCGAGCGGAACCTCAGCACCAGCTCCTCGGCCGTCAGCTGGTCCGGCTCCGGGCCCTGCTCACCGTCGGCCGCGCACCGGTCGGCGCCGACCATCAGCGCCGCACCGAACACCCGTCCACCGGTCGGACTGCCCACCAGCTGAGCCCAGTTGGCCAGCCAGCCGGCCGAGGGCTCCAGCACCGGCAGCGCCACCGTGCCCGGCCCGCGCACCGCGCCCACCGGCGCGAAGCCGTACCCCACGGCCGGCTGGCCGGCCTCCGCCGCGGTGAACTCGCCGGCCGCGGCCGGCACCGCCGCCAGCGGCCAGAGCCGCTCGGGCAGCGGCTGGACCACCGCGACCGGCACCCGGCGGGCCAGGCCCAGCAAGGTCCGGTGCCAGCGGTCGCCGGCCGCCCCGGGCCGCCACTGCGGCCCCATGCAGTCGCTCAGCACCAGGACGGCGCTGCGCCCGTCGGTCGGCCGGCACTCGTCGAGGGTGCCGGCGGCGTCGAGCCGGGCGGTGACCACCGTGCGGAACGCCCCGGTCTGCTGGAGCACCGCGCGCAGCTCCCGGGCGAGCGGGCGCCAGATCGCCATGGTGGGGCCGCAGTCCAGCACCAGGTGCACGTCGAGCCAGCGCTCGGTGTCCGGGCGCAGCACCGGCAGCCAGCGCAGCGCGGCGGGCTGGCGGCGCCCGTCGGGGCGCGGCGAGCGCAGCACCTCGGCGAGCCGGTCGGCGGTGGCGGCCTCGTCCAGCAGGCGCCGCCGCGGGTGCGGGACGCGCCGTTTGAGCGGGCGCAGCGCCCGCTGGAGCATCAGCGGGCGGGCCAGCATCGGCGGGCTGGCCGCGGCCACCGGCGCGGCGTCGGCGAGCCGGTCGGCGGGGTCGTCGGAGGGCAGGTGCAGGGCGGTCCTGGCGGGAGCGGACTCCTTGCCGCCGGCGGCCGTCCAGCCGTCGCCGCCGCTGCCCGCGCCGCCGCTGCCGTCCCGGTCCCGGCCGTCCTCGCCGGCCGGCGCGGCGTGCTCCGGCTCGGGGTCGGCGCCGGCCTCGGCGCTGCGGGCGGCCAGCCAGAGCAGCTCGGCCAGTTCGACCGGTCCGGGCTCGCCGAGGCCGAGGCCGGTCAGCAGGGCGGCCAGCCGGTCCAGTCCGCCGGTCTCAGAAGACATCGTCGTCCCGGCCCCGGCTCAGGTAGGGCATCACCTGGGCGGCCAGCGCCGCCCGGTCGGCGGCGTCGGCGAGTTCGGGCCGGGAGGTGAGGTAGATGGCGTTCAGCAGCTGGTCGGTGGCGAGTTCGCCCTCCTCCCGGCGGGCGAGGAAGACCTGCACCAGCTCGTCCACCAACTCGGCGTCGGTCTCCGGCAGGTGGGACTTGACGATGGCCTCCAGCTCGGGGCCCTGCGGCCGGCGCAGCTCCAGCACCACGCAGCGACGCAGGAAGGCCGCCGGGAACTCGCGCTCCGCGTTGCTGGTGAGCACGGTGAACGGGAAGGCCCGGCAGCGCACCCGGCCGCCGCGGATCGGCGCCCGGGTGCCGCCGTCGGCGGTCAGCACCCGGGCCTCGGGCTGCTGCGGGGCGGCGCGGACCAGCTCGTCGATCTCGTACTGGCCCTCCTCCAGCACGTGCAGCAGGTCGTTGGGCAGGTCCAGGTCGCCCTTGTCGATCTCGTCGATCAGCAGCACCCGCGGCCGCCCGTACGGGAGCAGCGCGGTGCCGAGCGGGCCGAGCCGCAGGTGCTCGTCCAGGTCGGAGGAGCGGGCGTCCGGGCCGGCCTGGTTGGCCGCGTAGAGCCGGGACAGCGGGTCGTACTGGTAGAGGCCGTCGCGCAGGCTGGAGCGGCTGGTGATGTTCCAGCGCAGCACCGGCCCGAGGCCGAGCTCGCGGGCGACCGCGTACGGCAGGCTGGACTTGCCGCCGCCGGGCGGGCCGGTGACCAGCAGCGGGCGGCGCAGGTGCAGGGCGGCGTTGACCAGTTCGACGGTCTCCCGGGTGGGGCGGAAGGTCTGCGCCCGGTGGCCGACCGGGGTCGGGCCGGCGCCGCCGGGGTCGCCGGGGCCGGCCGGCGGGGCGAGCACGGGGCCGCCGTCGAAGGCCCGCCACGGCGGCGGGGCGGGCAACTCGGCGATGCCGTCGTGGGGTTCGACGGCGCCACGGTAGATCCGCTTCAACGGCATGGGCATGTGCTCCTGGTCGGGTGTGCCATCACTGGTCGGCGTCCTGGGGTGCGGGTGCGGGCCCCTGGCGTCCGTCACGGGTCGGTGCTGCGCAGCGGCGGGGCGGTCGGGACGGTACGGAACGGGCGGGCCGGGCTGGGGACGACCTCCGGGTCCTCCCAGAGCAGCACCAGGTCGGCCGCCCAGTGCCCCAGAGGATCGTCACTCTCCTCGACCCGGTGCCGCAACTCCTTGACGCGGCGCGGCAGATCGGCCGGGCCGACATCGGCCAGTTCGGCCGCCAGGGTGGCGAGGAACCGCTCCCCCGGGCAGTCCCGGGCGGGGGTGTGCTCGGCGGTGCACGGGCAGCGGGCCCACAGCACGGCGGGCGCCCCGGCCTTGAGCGCGGCGGCCAGCAGCCGGTCGTACGGGGCGCCGCGCGGCGGCCCGGGGAAGGCCGGCAGCTCGGTGCGCTCGGGCGGGCGCAGGTGGTGGTAGAGCTTCTTGTGGTCCGGCGGTTCGGTGCAGCCGACCGGGTGCAGCCGGGTGGTCCGCCGGTCGCGGGTCACCGCCCACTTGCGCTCCAGCTGGAGCCGGTCGACCGGGTCGGCGCGGCGCTGCTGGTCGACCACGACCACCGCGTGGTCGGCGCCGAGCGGGCCGAAGTCACTGTCCCGGGCCCAGCCGTGGACGGACTCGGTGAGCAGCCGGCGCGGCACCGCGAACACCACCAGTTCGGCGCCGTCCGCCTCCAGCCGGCCGAGTTCGTGGTCGATCCGCTCCCGGACGAACCGGCGGATGCCCGGGCCGAGCCGCAGCGCCGCCCGGCTGTGCGGGTCGACCGGGCGCCCGGAGCGGACGGCGGAGACGGTGACGTGGTACATCGCCCGGCCGGCGCCGCTGGGGGTGATCTCGACCAGGATCGGGCGCCAGGGCTCGGGCCGCCGGGCCGCGGTGGCGGGCGGCGGACCGGGCACGGACGGGGCCGGCGGGGTGGGCGCGGCCGCCGGCGGGGTGCGCCGGACGGGCGGTGCGGGCGCGGGCGAGAGCCCGCCGGGGGCCCAGTCGTCGAGCCAGCCGCGCAGTTCGGTGCCGAGCGGGCCGGCCCCCGCCGCCTCGGCGGTCCGCGCCACGAAGGCCAGCACCGGGTGCGCCCGGCCCGGCTGCGCGAGGGTCTCGGTCAGCAGGTACCAGCAGGCCTCCCAGAGCGTGCCCGGTCGGCTCGGCGGCTCCAGGCAGCCGAGCGGGCCGACGGCGGCGCGGTACAGCTCCAGCGGGTCGGCCGGTGGCACCTCACCGACCAGCAGCAACCGCAACTCCCGTACCGCCGGGGCGGGTAGCGGCAGCCCGGGCAGCCGGTCGGCGAGCTGCGGCACGTAGCCGGCGATCACCTCGCCGGGCAGCATCCGGCCGAGCCGCACCGACGGCCGGCCGCGGTCGCCGGGGCTGCGCACGATGCCCACGGTGTCCTGGGCGGCGGTGACCATGCCAACCACCTCGCCGGTGTCGGCGAGCACCACCGGGCCGCCGCTGAACCCCGGGGACAGCGGCATCCCGGTGCCCTCGTGCTCCAGTTGCAGCAGCTCGCCGCCGATCCGGAAGCCGCCCCTGGTCAGCCTGACCTCGCTGCTGAGCCCGCTGTCGTGGCCGATCGGGAAGCCGTAGGCGGTGAGCGGTTCGGGCCGGCGGGCCCAGCGGTGCGGGGGCGCGAAGGTCGCGGGCCCGGCGACCTCCGGCGGCACCGGCCGGTCCAGCAGCAGCACGGCCACGTCACCGCCGCCGGCCGGCCGGCTCGGCCAGGGGCCGCGCAGCACCACGGTGGCGGGCAGCGCCGGATGGTCGGGCCGGTTCACCAGCCGGACGCCGGCGCGCTCGGCGCCCCGCACCACGTGGGCGCAGGTGAGCACCTCGCGCTCGGAGATCAGGATCCCGGCCCCGACGGTCGGGGCGGCCTCCTCGGTGTCGATCCTGGCCAGCCAGCGGACTTCCGGCATCGGCGGGCTCAGGGCCGGTCCGCTGCGCCCGAACTCCCGCTCCCCCAGGTGAGTCTGACGGTCAGGTGGGCCTCGCCGCCGGTGCGCGCGATCAGGGCGCCGGCCTCCGCGGTGAGCCGGACACCGAACTCGATCTCCACGCCGTCCGGTCGCAGGCTGTCGTCACGGAAGACCGCGAGCGCGGACCGGGCGGCGGCGCGGACGCCGTCCAGCGCCTGTTCGAAGCCGGCGGTGGCCTGGTGGACCGCGGCGTCGGTGCCCCGGCCGACCGGCTCCATCCCGTACGGGCCGCTGTCCGCACCGGAGTTGCCGGATCCGGGGTCCGCGGCCGTCTCGACGCGCACCACGGCGCCCTCGGCGGTCAGGAATTCGATGCGCTCCGGCACGGCACGCCCCCCAGGGATAGCTGTGATGGTCCTACCAGGCCTGTGGCGGTCGTTGCACAGCTTGCACCCGCCGGCGAGCGCTCAAACCCGATCGGGGTGTGATCAGTCTCGCTCTTGTTCACAGGACATGACAGTAGGACAGCAACTACCGTCGGCACCATGGGACCTCTGGAGCCTGACCCCGCCGAACTCCTCGTCGGCCTCGTGGTGTTCTTCCTGATGTTCGCCGTCCTCGGCAAGGTGCTGCTGCCCCGCGTGGAGCGGATGCTCACCCTGCGCCGGGACGCCACCGAGGGCCGGCAGGAGCGCGCCGAACAGCTGCGCGCCGAGGCCGAGGACACCCTCGCGGCGCTGCGGCACGAACTCGACTCCGCCCGGCACGAGGCGGCCCGGATCCGCCAGGAGGCCACCGAGCAGGGGCTCGTCCTGATGGCCGAGATCCGCGCCGAGGGCCGGCGTGAGTGCGCCGCGCTGCTCGCCGACGCGCGGGCCGCGATCGCCCGGGACCGCGCCCTCGCCGAGGCCGAACTGCACGGCGAGGTCGGCGACCTGGCGGTGGAGCTGGCCGGCCGGGTGGTCGGCGAGCCGCTCTCCGGCATCGCCCAGCAGCGGCGGATCGTCGAACGGTTCCTCGCCACCCGTACGGCCTGAGGCCGGCCCGGCGAGCTGCGCCGGACCGGCCCCGTGGTCACCGGGCCGCGGTCAGCTGTGCCGGCCCTTGCGGCGCCAGGCCAGGAACAGCGCCGTACCGCCGGCGATCAGCAGCCCTCCCGCGGCCGCCCCGACCGGCAGCAGCCGGGCGGTGCCGGTCGTGGGCAGCGGGTCGTGCGTACGGCTGGCGGACGGGCTCGGCGCCGGCGCGGTGGTGCTGTGGCTCGGGTGCGGGCGCGAGCTGCTGGCGGAGGGCGACGGCGAGGCGGACTCCGACTCCGACTCGGACGGGCTGGGCGAGGGGGACGGGGAGCCGGAGTCCGACTCGCTGGGGGACGGCGACGGGCTCGCGCAGTCCGGCAGGTCCCCGTTGAACGGGTAGTTGTGGATCTCCACCCCGGTCCGCGGCGAGTCGTGCACCAGGCTGCCGGCCAGGTAGACCCGGCCGTCCAGGCCCGGGGTGGACACCGTGGTGGTGCCGGCCGGGTTGCCGCCGAGCACCGAACCCTGGAACTGGGCGCCGCCGGTGATCATCGCGGTGCTGGCGGTCGGGAAGTTCCACATCAGCTTCGGGCCGAGCGCGGTGAGCTGGTCGCCGGGCAGCGCCGAGCCGGTGTTGGTGTTGATCAGCGCGTCCGTCGCGGTCAGGTTGACCAGCACGGTCGCGCCGGCCGGGATGCCCTTGAAGACCAGGTCGGCGGCGCGGTCCGCGGTGCCGATGCTGCCCGGCACCTCGAAGACCTGGCGCGCGCTGGTGCCGTCACCGGTGAAGGTCACGGTGAAGCCGTCCGTGCCGACCGTCCCGGTGGTGGCCGCCGCCGCGGCGCAGCCCGACAGGTCGGTGATCAGCGGGCGCAGGCGGGCGTACGGGTCGCTCGCCGTGGCGTCCTGGATCGACTGCCCGTTCGGCGCGATGTTCACGGCGCCGGTGCTGGCGCCGCGGTGGCGCACGTTGCCCCAGGCGGAGGGCGCGGCGGGGACGGCCGGGTCGCCCTCGCCGACCAGCAGGGTGGTCCCGGTCGCGACGGTGAGGCTGCCGCCGGTGGTGACGAAGTCCGTGCCGTCCGGCGGGGGCACCCGGGAGCCGACGCCGGCGGAGCCCATGTTGTAGACGCCGCCGCCGGTCTTGTCGACGCTGATGTCGCCGAGCGCCACGATCTGGCCCTCGGCCTCGGCCGCACGGCCGCGCACGCTGAAACCGCCGCCGGTGAACACGCTGATCGAGGCGTCCCGCCCGGCGAACGGCCCATTGTTGTGGCCGGGGAACGGGTCCGGGCAGGCCGGCCCGGTGCAGGCGCCGAGCGGCGGCGGCAGCGGCGCCGCACTGATCAGCGCGGCCGCGCCGAACAGCGGAAGGCTCAGCCCCGCGACCAGGGCGACCCGCCCCGGGGTGGTGATGCGGCGCCGCGGCGCGGCGGGCGTACGGGTCCGTGCTACCACGGCTGTCTCCGATCGGGTGGGGGTCGAACAGTGGACGCCACCACCCAAGACCGTCCGGACACCGACCGCCCCGCACCACGCTCCGGCCCCCGCCGGATTCATCCGGGCGGCCCCGTGACGGGCCGTCAGCTGCGCGGGGGCATCGGCGGGGGCGCTCACGGCCGGCCCGCCGCCGCGGCCCGCGCCCCCGCGATACCAGTCCCCGATGCGATCCGGGAACAGCCTTGGTGGGCAGGTAGGTTGGTACCCGTAGGAAGATGTCCAGGGGAGGAGCGGGATGCCGAACGGGACCGACCAGACGGCGCCACTGGCGATCGTGGCCACCACGGCGGAGGTGCTCGGGCACCCCGACGCCAGCAGGCAGCTGCTCAACCCGATCGAGCGGGAACGCGCCGACCGGTTCCGCAAGGAGTCCACCCGGCGGGACTTCATCGCCGCCCACATCCTGGTCCGGCTGTGCGCCGCCCGGCAGCTCGGCGTGAAGCCGGCCGAGCTGGCCTTCGAGCAGCACTGTCCCGGCTGCGGGCTGATCGGCCACGGCCGGCCCCGGCTGGCCGACCGGCCCGACCTCTGGCTGAGCCTCTCGCACACCGCGGGCGTGGTGGCCGCCGCGGCCGGCCCGGTGCCGGTCGGCATCGACGTCGAGGTGCTGGACCGGCCCGCGCCCGACTCCTCGCTGCTCGCCCGGGTGCTCACCGGCGCCGAGCAGGCGCAGGTCGCCGGGCACCCGGACCCGGGGCACGCCTTCCTGCGCCAGTGGGTGCGCAAGGAGGCCCTGGTCAAGATCGGCCGGGCCGACCTCGACTCGCTCGCCGGGATCGACCTCTCCGCCCTCCCCCCGGGCCTGCCGGACGGGCCGGCGACCACCGTGCACGCCTACCAGGACCTGTACGTCCTCGACCGCGCCGACCTGCTGCGCGGCGCCCTGGCCGCGGTGGTCAGCCCGGTGCCGGCGGTGATCGGGACGGCCTGACCGGGCACCCGCGGCGACCGGCCACCCGGCCCCCGGCGGGCCGGTAAGCGGGTGTTAGCGTCCCTGTGGTCCGCCGGGCGGGCCCCCGGTAGGCACTCCCGCACGCGTAAGGATTCCCGTCACCATGGCCAAGTTCCTGCTGAGCCTGCACGTCCTGGCCTCGGTCCTGTTCATCGGCCCGGTGGCGGTCGCGGTCAGCATGTTCCCGACCCGCGCCAAGGCCGCGCTGGCGGACGGCCCGGAGCGGGCGACGGCCGGCGCCTCGGTGCGGCTGCTGCACCGGATCACCAACGTCTACGCGCTGCTCGGGATCGCGGTGCCGGTGCTCGGCATCGGCACCGCCCAGGTGATGGGCATCATCGGGCAGCCCTGGCTGATCGTCTCGATCGTGCTCACCGCGCTCTCCGCCGGCACCCTGCTGCTGTTCGTGGTGCCCGCGCAGCAGGCCACCATCGACGCCCTGGACGCCGGCGAGCCGGCCGGCGAGGACCGGGACCGGGCCGAGCGCGGCCTGCGGCTGCTGCCGATGACCGCCGGGGTGTTCAACCTGCTCTGGGCGGTCGTGGTGGTCATGATGGTGATCCGCCCCGGTTCCACCACCGGCGCCTGACCGAGCTCCCTCCCCCACCCCGACGGGCCCCCACCGTGCCGACCGCACCCGTGATCCGCAGCGACCGCCCCGGCTCCTTCCCCTGGACCGTCTTCCACGAGCGGCACCCGGAGCTCATCCGCCGGGTACTGGCCGCCCTGCCGTACGGCCCCGGCGAGCGGGCGGCCCTGGAGCGGCTGCTCGCCGAGAGCACCGCCGGCGTCCTGGAGCCGCTCGGCGCGGACGCCCACGACCACGCCGAGTGGCTGGCCTGGGGCGAGGGCCTGTGGGGGCGGCCGTGGGGGCAGGCCCCGTTCCTGTGGGCCGAGAACTGGTTCCACCGGCGGCTGCTGGAGGCGACCGGGTACTTCCGGGCGGGTGCCTGGCAGGGCGTCGACCCGTTCGGCCCGTTCAAGGCCGCCGAGCTGGCGAGCCCCGCGGTGGACGAGGAGCTGGCCGCGCTCGGGGAGCTGCCGCCGCAGGACCGGGCGGACGCGCTGCTCACCTCGGCGCTCTGGGGCAACCGCGCCGACCTCGGCTTCCGGCTCACCGCGGACACCGCGGACACCGACGACGGGCCCCGCGCGACGGGGCTGCTGGTCGACCAGCGGGCCGCGCTGTGGGAGGTGCTGGACCGGGCCGGCGGCGGCCACCTGTGCGTGGTGGCGGACAACGCCGGGCGGGAGCTGCTGCCGGACCTCGCCCTGATCGACCACCTGCTGGCCACCGGCCTGGCCGGCTCGGTGGGCCTGTACCTCAAACCCCGGCCGTACTTCGTCTCCGACGCGACCACGGCCGATCTGCTGGCCACCCTGGAACGCCTGCGCGCCGGCGCCGGGCCGATCGGCGACCGGCTGTGGCAGGCGATGAACCGGGGCACCCTCACGGTCCGGACCCACCCGTTCTTCTGCGCGCCGCTGCCGTACCACGACCTGCCGGCCGACCTGCGCGCCGAGTTCGCCGGCGCCGCGCTGACCGTCCTCAAGGGCGACCTCAACTACCGCCGGCTGGTCGGCGACCGCGAGTGGCCCCCGACCACCGGCTTCGGCGCCGCCGTCGACCACTTCCCGTCCCCGGTCGCCGCCCTGCGCACGCTCAAGTCGGACGTGGTGGTGGGCCTGCCCGCCACCCTGGTCGCCGACCTCGACCGCACCGGCACCCCCTGGCGCACCGACGGCCACCACGCCGTCCTCCAGGTCCACCCGGGCTGAGCCCCGGGGGCTCACGCCTCGTCGTCGCGCTCCAGGACCAGCCCGGCCGATCCCCCGGTCAGCCCGACACCGGCCTCCAGGTGCAGGTGCGCACCGTCCGGGACACCGTCCCCGGCCAGGGTGACCAGGTGACCGGCCAGCGCCCGCAGGCCGTCGGCGTTCGCCTCGACGACGACCTCCGATTTCCCGGCGCGCACGGTGATCCGGGCCTGCGACGGCCGGCGGAACTCCGTCCGCACGGCGTCGGTCTGCACGGCCACCGTCCATCCGCCCGCCGGGGTGTCCTGCTGCTCCGCCATGGCGCCCATCCTGCCGGACCCGCCCCACCCGCCGTTCGGCGGCCCGGCGCTAGCCCGCGGCGGCCTCGCGTGGGTGGTCGGTGGCGCCGCGGACCTCCAGGCCGTCGAGCAGGCGGGCGGTGGCCGCCGCGACGGCGTCGACCGCCTCGTCGAAGACCGCCCGGTTGTGGGCGGCCGGGGCTCGGAACCCGGAGATCTTGCGGACGTACTGGAGCGCGGCGGCCCGGATGTCCTCGTCGGTGACGTCGAGGGACATCGGCGGCCTGAGGGTCTTGATGCTGCGGCACATGACTCCAGTCTGCGCCAGGCCGGGCAATCGGCGTGGCGGATCACGGCAAGGGAGCACGGCAACGGATCACGGCAGCCGCGGCAGCACCACCCCGGCCCGCTTCACGGCCCGCGCCACGATCGCGATCTCGGCCCGGTCCACGCCCAGCGGGCCGAGGGTCTCGGTGGTGAACCGGTACAGCCCGGCGTGGTCGGTGCAGAACACCGCGGCCATCAGGTTGGCCGGCCCGCTGGTGGCGAGCACGCCGTGCACCTGCGGGTGCCGGGCCAGCGCCTCCCCCACCGCGGCCAGCCGCCCGGGCGGCACGGCCAGCCACAGGTTGGCGTCGACCGTCATGCCGAGCAGCCGCGGGTCGACGGTGGCGTGGGTGCGTAGCAGGCCGCCGGCGGCGAGCCGGTGCAGCCGGCGGCGGACGGTCGACTCGGGGGCGTCGACCCGGGCGCCGAGCGCGGCGTGCGACTGCCGGGCGTCCTCGGCGAGGGCGGCCAGCAGCCGGTGGTCCAGCCCGTCCGGCTCCGGGGGCGCGGTGGTCGCCGGCGGCGGGGCGAGGGCCGCCTCCTGCGCCGGGGTGAGGTGGCCGGCGCGCCAGTGGCCGGCGTCCGCGAACAGGTGCAGCACGGCGTACGGGACGGTCTCCAGGACGGCGCCGGTGGCGGGCAGTTGGGCGTGCAGCAGGCGGTCGCGGGCGCCGCCGTCGCCGAGCACCACGGCGCCGATCTCCTGCCCGCCCAGCATCACGTCGACGAACGGCACGTCCGACCTGGCGGCCAGCGCGTGCGCGATGGTGTCGACCTTGCCCTTGAGCACCCGGACCCGCAGCAGCACCGCGCCCACCGCCGAGTCCCGGGCGTCCGGCATCAGCACCACCCGCACCAGCCCGGCCCCGGTGAGCCGGGCCAGGCGGCGGGTGACGGTGCGGGCGGAGACCCCGAGCACCTCGGCGATCCGACCGCTCTCGGCCCGGCCGTCGACCTGGAGCGCGCCGACCAGCCGCCGGTCCAGCTCGTCCAGCATCCCGGCTGGATCCGCCACATCCGTGTCCATGGTGTCCGATCTCCGCAGCTGCCGGGGCGAGGAGGGACGCCACCGGCCGGCATCACGATAGTCCTTGTCCGGCCGGAGGGACCGGGAGCACGAGCAGGAGGACGGACATGGACATCATCACCGGGCTGGTCGAAGCGGTGCACGAGGTCGGCGGACGGCTGGCCGGCAGCCAGCCCGCCGAACCGGTGCCCGCCGTGACGGTCGCCGAGGCGATGGCGGCCTTCGCGGCGGTCGACGGCCCGGCCGCCGGGCTGCTGCGCGAGCGGCTGCACGCGCTGCGCCCGCAGGCCGGCTGGTGCGAGGACGAGCTCACCGGCACCGTCCCCGCCGAGGGCGAGTGGTGGGTGTGCGACGCCACCGACGGCGCCGTGCAGTACCTGAGCGGCCTGCCGCACTGGGCGGTCACCGCCACCCTGCTGCGGGACGGCGAACCCGTCCTCGCCGTGGTGCACGCACCGCTCCAGCGCGCCACCTACACCGCCGCCCTCGGCGCCGGCGCCCGCCTGAACGGCCGGCCGATCGCCCCGCCCGCGCGGGAGCTGGCGGCGGCGGTGGCGGCCACCGGCCAACCGCCGCTACCGGCCCGGGACGCGGTGGCGCTGCGCCGGGCCGGTGCCTCGCTGTCCGCGGTGGCACCGCGGGTGCTGGCGGTACGGAACCTGGGGCCGACCGCGCTGCAGGTCGCCCAGGTCGGTTCGGGTCACCTCAGCCTGTTCTGGGAGTACGGCTCGGACGTCACCAACCTGCTGCCGGGCGCGCTGATCGCCCGCGAGGCGGGCGCCGCGGTGACCGACCCGCGCGGCCGGCCGTGGACGCCGCAGGCGGACGGCTTCGTGGCCGCCGCACCGAGCCTGCACCGGGACCTGCTGGCGGTGCTGGCCACCGTGGCCTGAGGCGCGGCGGGCCGCCGCACCTCGAGCCCCCGGGGTCAGGGCCCGGCCGGCGGCAGCCCGAACAGCCGGGCGGCGTTGTCGTGGCAGACCGCCCGGAGCCAGTCCTCGCCGAGCCCGAGACGGGCCAGCGCGTGCAGGGCGTGCGGGTAGCCGTACGGGATGTTGGGGAAGTCGGTGCCGAGCAGGATCCGGTCCTGCAGCGCTGCCAGGCGCGGGCGTTCGGCGGGCGGGAAGGGCGCGGTCAGCTCGGTGAAGTCGGTGAACACCATGGTGGTGTCCAGCCGGACGTGCCGGTGGCGCTCGGCGAGGTCCAGGAATTCGGAGTACTCCGGGAGCCCGAGGTGCGCGACGATCAGCCGCAGCCGCGGGTGGCGGGCGAGGACGGCCCCGATCGGGCCCGGCCCGGTGTGCTTGCCGGGCGCCGGGCCGGAGCCGCAGTGCACCACCACCGGCGTGCCGGACTCCGCGAGCAGGCCCCAGACCTGGTCCAGCAGCGGGTCGCCGGGGTCGTACCCGCCGACCTGGACGTGTGCCTTGAACACCCGGGCGCCCCGGTCCAGCGCCGCCGCCACGTACCCGCCGGCGCCGGGCTCGGGGAAGAAGGTCGCGGTGTGCAGGCAGTCCGGCGTCCGGGCGGCGAAGTCGGCCGCCCAGCCGTTCAGCCAGGCGGCCATCCCCGCCTTGTGCGGGTACAGCATCGCAGTGAACGCCCGCACCCCGAACTCCCGCAGCGTGTCGACCCGTTGCTGCTCGTCCTGGCGGTAGGCGATCGGCCACGGCCGCCCGGTCAGCGGGCCGGCCGAGTCGAAGTACGCCCACACCTTGGCGAGCACCCGCTCGGGCATGAAGTGGGTGTGCACGTCGACCAGGCCGGGCAGCCCCAACCCGCCCCAGAACGACCGGACTTCGGCGCGCTCCGGGACGGCCGCCGGCGTCACGGCCGGATCCGGCCGAGCACGGCCGCGGTGTCGACCCCGACCGGCAGGGTCCCGAAGGCGGCCCCGTGGTCGCCGCCGAGCCGGGAGGCGCAGAAGGCGTCGGCCACCGCCGGGTCGCCGTACCGGACCAGCAGCGAGCCCTGGAAGGCCAGCGCCATCGACTCCACCAGGCGGCGGGTGCGGTACTCGATCTCGGAGGTGTCGCCGAGCTGCTTGCGCAGCGCCGCGGCGGCGGCGTCGAGGCGGTGGTCGGCGCCGGCCGCGAGGTCGAGCTCCCCGAGCAGGGCCGCCACGCTCTCCGGGTTGCGGGCCATGGCGCGCAGCGCGTCCAGTGCGGCGACGTTGCCGGAGCCCTCCCAGATCGAGACCAGCGGCGCCTCCCGGTAGAGCCGGGGCATCCCCGACTCCTCGACGTAGCCGTTGCCGCCCAGGCACTCCAGCGCCTCGGCGGCGTGCGCCGGACCGCGCTTGCACACCCAGTACTTGGCGACGGCGAGGCCGAGCCGCCGGACCAGGGTCTCGTTCTCGTCGCCGCCGAGCGCCCGGTCGGTGGACTCCGCCAGCCGCATCGCGACCGCGGTGGCCGCCTCGGACTCCAGCACCAGGTCGGCCAGCACGTTGCGCATCAGCGGCTGGTCGATCAGGGCCGCGCCGAACGCCCGCCGGTGGGTGGCGTGGTGGACCGCGCGCAGCGCGCCGTACCGCATCCCGGCGGCGGCGCCGATGGTGCAGTCGAGCCGGGTCATGTTGACCATCTCGATGATGGTCCGCACCCCGCGGCCCTCCTCGCCGACCAGCCAGCCCACGGCGCCGTCGTACTCGATCTCGGCGGAGGCGTTGGACCTGTTGCCGAGCTTGTCCTTGAGCCGCTGCAGCAGCAGCCGGTTGCGGTCGCCGTCCGGGAGCACCCGCGGCAGCACGAAGCAGCTCAGCCCGCCGGGCGCCTGGGCCAGGGTGAGGAACAGGTCGGACATCGGCGCGGAGGTGAACCACTTGTGCCCGGTGAGCCGGTAGCTGCCGTCGGCCTGCGGGGTGGCGGTGGTGGTGTTGGCACGGACGTCGGAGCCGCCCTGCTTCTCGGTCATCGACATGCCGGCGATCAGGCCGCGCTTGCCGTGCGGCTCGCGCAACCCGAAGTCGTAGGTGCGGGAGGCGAGCAGCGGCTCCAGCCGCTCCGCCAGGGCCGGGGTGGCGCGCAGCGCGGGGACGGCGGCGTAGGTCATCGAGATCGGGCAGGTGTGTCCGGCCTCGACCTGGCTCCAGACCAGGAACTTGGCGGCCCGCGCGGTGTGCGCGCCCGGCCGCGCGTCCTGCCAGGGCGCGGCGTGCAGGCCGTGCCCGACGGCGACCCGCATCAGCTCGTGCCAGTACGGGTGGAACTCCACCTCGTCGATCCGGTGGCCCCAGCGGTCGTGGGTGCGCAGCACCGGCGGGTTCTCGTTGGCCGCCCGCCCCCATTCGGCGGCCTGTTCGGAGCCGGCCAGCAGCCCGAGTTCGTGCAGCTCGGGCTCGACCCAGCCGGCGCCGGCCCGGTGCAGCGCCGCCAGCAGGGTCGGGTCGTCGGCGACGTCGTGGCCGTACGGGGCGGGCACCTGGTTGGTGACCTCGTGGGTGGCGGGCATCAGGCTGCTCCTCGGCTCATCGGGTGGTCCCGCTCACCGGACGGCGCCGGGGGGCTGGTCCCCGAGCGCGCGCAGGGTGAAGGCGACCAGGGCGGGGATCACGTCGTCCGGTTGCCCGCCGCCGGCGGCCAACGGGCCGACCAGGGCCTCGCCGACCGCGCCGACCAGGGCGGCGGCGGTCAGCGCGGCGTCCTGCGGCGGCAGTTGGCCGGCGTCGAGGGCTTCGGAGATCTGGGCGGCGAACAGGTCGCGGAAGGCGCGGCGGAAGACCAGCCGCTCGGCGTCGACCACGGCGTCGGCCGGTTCGGCGAGCAGGGCGTAGGCCAGTCGCGGGGCCTTCAGGGCGCGGCGGGCGAAGGTCTCCACCACGGCCGCGACCCGGGCCTGCGGTCCGCTCTCGCGGGCGGCGGCCTCGGTGACGGCCTGCAGCTCCCGGCCCACGGTCAGCCGGAACAGCTCGACCGAGAGGTCGGCCTTGCCGGCGAAGTGCTGGTACATCGAGCCGGTGGCGATCCCGGCCCGGTGCGCGACCGCGGCCATCGAGCAGCCGCCGTACCCGCGTTCGGCCATCAGCTCGACGGCGGCGAGCAGCACCGCCTCGCGCTGGGCGTCCAGTCGGGCCTGTACGGCGGGGGTGCGTCGGTATGCCACACCAAGAATTGAACCACCGATTCAGCTCTTAGCACAGGGGGCACGGCGCACGGCGGCGCGGGAGGAGGAGCCCAGGGCCACCCGCCGGGGGGGTGGACGGGTGGCCCTGGCGTTCGGGGGGCCGTTACGGCCGGGGCAGGACGCAGCCCGCGAGGGTCAGGTCGAGCCGGTTGCCCGGGGCGAAGCAGGCGGGGATGCCGTACGTCTCCTGGGCGTAGTTGATGCCCTTGCGGACCGTCACCGTGCCGTTCTGGTCGACCTCGCAGGGGTTGTTCTCGGTGCAGCGCTCGCCGTCCTCGTTGCCGGTGTTGTTCACGGCGACGATCTGGCCGGTGCCGGTGTCGATGACGGGCGAGCCGGAGGTGCCGCCGATCGTGTTGCAGCTGGAGGTGTAGCGGACCGAGTCCTTGAAGGTCCAGCCGCCCTCCTTGAGCCGGTAGACGAACCCGTCCACGTTGCACGAGTAGGTGCGCTTCCAGTACCCGGAGACCACCTTGATCGCGGCGCCCTGGGTCGGGTGGTTCGGCGAGACGGTGAGCGGCGCGATCCCGTACCGGGACTGGATCGCGGCATAGGTGCTGGTGAGCTGGTAGATCGACACGTCGGTGTCGGTCATGGTGCCGTAGACGATCTTGTTGGCGCGGACCGTGCCGAGGCTGCCGCCGGTGGAGCTGAGCAGCGTGAAGCTGCGGCTGGACGAGCGGTTGACCAGCACCTGCCCCGGGCCCGGCATGCCGGTTTCCAGGCAGTGGCCGTTGGACAGGATCAGGGCCGGGTCGGTGGCGGCGGAGTTGGGGAGCCGCACCAGCGAGCCGGAGCAGTTGCTGAGCGCCACCGTGCCCGCGTAGGTGACGGTGACGGCGGGGGCGGCCGAGGCGGGGGCGGCGCCGGCCAGGGCGGTGACTCCGGAGAACAGCAGCGCGGCGCAGGACGCGCCGATGAGCGGCTTCTGCATGAGAGGGCCTCTCGGTGGGGGTCCTCAAAATTTGGCGTGGACATGACGCCATGTCAAGAGCGCCGGACCCCAAGATCTCGTCAAGACCCAGCTCCGACCGGTCAGCCTCGGGCGGGTCCTCGGACAGGCCGCCGGGCCGTGTGCGGTCGGCCGGAGGCGGGTAGGTCGACTACTGTCGCCGGGCGCTGACCACCCGGCACGGAGGGGGAACAGACGTGAACGAGTCCGTGGAGATCTTCTTCGACATCCCCGGGGGCCTGGCGGAGGAAGCTTCCGACCTGGGCGACTGGCTCATCACCCACCCGACGTTCACCGCGAACCCGCACATCAGGACGGTGCGGTCCGACGAGCCGACCGAGGACATGGACGGGATCGCCATCGCGTCCCTGATCATCTCGTCCGTCACCCTCGTTCCCACCGTCTTCCAGGCGGTCATCACCTTCCTGCAGTGGCAGGACTCCCGCACCGCGGCCCCGCCGATCCTGCTGACGTCGAGCCTCGGCGGGGAGGCCGAGCTGGTGCACACCGGGGACGACGACCTGGAGACGCAGGCGGCCGAGGCGACGGCCCGTCTGACCCTCACCCAGGAGGGCTGAACGCTTTGGAGGTGAGACTCAACGACCCGTCCCGCTCCAGAGCGGTGATCGTCGGCACGTCCGAACAGTCGCCCCCCCCCCACCGATTTCCACAGCATCCCCGCCACCGCGCGCAACGTGCAACGGCTCTCGGAGTTGCTCAGGCACCCTCGCGTCTGGGGCCTCGCCGACGAGCACTGCGTCGCACTCGTGAACCCTTCCCGCGAAGCGGTCTTCATCGCCTTGCAGGACGCGCTCAGGGACGCCACCGACACCGTGGTCTTCTACTTCGCCGGTCACGGGATGCGCCATCCCGTCACCCGCGAGTTCTACCTGTGCCTGAGCGGCGCGCGGCTCAACGGGAACTACAACACCGGCGCCATCAAGTACGCGGACATCCAGACGACCCTCGGCGAAGCGCTGTACTCGGTCCCTCGCAAGGTGGTCGTCCTGGACACCTGCTACTCCGCCAAGTCCTTCGAGTCGATGGACGACGGCACCGCAATCAGCGAGGAAGAGATCACAACGTCCGGCGCGGTCTCTCTGGTCTCATCAGGCCCGATGTCCACTTCGACGGCCAAACGGGGAGCCGAGTACACCGCGTACACCGGCCAACTCATCTCGGTGCTCGGCGGCGGCCTCCCCGGCGGAAGGCCGCTGCTCACCCTGCACGAGGTCCACACCGAGGTGAGCAGGCGGCTGGAGAAGTCGGCGATGCCCCAACCCCGCATCCTTGTGCTCGACGGTGGGGTCGGGATGTCCATCACGCGCAACGTCCAGGCTGCTCCGGGTGCCGTCCCGATCCTGAGACCCGAGGAGGAGGAGACCAGGCTGGGCTTCGAGTCCGACCTGCTCCTGAGCGTCCTCAGGCACTTGGACGGCGTGCCGAAGGCGGTCACCGGCGACGCCCTGCCGTGGTCGACGATCGGCACGTGGCCGACCGCGCTCGACGGAGAGCGACTCCTCGGATTCCTCGACCAGTCGCTGATCTTCACCGGCCGGTTCATCGCCTTCAGCAACAGACGCATCATCTGGCATTGGAAGGGGACCACCAGACAGGTCTCCTACGGGGCACTCAAGCACATGGCGGTTCAGCTCACCTGGGCCTCCCACCCCACCGGAATCAGCGACGGAAGCGTCCGGACGGAGGTGGCCGGCGTGCGCATCGTGTCCGACGGCTCGGAGTTGGCCGTTCCCACCCGGCCCATCGGCCACCACGCCATGCAGACGTTCCTCACCGAGATCAGGGATGCCGCCCGGAACCACGGAGTTCCTGACTAGGCCCTGTCCGGCCGGCCGCACCGAGCACGGCGCGGGGAGGGCGCTCAGCCGTCGTGCCAGTGGCGGCGCCCGACACTGATCAGCCGGAGCCTGGTGCGGGCCGTCCGGGCGACCTCCGCCTCGCCCTCGGGACCGGCCTCCAGGAACGCCGTCGCGGCCATCACCAGCAGGTCGACGTACAGCTCCGCCAGCATCCGCACCTCGCCCGCCGGCCAGCCCGCGGAGACCGGCTGCAGGGCGAGCGCCCCGGCCACCTCATCGGCGAAACGCCGCAGTTCGGCCGCGATCGCCTCGCGCACCTCGCGCACCCCGCCGTGCCGCTCGCGGGCCAGGAAGCGGACGTAGGCGCGGTGCTCACCGACGTGCGCGGCCACCACCTCGACCGCCCGGTCGATCAGCGCCTCCGGATCGTCGCCCAGACCGCCCTGCTCGGCGAGCGCCGCCCGGATCATGCCGTGCAGGTTGGCCAGCGACTCCTCCACCAGCACCACGCCGAGCGCCGACAGGTCGGGGAAGTGCCGGTAGAACCCGGCCGGGGACATCCCCGCCGCGCGGGTGACCTCGCGCACCCCGAGACCGCTGAGGTTCTGCCGCTCCAGCAGGTGCAGCCCCGCGTCCAGCAGCGCCCGCCGGCTCTGCTGCTTCTGGGCCTGCCGGACCCCCGTACCGCCCTCACTGTGACTCACATCATTCAGTAAACAACTGTTTGCCGAGTCTGGGAAGGGTAGATTGGAGATGTCAGCGAACACTTGTTAGCTGAAACGATCTCAGGAGGCCTGCCATGCTCCTCTTCGCCCTCGCCGCGCTCGGCCTGCTGGCCGGCGCCGCCGTCCACACCACGATGCCGGTCTTCCTGGCCGCGGCCGGCGCGATCGCCGCCTGGCTGCTGCTGTTCGGCGCCCGCGAGCACCTGCCGCGCCTGCTCCGGCGCTGACGGCCACCGCGCCCGACCGCGCCACGCACCTGACCGCACCGCACGGATGACCGCGCGGCGCACCCGACCGCACCGCACCGTCGACGGACCGACCGAGACCACCGAGGAGTCCCGCCGTGCACACCATGAACACCACCGCGCACACCGCCCGCACCGTGAACAGCCCCGCCGCGGGCAACCCCGCCCGCCGCCGGGCCGAGGCCGACCAGATGGCCGTCGCCTCCTTCGTCCTCGGGCTGCCGGGCCTGCTCGTCCTCAACCTGATCCTCGGCCCGATCGCGATCGTCCTCGGCGGCCTGGCCCTGCTCCGCGGCACCGCGCGCCGAGGGCGGGCCCTGCTCGGGCTCGCCCTCGGCGTGGCCGACCTCGCCGTCCTGGCGGGCACCCTGGCCGCCGGCCACGGCACCCTGCTCCAGCTCGGCTGAGCCGGCACGGATCAGCCGGTCGGGGCCGTCCACTTCTGGTTCGCCGCCCCGGTACAGGTCCAGATCTGCGCCCGGGTGCCGTTCGCGGAACTGTTGCCCGTCACGTCCAGGCACTTGTCCGCCGCCGGGTTGACGAGGTCGTGCGAGCCGCCCGAGTAGCTCCAGCGCTGCGCCCCGGTGCCGTTGCAGTCCCACAACTGCACCTTGCTGCCGTCCGCGGTGGCCCCGCCGGAGACGTCCAGGCACTTGCCGAGCGCCCGCGCGGTGCCGTCGGCGCCGAAGGTCCAGCGCTGGGCGGCGGAGCCGTTGCAGTCGTAGAGCTGGACGGCGGTGCCGTTGGCGGTGCCGGCCGCGGCCACGTCCAGGCACTTGCCGGCCAGCCCGGTGACCGGACCGCTCGCCCCGCCGCCGCTCTGGCCGCCGCTCCAGGTGAAGGTGGCGGAGGTCTTCGCGGGCAGGCTGTAACCGAAGCTCTGGCCGCCCCAGTTGACGTGCACGGTCTGCGCCGAGCCGCTGTCGTTGTACGCGATCAGCGCCTTGGAGCCGTCCGGGTTCTGCCAGGCCACGTTCGGCACCGCCGAGTTGGCGGTGGAGGCGATCCGGTAGGCGCCCGGCTTCACGAACTTGGTGAGGTGGCCCATCGTGTAGTACTCGACCGTGTAGTCGACCTGCCCGCTGCGGGCGTCCCCGTCGTGCACCGTGACCAGCCCGGTGCAGGTGCCGCAACCGCCGTGGTGCGGACCCATGTTCTGGTCCACCGCCAGGCTCCACTTGGTCACCGACTTCCCCCAGTTGCGGGTGTAGTCGATGATGTTGCGCATGTCCTCCTGCTGCTGGTTGCCGATCCAGGTGCCGCCGGAGTGCTCGGTGTCGAAGGCGTCCAGTCCGGGGTAGCGGTCGTGCACGGTGCTCTGCGCCGAGACGTCGCCGCCGTAGCCGTGCCAGGCGATGCCGCCGAAGTTGGGGTGGTTGCGGATCGCCGGATCGTCGACGGTGGGCGCGGCGTAGCCGGCGTACTGGTCCCAGTTCCAGTCCAGCGCGAGCACCTTGGCGCCCAGCCCGGCGCCCTGCAGGGCGGGCAGCAGGTCGGTGCCGGTGAAGTACTGGAGGCCCGAGCCGTTCCAGCTCATCGACGGGTAGCCGGCGCAGCAGGTCGGCTCGTTCTGCACCGTCACGTAGTTCACCGGCACGCCCTGCGCCTGGTAGGCCTGGAGGTACTTCACGAAGTACTGGGCGTAGGCGCCGTAGTACTCCGCCCTGAGCCAGCCGCCGTCGAGGCTGCCGCTGTCCTTCATCCAGGCCGGCGCGCTCCAGGGGGAGGCCATCACGGTGAGCGCCGGGTTGAGCTGCCTGGCCTGCTTGGTCAGCGGCAGCACGTCGGCCAGGTCGTGCGCGATCGAGAAGTTCGCCAGCCCGGGGTCGCTCTGGCCCGCCGGGCGGTCGTCGTAGGTGTAGCCGTACCGCGCCAGGTCGGAGGAGCCCATCGGGTTGCGGACGAAGGACAGGCCGATCCCGTCGGTGGGCGAGAACAGCGCCCGCAGGGTGGCGTCCCGGGTGGCGGTGCTCAGCGCCCCGCTGCTGTTGAGCAGCCAGCCGGCGGTGTCGGTGAACGAGGCTCCGCCGCCGGTGAACTGCTGGTAGCGGACGGACTCGTCGACGGTGATCTGCTGGCCGCCGCTGCCGGTACCGGTGCCGAAGGCGATCGAGGGCTGCTGCTGGAGCCCGCGGGTGACGTGGCGGCCGCCGGCGTCGTCCGTGCTGGTGAGCCAGATCGAGACCGGCTCGCCGGCCGCCCGGGCCGGTCCGGCACCGGTGGCCAGCAGGCCGGAGGCGGCGAGTGCGCCGGCCAGCAGGGCGAGCGCCGTACGACGCCCGCGGGAGGGGTGGGCAGAAGGGGGCCAAGGCATGTCGGCTCCGCCTTTCGGTGGCCGAGAGGTCGGCGGGTGGGGTGGTGGCCAGCAGAACGGGCTGCGAGAGGGGTGGGCAGCCGGTGGCGCGGTGCGATTCAACTCCTGGACACATCAAAGCGTCAAGACTTTGGTCTGAACCAATTGTCATCAACTCGTGAAGCCAAAGCTCGGGAGTTCTCGCCGGGTGATCGTTCGGGAGTTGACGGGATGACCGTTAGGAAAGGTTCCCATCGGTAACCCTTGACGGCCGCCCTGACGGCGAGTTGACTCCGGTGCCACGCCGAGCGGCGCCGCGGCGCACCGCGGCCTCCCCGCCCTCGGGCCACCCCGCATGACGTCCCGTCAGCACCGGCCGCCCGCCCCAGGGCGCGCCCGCGGCACCGATCCCCCACCCGGTCCCCAGGAGGACTTCCCATGCCACGCCTCTCGCGCCCGGCCGCCCTCGTCGCACCGCTCGCCCTCGCCGCCACCACCCTGCTGGCCACCGCCCCGCAGGCGAGCGCCGCCGCCAACCCCGGCCCCGGCTTCCCGGCGCAGTACGCCGCGCCCTACGTCGAGACCTGGAACTCCCCGGCCGCCCTGGCCGACGCCCGCGCCGCCACCGGCCTCAAGTACTTCACCCTCGCCTTCGTGATCAGCGACGGCAGCTGCAACGCCACCTTCAACGGCAACACCCCCGTCTCGGAGGCCGGTTGGACCTCCGCCGTGAACAGCCTGCGGGCCGCCGGCGGCGACGTGATCGCCTCCTTCGGCGGCGCCGCCGGCACCGAACTCGGGCAGGCCTGCACCACGGTGAGCAGCCTCAAGGCGCAGTACAAGAAGGTGGTCGACACCCTCAACCTGACCAGGATCGACCTGGACATCGAGGGCGGCGCGCTGAACGACACCGCCGCCAACGACCGCCGCAACCAGGCCCTCGCCCAGCTCCAGCAGGAGTACGCGGGTGCCGGCCGCAGCCTCGCCGTGCACTACACCCTGCCGGTCGACCCCACCGGCCTGGAGGCGAACTCGCTCAGCCTGCTGGGCAACGCCAAGAGCCGCGGGCTGGACGTCGGCGTGGTCAACATCATGACGATGGACTACGGGCCCACCCTCGACATGGGCCGGGCCGCCACCGACGCCGCCACCGCGCTGCACACCCAGCTCGGCCGGATCTGGACGGCCAAGACCTCCCAGCAGCTGTGGGCGATGGAGGGCAACACCCCGATGATCGGGGTCAACGACTCCACCAACGAGGTGTTCACCACCGGCAACGCGGCGACCCTGGAGAGCTTCGCCGCGACCAACGGCGTCCAGCTGCTGGCCTTCTGGGCGCTCGGCCGCGACAAGGCCTGCGCCACCAACGGCACCCTGTCCGACTCCTGCAGCGGCACCCCGCAGGGCCCGTACCAGTTCGCCCGCACCTTCAACGCGATCACCGGCGGCACCGGCACCCCGGGGCAGCCCACCGGGCGGATCACCGGGTACGGCGGCAAGTGCGTGGACGTCGCGGCCGCGGGCACCGCCAACGGCACCGCCGTCCAGCTCTACGACTGCAACGGCACCGCGGCGCAGAACTGGACCGTGGCCGGGGACGGTTCGCTCCGGGCGCTCGGCAAGTGCCTCGACGTGACCAGCGCCGGCACCGCCAACGGCACCCCGGTCCAGCTCTGGGACTGCAACGGCACCGGGGCCCAGACGTGGCGGCCCGGCACCGGCTCCACCCTGGTCAACCCCGCCTCCGGCCGCTGCCTGGACGCCACCGGCCCCAGCTCCGCCAACGGCACCCGGCTGCAGATCTGGGACTGCTCCGGCGCGGCGAACCAGCAGTGGCACCTGCCGGTCTGACGGCACCGGACCACGCCACGGGGCCACGACACCGGGCCGGACACGGGCCACGGCCACGGCCCGGCGGCGCGCGGGGCGCCGCCGGGCCGTGGCCCACCGCAGGTCGGCCGGTCGGTCAGACCGCCAGGGCCTTGATGGCGGTGGGGGCGTGGCCGGGCTCGGTGGCCAGCTCCTCCCACTCGTTGACGGCGTCGATCCCGGCGCCGCCCATCGAGATGTTGGTGACCCGCTCCAGGATCGCCTCGACCACGACCGGGACGCGGAACTCCGCCGCCAGCTTCTTCGCCTGCTCGAAGGCCGGCAGCAGCTGGTCCGGCTCGGTGACCCGGATCGCCTTGCAGCCCAGGCCCTCGACCACCTTGACGTGGTCGACGCCGTAGACGCCCAGCTCCGGCGAGTTGATGTTCTCGAACTCCAGGTTGACCTGGAAGTTGATGTCCAGGTTGCGCTGCGCCTGCCGGATCAGGCCCAGGTAGGCGTTGTTGACCAGGACGTGGACGTAGGGGATCCGGTGCTGGGCACCGACCGCCAGCTCCTCCAGCATGAACTGGAAGTCGTAGTCGCCGGAGAGCGCCACCACCGGCGTCTCGGGGTCCGCGGTCGCGACACCGAGCGCGGCCGGGATGGTCCAGCCCAGCGGGCCGGCCTGGCCGCAGTTGATCCAGTGCCGCGGCTTGTAGACGTGCAGCATCTGCGCACCGGCGATCTGCGACAGGCCGATGGTGGTGACGTACCGGGTCTCCGGGCCGAAGGCCTTGTTCATCTCCTCGTACACGCGCTGCGGCTTGAGCGGCACGTTGTCGAAGTGGGTGCGGCGCTGCAGCTGGGCCTTGCGCTCCTGGGTGGAGGCGACCCAGGCGCTGCGGTCGGGGAGGCTGCCGGCGGCCTTCAGCTCCTTGGCCACCTCGACGAACAGCTCCAGCGCGGCCCGGGCGTCGGAGGCGATGCCGAAGTCCGGGGCGAAGATCTTGCCCAGCTGGGTCGGCTCGATGTCCACGTGGACGAAGGTCCGGCCCTTGCGGTAGACGTCGAGGGCGCCGGTGTGGCGGTTGGCCCAGCGGTTGCCGATGCCGAGGACGAAGTCCGACTCCAGGAAGTTCGCGTTGCCGTAGCGGTGCGAGGTCTGCAGGCCGACCATGCCGGCGTTGAGCTCGTGGTCGTCGGCGATGATGCCCCAGCCCATCAGGGTCGGGATCACCGGCGTACCGGTCAGCTCGGCGAACTCCACCAGCAGGTCGGCGGCGTCGGCGTTGATGATGCCGCCGCCCGCGACGATCAGCGGGCGCTCGGCGGCCAGCAGGAAGCCGATCGCCTTCTCGATCTGGGCCCGGGTCGCGGCCGGCTTGTAGACCGGCAGCGGCGCGTAGGTCTCCGGGTCGAACTCGATCTCGGTCAGCTGGACGTCGATCGGCAGGTCGATCAGGACCGGACCGGGACGGCCCGAACGCATCAGGTGGAAGGCCTGCTGGAACACGCCGGGGACCTGGGCGGCCTCCAGCACGGTGGTGGCGGCCTTGGTGACCGGCCGGGCGATCGAGGCGATGTCGACGGCCTGGAAGTCCTCCTTGTGCAGCACCGCGGTCGGCGCCTGGCCGGTGATGCACAGGATCGGGATGGAGTCCGCGATCGCCGAGTACAGGCCGGTGATCATGTCGGTGCCGGCCGGGCCCGAGGTGCCGATGCAGACACCGATGTTGCCGGCCTTGGCCCGGGTGTAGCCCTCGGCCATGTGCGAGGCGCCCTCGACGTGCCGGGCGAGCGTGTGGCGGATCTCCCCGGAGGCCTTGAGGGCTGCGTAGAACGGGTTGATGGCAGCGCCCGGCACGCCGAACGCGACCTCGACGCCTTCGCGCTTGAGGATCTCCACTGCCGCGCGGGCGGCTGTCATACGAGGCATCGGGTTTCTCCTGCGTCCGGCCCGAGATGGTCGGGGGCTCTTCCGTCCGGTGGCCCGCCGACTGCGGGCTATTTCCACGATGCGGAAGAATAGTTTTGGTATGCGAAAGCAAAGTAAGCCGAGCCCCGCGCGGCCGTCAAGGGGGGTCCGGGCGCGCCGCGCCCGGGCACCAGCCGCCACCCCCTGGTGGGGGCGGACCGGCCGTACCCGCACCACCCCGCCGACGGTGGGTCGCGGCGCACCGGGGCCGGACCCGGCCACAATGGGGACAGGAGAAGCCGTCGAGCGGGGGACGAGGACAATGGCCCATATCGCGGTGACAGCGCTGAGCCACGAAGGCCTGGTGCGCGAGCACAACGAGGACAGCCTGGTGATCGGCCCGTGGACGCTCTGCGCGACGGTGACCGAGAGCCCGCAGACCCTGCTCTTCCCGCTCGGATCGCCCTGCCTGGTCGCGGTCGCGGACGGCCTCGGCGGCCATCCGGGCGGCGAGGTCGCCAGCGCGCTGGTGGTCCGCCGGCTGGCCGCCCTGGGCACCGCGCTCCCCGGGCCGGACGCCGTCCGGGAGGCCGTCCTGGCCTGCAACCAGGAGGTGTTCGAGGCGACCGAACGCATCCCCGAGCTGATCGGGATGGGCACCACCCTGGCCGGCCTGGTGATCGCCGGACCGGAGGTGACGGTCTTCAACGTGGGCGACAGCCGGGTGTTCGAGTTCTCCGGCGGGGAGTTGAGCCAGTTGAGCACGGACGACAGCCCGCCGCCGCCTCCGGGGCAGCGCACCACCAACATCGTCACCCAGACGCTGGGCGGTGCGATCTCGCCCCGGACGGTGCTCCCGCACGTCACCGGCCGGCCGCTGCCCGCCGACGGCGCCCGCTACCTCGTGTGCAGCGACGGCCTCACCGACCCGGTGCCGGACGAGGAGATCGCCCGGATCCTCGCTCGCCACGACGACACCGAGGCCGCCGTCGAACTGTGGCGGGCCGCGATCGACGCGGGCGGCCCGGACAACATCACGCTCGCCCTGGTCTCCGTCCACCCGGAGGACTGAGCCGCGCCGTCGGGGCGGACGGTCGTGCGTCGGGGTGTGCGCGGCCGGGGGGTCGCGGGGCGCGGCGCGTAGACTTCACGCCGGGCCGCCGGGCCTGATGCAGCATCACCCGCGGGGAGCGAGGCCGGCCCCGCGCAGCGGCCGACCGAGGGGGAGTCCAGACATGACCGAGGTACGGATACCGGCGCCGGCCACCGAGCAGCCGCCCGCGACCCCGCCCGCCACCGCCCCCGTCGAGGACGGCCGCTGGCGGGCCGCCCGCCGCGCGGCCGCCGTCCTGCTCGGCGCCCGCCGCCGGCGCCCGGTGCCGGTGGGCCGCCCGATCCAGGAGAGCGACCACCGCTGAGCCGGGCCCGGCGCGAAGGGCCGGCTGCGGCGCGGACGCGAAGGGCTCAGGCGGCCCGGACGTCCGACGGGCTGCAGGTGGGGCACCCGACCCCGCGCTGCCGCTGGGCCGGCACCTTCGGCCCGTCGCCCGGGCGTCCCGCCGCCGTCACCACGCAGCGGGTGCCCGCAGCGTCCGGGCGCACCGGCCGGTGCCGCCGCCCCTGCTCGCGGGCGAACGCCCGCACCAGCGGGTCGTAGCCGAACCGACCCGGTGCCGGCATGGTCAGCAGGTGGGCGTCCACCAGCTCGTCCAGCAGTTCCTCGGTCCGCCCGGGCAGCCGTCCCAGCACCGCCGCGGCGATGTTCAGGCCCAGCTCCGGCCGGTCCGACCAGGCCAGCAGCCGGAAGGCCCGCGCGGCGGCGGGTGACAGTGCGGCCTCCCCGGCGGCGATCGCGGCGCGGACGTCGATCCCGCCGACCCGCAGCTCGTCGAAGAGCCGGTCGCCGTCGGCCAACCGGGCAGCGAGCTCGCGCACGCCCCAGGACGGCCGGGCGACCAGCCGCGCGGCGGCGGCCCGAACGGCCAGCGGCAGCCGTCCGCAGGCGGCCACCACCGCGGTGACCGCCTCCGGTTCGGCCGCGGCCCGGGCCGGGCCGAGGATACGCTCGAACAGTCGACGGGCCTCGGACTCCTCGGGCAGCCCGAGCCCCACCTGGCGGGCACCGGGAAGGTCGGCCAGCAGCCGGCGGCCGGTCACCAGGGTCGCCGCCGCCGGGTCGGCCGGCAGCAGCGGACGCAGCTGTGCGCTGTCCAGCGCGTCGTCCAGCACCACCAGCAGCCGGCGGCCGGCCAGCACCGACCGGTAGAGCGCGGCGCGCGCCCCGATCCCCGGCGGGATCACCGGCGCGGCGACGCCCAGCGCGAGCAGGAACGACTCCAGCACCGCCCCCGGCTCGGCCGGCTCGGTGGTGCTCCCGCCGAGCTCCGCGTAGAGCACGCCGTCCGGGAACTCCTCGCGCGCCTCGTACGCGGCGCGCACCACCAGCGCGCTCTTCCCCACGCCCGGCTGACCGGAGACCGCGACCACCGGCGGACAGGTGCGCCGCGAGACCAGGAATCCGGAAATGCGGCGCAGGTCCACCGCCCGCCCGGTGAAATCCGCGAGGTCCGCCGGAAGCTGGAAAGGCACCGGAAGCGGTTCGACCACCGTCCGATCGGCACATTCGGTTCCCGGCGCGGAATTCGACTCCTCCTCGCGGAGGATGATCCGGTGCACCTCGCGGATCTCCGCCCCGGGCTCCACCCCGATCTCCTCCACCAGGGTCCGGCGGACCTGCTGGTAGGCGCCGAGCGCCTCGGTGCGGCGCCCGCCGCGGTGCAGCGCGGTCATCAGCTGCGCCCAGAAGCGTTCGCGGCCCGGGTGCTCGGCGGTGAGCGCGCGCAGCTCGGCGACCACGGCCTGGTGGCGGCCGAGCCGCAGCTCCGCCTCGACCCAGGCCTCCACCGCGTCCAGCCGCCCCTCGTTCAGCCGGTCGGCCTCGAACTGGTGCAGCGCGTCGGACGGCACGTCGACCAGGGCCGGCCCGCGCCACAGCGCCAGCGCCGAACCGAGCAGCTCGCTCGCCCGCTCGTACGCGCCCTCGCGCAGCGTGGCCACCCCCTGCGCGCGCAGGGTCTCGAACCGCCAGGCGTCCAGCTCGGAGGGGTCCAGCTCGATCAGGTAGCCGCCTTCGCGGGTGCCGATCCGCTCGCCCGCGGCGCCGAGGCTGCGGCGCAGCCGCATGACGTAGTTGCGCAGGGTGGTGGCCGCGCTGGGCGGCGGGGAGAAGTTCCAGATGGTGTCGGCCAGGACGTCCGCCGGCACCACCTGTCCGGGCCTCAGCAGCAGCGCGGCGAGCAGCGCCCGCTGCTTGGCGGCCGGGACGACGTACTCGTCCGAACCGTCGCGGACCAGCAGCGACCCAAGAACGCAGAACTCCATCTACCGGCACTCCCTCCGGCGCCGCTCCCCCCGGGTTCCCGGGGTGCGGATCACCGTCGTCGATCAACACCTCCGTTTCTATCGATCCGTCAGGTTGTCCAGCGCGCGTCAGGGGTCCGGTCAATCAATGACGGACAATTGCCGCCCGGAACGGTCGGATTCGCCCCGGAATGGTCCGGGGCGAATCCTTGGGGCCAGCGCCGGGGCCGGGCGGGGTGGGCGTGGGCGGGCTGGGCGGCTCAGCTGGTCTTGGGGAAGCTGCACGCGGCGGCCTGGGCCGCGGCGAGCTGGTCGGCATCGAGCTGCAGCGGTTCCGGGGCGCCCGGGTCGCCGGGCCGCACCAGCTCGGCGTCCACGATCCCGGTCGGCCCCTCGCCGCCCATGCAGGCGACGGCGACCACCTGGAGCTGCGGCCGGGTGGCCAGCTCCGCACGCAGCGGCTCCAGTCGCCAGGGTTCGGCGAAGGCGGCGAGCGCGTTGTCGGTGAAGCCGAGCTGCTGCCAGCTGGGCGCGGGCGCCTGCGGCGCGCCGGTCGCGAAGAATCCGGCGTAGCCCACGATCCCCAGGTGCTCGCCGGTCGCCTTCAGATAGATCGTGTCCATTCCGTCGGCCGGGCCGGAGACGGTCAGGGATATCGCGGAGGGCGGCGGTGCGCCGCCGTCGCAGGATTCGCTGTGCATGGTCTTCGGCGGATTCCCGTGGATGACCCCCGAGGAGATCACCCCGCCGCCGCGCACCTTGAACCAGCGCATGTCCGGGGTGTTGGAGAAGGCGTCCGTGATCACCTCGCCGAGACAGAAGCCGCTGAACTCGACCTGGCACCCCGGGGGGTACTGGGTGAGGGTCGCCGAGTGCGTGCCGGCCCCGGCCCGGACCCGGGTGGTCGGCAGGTAGGTGGTGCCGGAGAACGCCCCGGCGCCGCCGTAGTCCGCGCACGGGGGCACCACCGTCGCGCTCGGCGTGGGGGTCGGGCTCGGCGCGGCGGAGGCCGCGGAGCCGCCGGACAGCTTGGGGATCAGCACGGCCAGGAGGGCGGCGACCACCGCGAGCCCGACCGCGGTCGCCAGCACCGGCCAGCGCCGGGAGCGACTCGTCTCCGGCCCGTCCGGTTCCCCTTCGGGCGAGGAGGACAGCTCGGCGGCGTCGGCGCTCAGCTCCTGCGGGCCCGCCTCGGCGGCGACGCGGACGGCGGCGCGGTCGGCGGCGCTCTCCGCGAGGGGTTCCGTGGCGGACTCCGTGGTGGACTCCGGCGCGGATTCCGCCGCAGCTTCGGGCACGGCTTCCGGCGCATCGGCAGTGTCCTGCGCCCCGTCGGGCGCCGGCGCATCGGCGTCCTCGTGCGCGGGCAGTCCGGAGAGTCCGCCGGAGGGCCCGCCGGCGTGCGCGTCCGCGGGGTCGGCGCCCTGCGCCCCGGCCGGGCCCGTGGAGGTCCCGTCCGCCGCCTCCGGCGCCGCGTCGTCGACCCGCTCCTCCGCGAGCCGCCGGTCCAGCTCGTGCCAGCGCCGCTCCCACAGCTCGACGTCGCCCCCGCACGCCCCGACGTAGGCGAGGGTGACTTCCAGGCTGGGTTGGCGCACACCACCGGCGGCGTCGCTCAGGGTGGTGGCGCCGAAGCCGGCCCGGCCGGCCAGCACGCGGTAGGTGGGATTGCCGGCGTCCTCGCGCACCCCTCTCAGGTCGTAGGCGAACGCCTGGAGTGGACCTTCGTTCGGATCGATGGGGCGGGGCTTGCGAGCCAACGCTTCTCCTAGCCTCTGCTCGAACTCGCCGCGGCGGTACGACGGCCGGGGAACCCGTCCGCACGGCGCAACCTGACCAGGGCAACTTACAAGTCGCCGCATCAGGTCCGTTGCACGGGCCGGGAGCTGACTCCGTCCCAGCCCACGTGGGCCCGGAAAACACAAGGGTGCGCCGGTGGGACTGAGTCCCACCGGCGCACCCTTGGGCCGGACGGCCGGCCAGCCGTGGTTCGTACCGGACCTTTCGAGGGCACCGCCCCCGCGATCCGCGGTACGCACCGGGGGCCCGCAGCCGGGCCCCCTCGGTTCGAACTGCCCACTCCCCCGTGGTGTCAGGCCGGACCGGTCGGTGACCGTCCGGCTGTCCGCCGTCCCCGTGCGGCGGCGTGCTGCCGGATCGCCCCGTGCCAACCGGTCGCCGCACCGCCGGGACCCATCCTGGCAAAGCGGCGTATCGCGGTGGTCGCGCGACCGTATCCGCCGGCGCGCACCACTCGGGGCGTGCCGGATCACGGGAGCGCGGGGGCGCGGGCTCCGGCGCATCGGACCCGGAGACCCTCAGGCCGCCGGGGCCGTCCGCACCTTCAGAGCTTGAACACCCTCAGAGCTTGAACAGCTGCGCGAAGGGCTGGACCAGCCGCTCCTGGCGCGAGCCGAAGTCGACCAGCACCGCGATCTCGCCGTCGCCCTCGACGGCGATCGCGCGGCCCAGGCCGTAGCGGTCGTGCGAAACCCGGTCACCCACGGCGAACCGCTTGGGGACCGGCGGGACAGGAGCCTTGAAGGGACTGGTGGGCAGGTGTCGCCGGGCTGCGGCTGAATTCGTCATCATCGCCAGTATGCGCCCCACCCAATCGGGGCGCGCCATACCTGGGCGCATCGGAGTTGAATAGTTATCCGGATCTTGCACCCCGGAGGGTGAACTTCGAGGGGGGTCGAAGATCGCCGGCGCACCGTCGGACGCCGGCCCGAACGGGCCCGCCGGCCCCCACCTGCGGGCCCGGACGCCCCGGGACGCCGCGCGGTGGGCCCATCCGGACCCACCCGGGCCCCCACCCGGCCCCGCCCCCGAGCCCCCGCCCGGACCGGGCCCTACGGGCCGCCCGGAAACTGGTGGCCCGGCGATCACCCGTTCCGGCCCCCGGCCTGCTACAGTCGGTACCAGTTGCAGTTTTGGTTCCCATGAACTTTGTGTGCGCCTGTTGGCTTGTGACCGACAGGCGCATTTTTGTTTCCCGGCTTGTTTTCCCGGGCGGGTCATCATCACGGCGACGCGAAATCCGCGAGGTGCGGGTCTCGAGGTCCCCTGAAGGAGATTCTTTAAATGGCTAATGGCACTGTGAAGTGGTTCAACTCGGAAAAGGGCTTCGGCTTCATCGAGCAGGAGGGTGGCGGCCCGGACGTCTTCGCCCACTACTCGAACATCAACGCCAGCGGCTTCCGTGAGCTGCTCGAGGGCCAGAAGGTCGAGTTCGACGTCACGCAGGGCCAGAAGGGCCCGCAGGCGGAGAACATTCGCCCCCTCTAAGTACGTGATGCTGCACCGGCATCCGCCGGCGCAGCCGGGGCCCGCACCGCGCACTCGCACGGTGCGGGCCCTTTTTGGCGTGTCTGCGGGCGCCGCGTCGGACGCCGCCCCGCCACCGCCCGATCCCCGGCCCGTTCTTGCGATGCCCCGACGCCCGCGCGCCGTGGAGCCTTCCCGGGAGCCGTGCCGCCCGAGGAAGGTTTTTCTGTGGTCAATTCCAACCGCTCGTCCTACCGGGGTGCCGGCTCCGGCTCGCGCTCCGGCGCACGTTCCGGTTTTCGCTCCACCCCGCGCCCTGGCAGTGGTGCGGGCCGCCGGCCTCGCCAGGCCGGCCCGAGCGGCGAGTTCGCGCTGCCGGTGAGCACCACCCCGGCCCTGCCCGCCGTCGAGTCCTTCGACGAGCTGGACATGCCGAAGTCGCTGCTGGCCACACTGGCCCGCCAGGGCGTCACCTCGCCGTTCCCGATCCAGGCCGCCACCCTGCCCAACTCGCTGGCCGGCCGGGACGTGCTCGGCCGCGGGCGCACCGGTTCGGGGAAGACCCTCGCCTTCGGCCTCGCGCTGCTGGCCCGCACCGCGGGCCGCCGGGCCGAGCCGCGCACCCCGCTCGCCCTGGTGCTGGTGCCCACCCGCGAGCTCGCCCAGCAGGTCACCGAGGCGCTCATCCCGTACGCCCACACGGTGCGGCTGCGGATCGCGACCGTGGTCGGCGGCATGTCGATCGGGCGCCAGGCGCACGCGCTCAACCGTGGCGCCGAGGTCGTGGTGGCCACCCCGGGGCGCCTCAAGGACCTGATCGAGCGGGGCGACTGCCGGCTCGGCGAGGTCTCCGTCACGGTGCTCGACGAGGCCGACCAGATGGCCGACATGGGCTTCCTGCCGCAGGTCACGGAGTTGCTGGAGCAGGTCGAGGCGGACGGCCAGACGATGCTGTTCTCGGCCACCCTGGACCGCAACGTCGACCGGCTGGTGCGCCGCTTCCTCAAGGACCCGGTCACCCACTCGGTGGACCCGTCCGCGGCCGCCGTCAGCACGATGGAGCACCACGTGCTGCACGTGCAGAACTCCGACAAGCACGCGGCGATCACCCGGATCGCGGCCCGCGACGGCGGCGTGATCATGTTCACCGACACCAAGCACGGCGCCGACCGGCTGGTGCAGGACCTGCTGAACAGCGGGGTGAAGGCGGCCGCGCTGCACGGCGGCAAGTCGCAGCCGCAGCGCACCCGCACGCTGGAGCAGTTCCGGACCGGTGCGGTGACCGCGCTGGTGGCCACCAACGTCGCGGCCCGCGGCATCCACGTGGACGGGCTCGACCTGGTGGTCAACATCGACCCGCCGGGCGACCACAAGGACTACCTGCACCGCGGCGGGCGCACCGCCCGGGCCGGCGAGTCCGGCACCGTCGTCACCCTGGTCCTGCCCAACCAGCGCCGCGAGATGGCCCGGCTGATGGCGACCGCCGGCATCACCCCCAACTCGGCCCAGGTGCACTCGACCGGCGAGGAGCTGGTCAAGATCACCGGCGCCCGGGTGCCCAGCGGCGTCCCGGTGGTGATCCCCGACCCGGTGATCGAGCGCCCGCGCCGTTCGCCCGGTGCCAACCGCAACCGGCGCGCCCGCACCGGCGGCCCGGCCCACCCCGCCCGCAGCGGCGGCGCCACCGCCGGCTCGTCCGGCACCTCCGGCTCCCGCCCGGGCGCGGCCCGCCGCGCCGGCGGCCAGCCGCGCTGACCCTGACGGAACGAGCAAGGGCGGGGAGGTCTTCGGGCCTCCCCGCCCTTGCTCCGTCCGCGTCCGCGTCCGAGGCGCACGCCCGGCCGGTACGAGCGCTACGCCCGGGCGGCCAGCCGGGCCCGGACCCACGGTGCGAAGTCCCGGTGCCCCTCCCCCTCGGGCCGCTGCCGCAGGGCCGCCTCGACCGCCTCTACGGGCGCGTCGTCCACCATCGCCATGATCTGCCGCTCCAGCGGCGAGCCGAGGCCCTTCATCCGGGCGATCCGCGAACTGCGGCTCTCCTCCAGCAGGTTGTCCCGGTCCAGCAGGTGGAGCAGCTGCGGGACGGCGGTGCTGCGCAGCGCCAGGGCGAGCGCCGCGCCGAACTCCCGCTCGTCGGTCAGCGGGCCGAACATCCAGGTCTGCGGTTCGTCCTCCGGGTCCTGCGCGAACCGGTCGGGCGGCGGGCACCACCACCGGAAGAAGGGGCTGGAGCTCTCCGGCGGCCCGAGGTACTGCGGAGCGGTCTGCCGGCGGAGCCACTCCCAGTGCGCCCGCGGGGTGAGAGCGAGCGAGACGTCGAAGAGCACGACCATCGGCCCGAGCGGGAAGTCGGCGAACTCGAGGAACGCGGCGTCCCCCCGCTCCGAGATCCGGCTGAAGGAACGCCCAGCGCGGGTGAAGCCCGCCTCCTCCAGCTCGGGTGCGGCGTACTGCCGGATCAGGTCGTCCAGATGATTCAACAGATCCTCCTGTCGTTCCGAGGTCGGGATCCGGCCCGGACACTACGGACCGGGCCGGATCCCGACCATCAGATCACTGCGGGGTGCGGCCGGTCACGCGGCCAGGTCGAACATGGCCTTGGTGACCGCCACGGTGGCGACGGCCCCGGCCGCCGCAGCCTCCTCGGGCAGCGCCGCCACCACACCGACGGCACCGATCACGACGAACGGCACCACCAGCAGCGCGCTGGGGCCTCCGACACTGGGGCCGAGCGGCCGGGTTCCGAGCCCCGGCTGGTAGATCGTGCCGGCGTACTCACCCGGCCCGGGGCCCGGGCTGGGGCTGGGCACCCGCTGAGCCCCCTGCTGGGCGGCGACGGACGCCGGGCTGGAGGTCGAGACGCGCTTGAAGTCCCGGTCGTTGGGCTTGCCGTAGATGACCGCTCCCGGGGCCGGGCCGATCACCTTGTCACCGTTGGCGTGCACGTCGTACGGGCCGCCGATGGTCCAACCCAGCACCGCCTTCTGGCCGTTGGCCTTCATCCGGCTCACGTACCACTGGGCCTCGGGAACGGCGCTGGCGGCCTCGCTGGCGGACTTGACCTCCCAGACGTAGTAGACGTCACTGTCCGCGTCGTATCCGAGGATGTCGACCAGGCCGAACGTCGACTCGGGGCTCTTGAAGCCGGGGTACATCAGGTCCTTGTTCGCGTCGTCCACCCTGTTGTACTTGACCGTGACCGTGAAGTTCTTCACCCCCATGCTCTTGACCTGCTTCTTGATCTCGTCCGCCGCCACGGCCACGGCCTGGTTGTGCCGGGTGGTCCGGTCCTGGCTCTGCGAGGCTTCGCGCCGGGCACTGGCCGCCGCCGCCATCTCGTCCGCGATCTGGTTGAACAGCTTGGTCATCTGGGCCCAGAAGGAACTCCCGCTGTTGCGCCGGGCCTCGATCTCCGCGGCGCGCTGGTCGGGGTCGTACAGGCCGCCGGGATCGGCCCGGTTGACCGGGTTGTTGTGCGAGTAGACGTAGCCGTTCCACTGCTGCGGGTCGTCGACGTCGAGGATGAGGTCGACGCTGATGAAACGGCCGGTGGCCGGGTCGTAGTCGCGGGCCCCGAGGTGGGTGAGGCCGGTGGCCTCCTTGGTTCCGCCGACGAAGCCGCGGGTGCCGGACCATGCGGTCGGGGCGGTGCCGCGGTCCTCGCCGAACGGCGTGCTGCGGCGTTGCGTCACCGCACCCGTGGTGGCGTCGATGTTGAGCTCGGCCGTGCCGTGGTGGTCCGCGAGCTGGAAGACCACCTTGCCGTCGTCGGTGCGCACCGCCGTGGCGGTGCCGATGGCGTAGTAGCGGGTGGCGGTCGGCTTGGCCGCACCCTTGAGCAGGTTCAGCTCGCTGTTGCCGAGGTAGAGGGTCCAGTTCTCGGCGGCCGGCGCCCCGGTGTCCGCGGTGTGCGCCAGGATCCGGTTGCCACTCGCGTCGTAGACGTAGTTGGTGGTCCTGCCCCCGCCGGTGACCTGCTCCAGCTTGCCCTCGGTGTTCCAGCTGAGGGTCTGGTCGCCGGCGGCCTTGAGGTGGCGTCCGGTGGTGTTGCCGGCGGTGTCGTAGTCGTAGGTCCGGGTGACGGCGGGTCCGGTGCCGCCGGTGACGGTGCTGGTGCCGGTGAGGCTGTGCGGCCGGGCGGCGGTGGCCGCCGGGTAGCTGTAGGTGGTGGTGGTCTGCTGGGCGGTGTTACCTGCCGGGTCGTGGTCGGTCTCGGTGGCCCGGGTGCCGTTGGTGTTGTAGGTGTAGCTGGTCCAGTACGGGGCGGGGCCGCCGAGGGTGGCACCGTCGGGTGTGCCGGGGCAGCTGGTGCCGGTGGGGGTGAAGGCCTCGGTGAGACGGGTGAGGTAGTCGTACTGGAAGCACTGCCGGTCCGTGCCCGTGCGGGACGTGTCGGTCAGCGAGGTGATGTTGCCGCTCTGGTCGTAGGTGTAGACGGCGGCGCGCGCCGGGACGGCGATGCCGTACTGGTCGGTGCGGCTGGACGCGAGGCGCTGGGTGCCCCACTCGTAGCCGTTGGTGAGGTAGACGTCCTTTCCTGCGGTGCCGTTGCTGAGGGTGGACTGCAGCGGCTTGCCGGTCAGGCTGAACGTCTGCCCGGTGAGGTAACTGCTGAGGCCGGATGCTGCGGTCAGCCGGTGCCGCGCGTCGTAGGTGAAGGCGAGCGACTCGGCGGCGAGGTTGCCCGCGGCCGGGTAGCTGACGCTCTGCGGGAGGTTGTCGAGGCGGTACACGGTGCCACTGACGTAGTTGCCGGCCAGCGCCTCCTGTCCGGGCACGGACGGCACGGACAGCGTCGTGCGGGTCGGCCGGGACAGCACGTCGAACAGCGAGTAGGTGGTCTTGTACTGGTAGGTGGTTCCGTTGACCGTGCTGTAACGGGTCGAGGTGGCGAGGGAGTTGAGGTTTCCGCTCGGGTCCCAGGTCTGGGAGGTCAGCAGCGGCCCGCCGGCGGATCCGTCCCTGGTCTCGACGACCCGGGAGAGGTTGTCGAAGACGGTGACCACGGTCTTGTTGCGGCCGTCGGTGGTGCTGATCAGCTCACCGCGGTCGTTGTACGCCTTCGTGGTGGTGCCGGCGTCCGGGTCGACCGTCCTGCGCAGCCGGCCGAGCTGGTCGTACTGCCAGGTCCAGACGGTACCGGCCGGGTCGGTCAGCCTCGTCATGTGACCGGCGGGGTCGTACCCGTAGGTGGTGCTGTCGTAGGCGCCGGTGGGCAGCGCGGATCTGTACTGCCGTAGCTCGGTGGTCCTGCCGGTCGCGTCGCTGATGGTGGTGGTGGGGGTGCCACCGGCGGGCGGGGTGACGGTGGCCCGGTCACCGTCGTACTCGGTGAGGGTGGTGGCGAGCGGGGTGCCTGCGCCGTTGCCCGCGAGGACGGTGGACCTGACGGCGCGTCCGAGGCCGTCGAACGCCGTGGCGGTCTGGGTCTCCACGCCGGTCGCGTCCTCGACCTTGAACAGCGTGGTCGAGGGTGCGCCGGTGGCGTAGTACGGCGCGTAGGTCAGAGCCGCCTGGCCGCGCTCGTCGTAGAAGGTGTCGGTCAGCAGTCGGCCGCCGTTGTCACCGGGCGACTGCGTCTGCCGTGCCCGCCCGTGACCGTCGTACAGGGTGTAGGACGTGTCCTGGGAGCCGTCGGCGTTCAGGGTCAGGGTCGCGACCGAGGCGATCCTGCCCTCGGCGACCTCGTAGCCGAACTGGCGGTTGGGGCTCTGGCCGTTGACCTTGGAGCGGTTCGGCAACCAGACCTTCAGGGTGCGGCCGAGCGCGTCGTAGGTCTGATCGGTCCTGCGGTTGTTGGCGTCGACGGTGTCGACGGTCAGCCCACGCAGCAGGTCGTAGTCGGTGTAGGTGGTACGTACCGTGGCGGCGTCGCCGGCCTTGGCGGGTGGTGAGACGGCCGTGGACCTGGTCGGACGGCCGGTCGCCGGGGTGTACGAGGCTGTGCTGACCCGGGCCGAGGGGTGCGGGGTGGTGACCGGTCCGGTGGCACCCGTCGTGTCGAACACGGTGGTGGAGGCCAGCTCGGTGCTGATCAGCGTCCGACCGTAGATGTCGAAGGTCTTCGCGGCGTCGAGGTAGGTGGCGACCGTTCCCGCCTGCGACTTCAGGGTCTCGGTGAGGGTGACGTCGCCCTTGGTGGGTGCGGCGCCGTAGGCCTGGCCGTCGAACCGCGCCCGGACGTCCGAGAAGACCACCGAACTGCCGTCCGGCTGGGTGTCCCGGTTGATGTCGGCGGCGCAGTCGGCGGAGACGGTCTCGGCACGGACGGCGCCGTTGAGGATCCAGGCGGTGGTGTTGTCGGCGAAGGTGGTTCGGGTGCACTTGTCGTCGGTGCCGACGGTGACGTCACCGAGGTCCTCGGCCTGGGCGGCCCGGCCGTAGGCGTCCTGGGTGGTGTTGGTGCGGGTCTCGCGCCAGGAGCTGCCGGTGCCGTTGTCGAGCGAGGTGAAGGTCCGCGTGATCCGGGTGGCGGTGAGGTTGGCGGTGGTGGTGCCCCAGTCCCGGACGCGGGTGGCGGTGGTCTTCTTCCAGGGGGTGTTGACGGTCTTGGAGAGGATCTTGCCGCCGGGCTTGTCGTACTGCTCGGTGCGGTACTCGTAGCCGACCCAGGCGTCGTCGTCGGTCAGGGTGGTGCCTTGGCCGTCGTCGACGGTGACGGTGCGCTTCCTGGTCCTGTCGGCGGGGTCGTTGCGGTCGCCGTCCATGCCGCGCAGGTAGTAGTGGTCGGCCTGGGTGGACATGGCGGACACCCCGCCGGTCTCGACCCGCACGTGCG